>JBBQXN010000013.1:0-59869 GCA_038209585.1 Burkholderiales bacterium
ACCGGCCGCCTGGGCCTGCTGGAACTGCGCGCTTTCGAGATGCCGCCGCACCCGCACATGAGCCTGGTGCAGCAGTTGCTTTTGCGTTCGCTCCTGGCCTGGTTCTGGAAGACACCCTATCGCGGCAAAGGCGCCACACGGCTGACGCGCTGGGGCACGGGCCTGCATGACCGCTTCATGCTGCCCAGTTTCGTGCAGATGGACTTCGACGATGTGATGGCTGAATTGCAGGGCGCGGGCCTGCCGTTCGATGCGCAATGGTTTGCGCCGCATTTCGAGTTCCGTTTCCCGATGGTGGGCGAGGTGTCTGCATTTGGCGTACAGCTGACATTGCGCAACGCGCTCGAACCCTGGCATGTGATGGGCGAAGAAGGCTCGGCGGGCGGCACGGTGCGCTATGTCGATTCTTCGCTGGAACGGCTGGAACTGAAGGTCACCGGGCTGAACGACAACCGCCACATCATCACCGTCAACGGCCAGGCTGCGGCTTTGCAGCCGACCGGGCGCGTGGGTGAATATGTCTGCGGTGTGCGCTACAAGGCCTGGGCGCCGCCATCGGCGCTGCACCCGACCATTCCTGCGCATGCGCCGCTGACCATCGACATCGTCGACCGCTGGCTGAACCGCTCGCTGGGTGGCTGCCGCTACTTCGTGGCCCACCCGGGCGGACGCAGCTACGAAGACTTCCCGGTCAATTCGTACACCGCTGAGAGCCGCCGGCTGGCGCGCTTCTTCCGCTTTGGCCACACGCCGGGCGCGATACAGGTGCAGCCGGCGCAACCCAGCCGCGAACTGCCGTTCACGTTGGACTTGCGCTTGAATCAGAGCCCGACCTAGCCCTTTGACCAACAAGTGATCTAACGCCCCCGGTGTCCGCCACGCTCCCGGTCAACATGCAGTCGCAAAGCCAGGGCGGCGGCGAGCCGCAGGCCAGCCTGCCGCTGGATTTCGCGCAGCCGCCGGGCGCAGAACACGCCGAGGGCGCGCACCTGCTGCTCAGTCACGCCCACCCGGCCGAGGCGGGGGTGTGGGACGAATTGCGCAGTCCCGGTGGCGGCCTGCGCCCGGCCTGGCAGTCATTTGCCCAGCACCTGGCACAGCCCGGCCAGGTTGAACGTGCGCAGGACATGAACCGCCGCGTGGTGCAGGTGTCGCGCCAGATCCTGCAAGACGGCGTCACGCACAACGTTTTCAGCGACACCACGCCCGGCGGCGTGGCCGCGCGGCCCTGGTCGCTGGAAGTGCTGCCGCATCTGATCGAGCCCGCCGACTGGGCGCAGATCGAGGCCGGTGCCATTCAGCGCGCCGAGCTGCTGCAGGCCATGCTGGCCGATATCTACGGCCCGCAGCGCCTGCTGCATGAAGGTCTGCTGCCGCCGGCCCTGCTGTACCGCCACACCGGCTGGCTGCGCGCGATGCGCGGCGTGCAGCCACCCGGTGGCATGCGCTTGTTCATCGTCGCTTTCGACATCGCGCGTGGCCCGGCTGGTCGCTGGTGGGTGGTGGCGCAGCGCACGCAGGGGCCCTCAGGCCTGGGTTATGTGATGCACAACCGGATGGTCATCTCGCGGCAGTTTCCTGATGCCTTCCGCGAGCTGCGCGTGCAGCACATCGCCAGCTCTTATCGGCGATTGCTCGACACGGTGGAACAACTGGCCGGCCAGGTGGCAGGCAACAGCACGCCGCGCATCGTGCTGCTGACCCCCGGGCGCTACAGCGAAACCTATTTCGAGCATGCCTACCTGGCGCGCTACCTGGGCCTGCCGCTGGTGGAAGGCGGCGACCTGACGGTGCGCAACGAGCGCCTGTTCCTGAAAACCGTCGAAGGTCTGGAACCCGTGCATGGCGTGCTGCGGCGGCTGGACGACGACTGGTGCGACCCGCTCGAACTGCGCCCCGACAGCGCCCTGGGCGTGCCCGGCCTGATGCAGGCCGCACGCGCCGGCACGGTGGTGATGGCCAATGCGCTGGGGAGCGCATTTCTTGAGTCACCAGCCATCCAGGGCTTCATGCCCGGCATCTCGCGCCGCCTGGGGCAGGGCGAGATGCTGCTGCCATCGCTGCCCAGCTGGTGGTGCGGTGAAGCCACGGCCTGGCGCGCGGTGCAGGGCGACCTGGACGGCAAGTTCCTGCGCAGCACTTTCCCGCGCGACGGCCGCACCTCTCAGGTGCATGAGCTCTCCAAGCTGGAACGCCTGGCCGCCATCGAAGCCGATCCCGACGCCTGGATGGTGCAAAGTCGCCTGCGCTTTTCGCGCGCGCCGATCTGGGGCGAAGCCGGCGTGGCCGCGCGCCCGGCCATGGTGCGCGTGTATGCCATTGCCGATGGCGGCGGGCGCTGGCATGTGCTGCCTGGCGGCATGACGCGCGTAGCCCAGCGTGAAGACAGCAGCGTGAGCATGCAGCGCGGCGGCAGCAGCCTAGACACCTGGGTGCTGTCCAAGGGCCCGGTGGACGCCTTCAGCATGTTGCCGCAGCGGCTGCAGGTCGACGACATCGCCGGTCGCCGTCGCCCGGTGAGCAGCCGCACGGGCGAAAACCTGTTCTGGCTGGGCCGCTATACCGAACGCACCGAACAGGCCGTGCAACTGGCGCGCGCCACCTTGCTGCTGGTCGACGCCGACAGCGACGCCACGCCGCAGATGCTGCAGGCGCTGACCGAACTGGCCATCGGCGGTGGCCTGGTGCCGCCCGGCGTGCCCAGCCTGGTGCGCGCGCCGCATCACTTCGAGCGCGCCTTGCTGGGCGCTCTGGGCGACACCACGGGCCATCAGGGTGCGGCCAGCATCGCCTACAACCTGGCATCGCTGGAACGCGCGTCGCAGGCGCTGCGCGAACGCCTCTCCAGCGAACATTGGGGCCTGATCCGCACCATGGGCGAGAGCTTTCGCACGGCGCTGGACGTGGCGCCAGGCACGCTGCCCACCTTGCCCCAAGTACTACCGGCACTGGACCGCCTGGCTTTGCACCTGGCGGCCATGACAGGCGCGCAGACCGACCGCATGACGCGCGACCATGGCTGGCGCCTGCTCACCGTGGGCCGCCTGCTCGAAAGGCTGATCGGCCTGACGGCGCGGCTGGAAGCTTTCCTGTCCGCCGACGCGCTGGGCAGCGCCCCGGGCATGGACCTGATGCTCGAACTCTTCGACAGCGTCATCACCTTTCGCGCCCGCTACCAGCGCCACGAAGACCTGCTGGCGCTGACGGACCTGCTGGTGCTGGACAGCGCCAACCCGCGTTCGCTGGCTGGCGTGTTGAGGCGCTTGCGCACCGAGCTGACGAAGCTGCCTGGAACAGAAGCCAGCCTGGCGCCGTTGCTCGAACGGCTGCCCGCTGTGGGCCCCGGGCTGACGCTGGAATCGCTGCGCGGCGCCGATGATGCCGAACTGCTGCAGCGCCTGCGCGAGCTGGCCGGGCAGCTGTCCAGCAGCGCTGGCGCACTGGCCAGCGACATTGGCGAGCGCTACTTCAACCTGGCCCAGGGACAGGACCAGCGCGTATGAACCTGAATGCCAATGCGACCGCGAACGCCAACCCGGCGGACCAGCCCGACACCGAGCTGGACGTGCTGCATGAAACGCGCTACGACTACAACAGCACTGTTTCCGTGGCCCAGCATCTGGCACACCTGAAGCCGCTGGACGACGCCGACCAGCGCCTGATGTCCTTTGCGCTGGAGTTCAGCCCGCAGCCCGGCCATGTGCGCGAAAGCATCGACGCCATGGGCAACGCCCAATGCCATTTCAGCCTGGCGGCAGCCCACGACAGCCTGTGCGTGCGCGCCATCAGCCGCGTGCGGCTGCGCGCACGGTTCTCTGCCTTGCAAGCCGCTGTCTCGCCGCCCTGGGACTCGCTGGCGGCCAGCTTGCGCTATGTAGGGCGGGCGCCGCTGCAGCAGCCTGTGGAATTCACCATGCCATCGCATTACGTACCCCGGCTGCGTGAACTTCGTGATTACGCGCAGCCATCGTTCCCGTCGGGCCGGCCCGTGGCCGAAGCTGCGCTGGACCTGATGCACCGCATCCACGCCGACTTCAAATACGAAAGCCGCAGCACCGATGTCGATACGCCGCTGTTGCGCAGCTTCGCGCAAAAGCGCGGCGTCTGCCAGGACTTCGCCCACCTGATGGCCGGTTGCCTGCGCATGCTGGGCCTGCCGGCGCGCTATGTCAGCGGCTACCTGCTCACGCGCGCGGCCGACAGCGGCGAAGCGCTGGTGGGCGCCGATGCTTCGCATGCCTGGGTTCAGGTGTGGTGTCCCGGCACACCGGGCGTGCCGGCAGACGGCTGGCTGGGCCTGGACCCCACCAACGACATCGTGCCCTCGACCAGCCATGTGCGTCTGGCTGTGGGGCGCGATTTCGGCGACGTCACGCCTTTGCGCGGCGTCATCCGCAGCGGCGGCAGCCACCGGCTGAAGGTGGCCGTGACGACGCGGGGAAGGCCGGCAAGCGGCCCCTGGCCGGTGGCGGCTCCGGGCTTGCTTGTTGCTACAGTCACGGCGCCATAGACGCCCGGGCCAAATCAAGGAAATGAGACGCCGATGAAGTCGACATTCGACGAGATGAACACGGGGCAGGGGCTGGGGCAGGGGCAGGGGCAGAGCCAGAGCCAAAGCCAGAGCCAGAGCCCAAGCCAGAGCGCCGTGCGCGACCACTACCGCATCTACCAAAGCTGGCTCGACCGGCAGGAACCCGCCAGCATGCAGGCGCGGCGGGCAGAAGCGGAAATGATCTTCCGCCGCGTGGGCATCACCTTCGCGGTCTATGGCGCCAAGGACGAAGACGGTTCGGGCACCGAGCGCCTCATTCCTTTCGACCTCATTCCGCGCGTCATTCCGCGTCAGGAATGGTTGGAGATGGAAGCCGGCCTGCGCCAGCGCGTGACCGCGCTGAACCGCTTCATTCACGACGTCTATCACGGCCAGGAAATTCTCAAGGCCGGCATCGTGCCGTCTGACCAGGTGCTGAAAAACGCGCAGTTCCGCCCGGAGATGATGGGTGTGGACGTGCCGGGCAACATCTACTCGCATGTCAGCGGCGTGGACATCGTGCGCGCCGGCAATGCCGACGGCAGCGGCGACTATTACGTGCTGGAAGACAACCTGCGCGTGCCCAGCGGCGTGAGCTACATGCTGGAAAACCGCAAGATGATGATGCGGCTGTTTCCCGAGCTGTTCAGCATCCACCGCATCGCGCCGGTGCAGCACTACCCCGACCTGCTGCTGGAAACCCTGCGTGCCGTGGCGCCTGCCGGCGTGAACGAGCCCACCGTGGTGGTGCTGACGCCTGGCATGTACAACAGTGCCTACTTCGAGCATGCCTTCCTGGCCCAGCAGATGGGTGTGGAACTGGTCGAAGGCCAGGACCTGTTCGTGCGTGAAGGCTTCGTCTACATGCGCACCACGCAGGGCCCGAGACGGGTAGATGTGATCTACCGCCGCGTGGACGACGACTTCCTGGACCCGCTGGCGTTTCGCCCCGACAGCACCCTGGGCTGTGCCGGCATGCTGGACGTCTACCGCGCGGGCAACATCAGCTTGTCCAATGCCATTGGAACCGGCATTGCCGACGACAAGAGCATCTATCCCTACGTGCCCCAGATGATCGAGTTCTATCTGGGCGAGAAGCCGATCCTCAAGAACGTGCCCACCTATCAATGCCGCGTGGCCAAGGATCTGGCGTACGTGTTGGCCAACATGAAGGAACTGGTGGTCAAGGAAGTGCATGGCGCCGGGGGTTACGGGATGCTGGTGGGGCCAGCTTCCACGAAGGCTGAAATTGCCGAATTCGCTGCTGTCGTCAAAGCTCGGCCCGACAACTACATCGCGCAGCCCACGCTGTCGCTTTCCACCTGCCCGACCTATGTCGAATCGGGGGTCGCGCCGCGACACATCGATCTGCGGCCCTATGTGCTGTCTTCAGGCAAAGGCGTGCAGACGGTGCCTGGCGGCCTGACGCGCGTGGCGCTGAAAGAAGGCTCTCTGGTGGTCAACTCGTCGCAAGGCGGGGGCACCAAAGACACTTGGGTTCTGGAAGCCTGAAGGAGGACCGTTGACCATGCTGTCACGCACTGCCGACCACCTGTTCTGGATGGCCCGCTACATGGAGCGGGCCGAAAACACCGCACGCATGCTGGACGTGAATTACCAGACCGCGCTGCTGCCGCAGTCGGCCGACAAGGCCGAACAAGGCTGGCGCGGCCTGTTGTCGATCAGTGAACTGACCGAGACCTTCTCGAAGAAATACAGCGAGGTCACGGCGCGCAACGTCATGGATTTCATGGTGCGCGACGCCGAAAACCCCAGCAGCATCCTGGCCTGCCTGCGCGCGGCACGTGAGAACGCGCGCGCCGTGCGCGGCGCGCTCACCACCGAGGTCTGGGAAACGCAGAACCAGACCTGGCTGGAATTCAACCGCGCCTTGCAGAGCGACGCCTTCGAGCGCGACCCCAGCGATTTCTTCGAATGGGTGAAGCTGCGTTCGCACCAGAGCCGCGGCGTCACCGTGGGCACGATGCTGATGGACGATTCTTTGCACTTCCTGCGCATAGGCACTTTCCTGGAACGCGCAGACAACACCGCGCGTTTGCTGGATGTCAAGTTCCATGCACTCACGGGCGACTATTTCGGTGCCGGCAACGTCAAAGAAAACCAGGAAATCGACTTTTATCACTGGTCGGCGATCTTGCGTTCGGTCAGCGGCTTCGAGGTCTATCGCAAGGTCTACCGCAACGTCATCCGCCCGGAACGCGTGGCTGAACTGCTGATCCTGCGCCCGGACATGCCGCGTTCGCTGGCGGCTTGCATGAACGAAGTGCTGGCCAATCTGGAACTGCTGGCCAACGAACAGAGTTCAGAAACCTTGCGCCATGCCGGGCGCATCCGCTCCGATCTGAAGTACGGCCGCATCGACGAGATCCTGGCCACCGGGCTGCATGCTTACCTGACGCAGTTTCTGGACCGCGTGGGCGACCTGGGCGTGGGCATCAGCCGCGACTTTCTGGTGCCTATCCCGGCTTGACCGGCTTGACCTGCTCGACCGGCTCGACCTTGGTTTCCGTTGCCGCGCGCGCTTGTGTCAGTGTGAGCAGGATGTCGGCATACCAGGCGATGTTCAGGCCCAGCGATTCGTCCAGCAGCTTGTCGCGCGTGCTCATGTCCATGCGGCCCGAATGCACGCCCAGCAGCTTCCAGGGCAGTTCCAGCGCAGCAGAACCTGCGCTGTGGTCGCGCATGACGATAGGCGCCCCGCTGGTGCCGCGGTGAGTGCGCGCGTCGGTCAGAAAGTAGCCTTCACCCTGAAAGCGCAAACCCCAGGCCGTGGCCAGCACCGCCTGGCGCACCACGGGCAGGTGATGCAGCGTGTCGTGAAAGCCCAGCGGGAAACCCGCCACCAGCAGGTTGCTGCCCACTTCCACGCTGCCGGGTGTCGCCAGATGCGCGGGTGTGAAGGCATGCAGCAGGGTGCCTGCGGGCAGGGCGCTGCGGTCGATTTCCAGCACGGCCACATCGATCTCGCCACCCGCGTCGCTGCCCTGGTGCCACTGCGCCTGGCCGTCCTGGAACAACAGGATGGAAATGCCCGTCGAACTGCCGAGGTTGGCCGCGTCGGTGTGCAGTTCGATCTCGATGCGGTTGGGATGGTGGCCGCTGGGCTCGTCGATCAGCACATGCCGGCTGGTGACTAGAAATAGCCTGTCGCCACGCTCGAAGAAGAAGCCGCTGGCGTTGGTCAGGCCACGGTCGAGCTCGAAGGTGGCGATGCGCGCGGTGGCGAGAAGCAGGGTGTCGATCATGGCGCACCTTAGCACCGGAAGCGGCTGACCTGGCGCTAACGCAGCCGCTTCATGGCCGCCGCCAGGTCGATCACGGCCAGCGCGTAATAGCTGCTCCAGTTGTAGCGCGTCACGGTGTAGAAATTCTGCGTGCCTGCCACGTAGCTGGGCGCCAGGTCGCCGTTCTGCAGTTCCACCAGGGCCAGCAAGCCCTCGTGCTGGCGCCCGGCAGCATCGAGCACGGCGCCGCGCTCGGCGAATTGCGCGGCAGTGAAGCTGGGCAGGATGTCGGGCCCCAGCAGCACGGCGCGCTCACTGCTGTCCACCGGCACGGCCACGCCGTAATGCGTGGGCATGTCGCGCTGCCAGCCGAAGGCGGCCAGGTAATGCGCCACGCTGCCCACCACGTCGGCCGGGTTGCGGTGCAGGTCGATGTGGCCGTCGTCATCGAAGTCCAGGGCGTAGCGGTTGACGCTGCTGGGCATGAACTGCGGCAGGCCCATGGCCCCGGCATAGGAACCCTTCACCGACAGCGGGTCGCTGCCTTCGCGCTCGGCCAGCACGAACAGTTCTTCCAGTTCGCTGCGGAAGAACGCACTGCGGTCGCGCCTGCCGGGCGGGAAGTCGAATGCCAGCGTGGCCAGCGCGTCGATGACACGGAAATTGCCCATCACGCGGCCGTAGAAGGTCTCGATGCCGACGATCGCCACCACGATCTCAGCCGGCACACCCCAGCGTTCTTCGGCCCGCGCCAGCCAGCGTTCGTTGGCCTGCCAGAAGTCCAGCCCGGCCTGAATCCGCTGCGGCTCGACGAAGCGCGCCCGGTAGGCGGCCCAGTTCTTGGCCACGCCCGCAGGCGGTGGCATGACGAGGCGCCGCACGCTGTCGATGCGCCGGGCCTGGCCCACCTGGTCACGAACACGGGCTGCGTCCATGCCGTGTTCTGCAGCCAGGGCTTCGGCAAATGCCATGGCTTCGGCGTGGCCGGCATAGCTGGCGGTTTCTACGGCACGCTTGGCCGGCTTGGCCGGCTTCGGCGGCCCGGCCGCCCAGCTGGGCAGGGCGATCGACAGGCTGGCGATGGCGGTGCTGTAGAGGTGGCGGCGCCGGGAGATGTTCAGTGGCATGGGCCGATTATCGGCAGGGTAAGTTGGCCCCGCAGTCGCCCGTCGCCCGTCGCCCGTTGCCCGTCAACCCCGTTTGCCGCTTTGCCGCAACCAGCGATTGCGCTCGTCAATGATCTTCAGCAGCGGTTCGGCCACCCAGGGCGGGTGCAGCCAGGCGTCGGCGCCGGCACGCTGGGCGCGCAGCTGGTTCACGGCGTTGTCTGCGCTCAGCAGCAACACCAGGGTGGGTGGCGGCGCCACCGGTTGCGCGGGAGGCATGCGCTGCAGCAAGCGGCAGGTGTGAAAGCCGTCCATGTCGTCGGGCGCGGGTTCGCCATCGCTGTTGCCGGGGCTGCCCCCGTTTCCTGTGGCCAGGAAAACGAACTCCACCACGTCCTGCTGCAAGCGCTGCAAGGCTTCACTGCCATGGGCGACGCGGTGCAGGTCCAGGCCCAGCGGCGTCAGCGTAGCGGTCAGGAAGGGCAGGCTGGCTGTGCCCGGGTCAACCAGCAGCGCGACGCCGCGTTTGGGGCGTTGATTCGCATCCGGCCCCGCAATGATCGGCCAGGCAGACTGGCTCGTCGTTGTGCCCGCAGCAGTTGCCGGCGACGACGCGCCGCGTGTCAGGAATTCGGCCAGCATGTCCTGCACACGCCCGACTTCCGCAGACATCGGCACGGCCAATGCGACCAGCGCGTCCAGCGCCTGCAGCAGGCTGGGCGCATGAATGGGCCGGGGCAGATGCGCGCCGGCACCGCGGTGCAACGTGTTGCCCACCATCACGGTGCTGGCCAGGCGGTTTTGACACCGCACCTGGGCCACGGCTTGTTCATGGTCGGCATCCACCAGGGCCAGGTTGCAGGACTGCAGGTCGTTGACGCGCAGCTCGTACAGCGGCTGACGCCGGCGCGGCGCGTGCAGGGCAGGTTTGAGGTGCTCGCGTTCGAAGGGCGTGAAGCCCAACAGCGCCACACGGACAGGGAGGCTCATGCCTTGATTTTCGACCGCCTGCATGCTGGCTTGAGGCGGGTCGCCGCACCAGCGGTCTCAATCAGGCAGCTGCTGCCAATTCATGCACGCCTACGCGCCGCTGGCAGACCGGCCAGGAACTGGCGCCACCATTTCCTGTAAGCCGCCCGTGGCGGCCCTTCACTGGCCGGCGCGCCATAGCGCAGGCGGTCCAGCGCCTCGAGCGCTGCCGCCGCCGCCTCACCCGTGGGGCCGAGCGCGGCACGAACGAGTTCAGCCCGCGCGCGGGGCGCGTGGTGCGCCCGCACTCCCACGCCCAACGTTTGCAGCCGGTGCAGCACGCGCCCTTGCAGCCGTTGCCAGGGGTCTTGCCGGCGGCGGTCCCACCAGGCCCAGGCGGCGCCCGCCAGGCTGGCGACGCACAGCAGGCCGATGAGCAGGCTGGCCAGGTCTTGCCAGCTCGGGCTTTTCACACCCAGTCTTTCCAGCAGCCTGAACTGCTGCTGACGTGAATAGTTCAGCACCCACTGGTTCCAGCGGTTGTTCACCGCCTCCCAGCGGGCCCGCAGTTCTGCCGCCAGTTGCGGGTTGAAGTTGCGCATGGCACCGCCCACCAGCCCGGGCGGTGCCTGCAGGCTGCGTCCACGTTCCACCCGCTCTGGTGCCACGGCGGCCGTGGGGTCGACGCGCACCCAGCCTTGTCCTGGCTGCCAGTACTCGGCCCAGGCGTGGGCATTGCTCTGGCGCACGATCCAGTAGCCGTCTTGCGGCACAGGGTCGGTGCCCTGGTAGCCGGTGACGATGCGAGAAGGCACGTCCAAGGCACGCATGACGACCACGAAGGCCGAAGCGAAGTGTTCGCAAAAGCCCAGCTTGCGATCGAACCAGAATTCGTCCACCGCGTCGCGCCCGTATTCGCCCGGTGCCAGGGTGTAGGTGTAGCCGGCCTGGTTGATGTGCTTCATCACCGCTTGCGCCAGCATGCGCGGGTCGGCTTCCACCATGTCGGGCTGCGCGCGCAGGTCGGCTGCCCATTGCAGGGTGCGCGGGTTGAAGCCGGCGGGCAGCTGTACCAGGTCGCGCAGGCCCACCACGTCCTGCTGCGGGCCGTGGCGGTGTTGCAGCCAGGCGCTGGCCTGCACCCGCACGCGGTCCGATACGGGGCGGTCGACCTGCCACTGCACATCGGGCCGCAGTGTCAGCATCCAGCCGGGCAACTGCGGCGCTGCATCAGGCCGGTCGGGTGTGAGTTCCAGCAGCGGCAGCAGCGGCAGGCGGCTGGGCTCCACCGTCATCTCGTAGCGCAGCGGCTCGCCGATGAGTTCAACGTCGGCGCGCGGGCGCAGCGCAACGGGAAAGCTGGGGATCAGCCGCGTCCATTCACGGCCGTCGAAGGTGGACAGCACCGGACCGCGAAAGTACATCTGGCCGGGCTCGGGCACGCGGCCCGGGAAGCGCAGGCGCAGCGCGACGCTGTCGTCGTTGGCGATCTCGGCCACGCCGCCCATGCGCAGGCTGCCCGACAAGCCGGTGCGGCCCACCGCGTCTTGCGGCAGCCCCCACAGCGGCCCGATGCGCGGGAAGAGCACAAACAGCAACGCCATCACCGGTATGC
Source organism: Burkholderiales bacterium (assembly GCA_038209585.1). Taxonomy (GTDB): domain Bacteria; phylum Pseudomonadota; class Gammaproteobacteria; order Burkholderiales; family Burkholderiaceae_C; genus Rubrivivax. Next base: position 11,467 of record JBBQXN010000013.1, read on the forward strand.
CGAACAGCGCCGCCTTGGCTGCCACGGCACCTGCTGCTTTCAGCGGCGGGCGACCCACCGGCATGTGCGACAGCACCAGGGCCGTGAGCAGACCCCACACCGCCACCAGCATCCACAAGCCGGTGCCCAGCGACTGCGAATACAAGAAGTGGGTCAGGACGAGAAAGAAGCCCAGGAAGAACACCACCAGCGCGTCGCGCCGAGCGCGCAGTTCCAGCGTTTTCAGCGTCAGCAGCACCACCAGCATGGTGACGCCCGCCTCTTTGCCCAGCAAACCGCTTTCGCCCCACAGCGTGAGCCCGGTGGCCACGGCCAGCAGGGCGCTGACGAGCCAGCGGCTGGGCAGGCTGGCGCCTGTCCAGGCCAGCCGTGCACGCCACAGCAGCACCGCGCCGGCCATCACGCTGCACCAGACGGGCAGGTGCAGCAGGTGCGGCAGGATGGTCCAGGCGATGACGGTGATCTGGAACAGCGTGTCGCGCGCTTCGCGGGGCAAGTGCGCGGGCAGGTGCGCGGGCAGATGCTCATGCAAGCGCTTGTTCAACCGTTTCGGCAGCGCGCCAGCGCCTGCGCGCCGCATCCGTGTGAAGGCGTTCATGCCCAGCGGCCCAGCAAGTCCAGCGCCGTGCGCCTGTGCGCTTCGCCCAGGCCGGGCGGCAGTTCCTTCCCGGGCAGCTGCAAACCGCTGGCCAGGCCTTCGCGTTCGGCCGCCAGTACCCAGGCGGCCAGGCGCGACAGCCGCGCCTCGGTGCCGGCCACTTGCGTGTCGGACCAGCTGAGCCACAGTTCCCGCGCTGCGACCTGGCTGGTTTCTCGGCTGACGAGTTCGCCGCTGCGTGCCACTTTCTTCCACACCACCTGGCGCATGGTGTCGCCACGGCGCCAGGGCCGCACGCCGTCGAGTTCGCCGCCGGCGCTGCGCCGCGCGGCATGCGCTTCATTGCCACCGGGCGCGGCCAGGGGCAGCGGCGGCGGGGGCTGCTCCGGCTGCGGCCAGGCCAGCACCTGCGCCTGCGGCCGCCACACCGACCAGGCACGGAACAGGCCGAAAGGGAAGGTCGCTTCCACCACCACCGCCGGCACGCCATGCCAACCCCTGTGCGCGGGCACGATGCTCAGGTGGCAGACCTGCTGGCCCTGGGCCGGCACGTCGCACCACATGTTCAGCCGCGCCGGTGCGTCGTGCAGACGCAAGCCCAGGCCATAACGCGTGGTGCCGGGGTTGGTCAACACCACTTCCAGCGCTGCAGCTTCGCCAGCGAACACTGGCCGCGGCGGGCGCAGGTGCAAGGTCAGCCCGCGCAGCGTGTTGTGCGTCATGTGCATCGAAACGATGCCGGCGCCAGCGAGCAAAAAAGTCAGTGCGAAGCCCAGGTTCAGCTGGTAGTTGATGGCGGCCAGCAGCATCACCACCAAGGTCAGCGCGAAGGCCAGCCCAGAGCGCGTGGGCAGGATGTAGACGTTGCGCTGGGTGAGCGTTTGCGTGTCGGTGGTGGGCAGGCGCGCCTGCAGCCACCGCCGAAAGCGCGCACGCGGCGACCAGCCGCCAGCCGCTATCGCAGGGGCCGCCGTGTTCACGGAATGGCAGCGGCTTCGACCATCGCGCGCACCTGTTCCAGCGCGCCACGGCCGCTGCCGGGCACGGGCGTGAGGCGGTGGGCGATGGCCTGGGGCAGGATGGCCTGAACGTCGTCAGGGGCCACATAGTCGCGCCCGGCCATCAGCGCGCGCGCCTTGGCCGCACGCAGCACGGCAATGCCGGCACGCGGCGACAGACCTTCGGTGAACCAGGTGCCGCTGCGCGTGTCGGCGATCAGGTTCTGCAGATAGTCCAGCAGCGGGTCGCTGGCGCGCACCTGCAGCACGGCGGCCTGCGCCGCTTCCAGTTCGCCGGGGCGCATCACGGGTACGAGCTGCTGCGCGGCCTGGCGGCGGTCGGTACCTGAGAGCAGCAGACGTTCAGAAGCGCGGTCCGGGTAGCCCAGGGTGATGCGCAGCAGGAAGCGGTCGAGCTGGCTTTCCGGCAGCGGGTAGGTGCCGAGTTGGTCGCTGGGGTTTTGCGTGGCGATGACGAAGAAGGGCCGCGGCAGCGGGCGTGTTTCGTTTTCCACCGAGACCTGCTGTTCTTCCATGGCTTCGAGCAGGGCGCTTTGCGTCTTCGGGCCGGCGCGGTTGATCTCGTCGGCCAGCAGCACCTGGGTGAAGACCGGGCCCGGGTGGAAGACGAACTGGTCCTGCGCACGTTCGAACACGCTCACGCCGATGAGGTCGCTGGGCATCAGGTCGGCGGTGAACTGCACGCGCGAAAAGCGCAGGCCCAGGCTGATGGCCAGGGTGTGGGCCAGCGTGGTCTTGCCCACGCCTGGAACGTCTTCGATCAACAGGTGCCCACCCGCCAGCAGACAGGCCATGCAGTCCTCGATCTGAGGGCGTTTGCCGACGACGATCGTGCTAATCTGATCGACCAGCAATGAGAGCTGGCGAGGCAGGTGCATGTCCTTCATGTTCTTCATGTACCTCTTGGCATGCGTGCTTGCATGTGTCGACGACCACGCAAGACCATACTCGAACCGTCCACTCTGCATCCCCCGATGAGCACCGTCTTCTACAGCCATCCCGCCTGCCGCACGCACGACATGGGCGAGGGCCACCCGGAATGCCCTCAGCGCCTGGACGCCATCAACGACCATCTGCTGGCCACCGGTCTGGACATCGCCCTGCGCTTCGAGGAAGCGCCGTCGGCCACCGCGCAGCAACTGGGACGCGCCCACGCCAGTGGCTACGTCACAGAAATCGAAGATTTGCTGCAGCGCGTGGCCGCAAGCGGCGAGCGCCAGGCCCTGGACCCCGACACCCTGGCCAGCCCCGGCACCCTGGCCGCCGCCCTGCACGCCGCTGGTGCCGCTGTGGCGGCGACCAACGAGGTGATTGCCGGCCGCGCCAAGAACGCCTTTTGCTGCGTTCGCCCCCCTGGGCACCACGCCACGCGCGGCGAAGCCATGGGTTTCTGCTTTTTCAACAACGTGGCTGTGGCGGCGCGCCATGCGCTGGACGAACACGGCCTGCAGCGCGTGGCCATCATCGACTTTGATGTGCACCACGGCAACGGCACCGAAGACATCATCGCCGGCGACGAACGCGTGCTGATGTGCAGCTTCTTCCAGCACCCGCTGTACCCCTACAGCGGCGCCGTGCCCAAGGGTACGAACATGGTCAACGTGCCGGTGGCGCCCTACACGCGGGGCCCCGCGGTGCGCGAAACCATCGAGGCCATGTGGCTGCCGGCTCTCGAAGACTTCAAGCCCGAGATGATCTTCATCAGCGCCGGCTTTGATGCCCACCGCGAAGACGAACTGGGCCAGATGGGCCTGGTGGAAGACGACTATGCCTGGATGACACAGCAACTGATGGACGTGGCCGCGCGCCATGCCCAGGGTCGCATCGTCAGCTGCCTGGAAGGCGGCTACCACCTGAGCGCGTTGGCGCGCAGCGTGGCGGCGCACTTGCGCGTGCTGGCCGAAGTCGCCTAGATCCTTTCATGGCGCCACCGCAACTGGCCGCCGGGGCGACCCGCGCCGACGACTTCGGCCGGTTGGTCGACGCCTTGCTGCGCCCCACCGCCCTGGTGGAGCTGGCAGTGTTTGCCGGCTGCCTGGTGCTGGCGTGGAGTTCGGTGCGACTGCTGCGCGGGCCCGATCCCCGGCCGCAGTCGATCTGGTTCGGTGAAGGCGTCGTTGGCGGCGCGCTGTTTCCCGTGGTCGCGCTGCTGCTGGCCTGGCTGGCGCGCTGGATACTGACCCAGCCCTGGGTGGGCATGCCCATCGCGGTTTTCCTGGTGGTCGTGCCTATCCTCACCTCGCTGGTGGTCATCCGGCTGACGGTGCGCGTGCTGCGGCGCGCGCTGCCGCAGTCGAATTTCGTGCGCGTGGTCGAACGCAGCATTTCCTGGGTCGCCTGGGGGCTGGTGGTGCTGTGGATCACGGGCCTGCTGCCCTTGATGCTGCAGGAGCTGGACAAGATCACCTGGGCCATCGGCGGCAGCCAGGTGTCGGTGCGCAACGTGCTCGAAGCCCTGGTTTCGGCCGTGGTCGTGCTCATGGGCGCGCTGTGGCTGTCTTCCACGCTGGAGTCACTGCTGGTCAGGGGCGCGGGCGACAACCTGTCTTTGCGCAAGATGGCCGCCAGTGCGCTGCGTGCGGGCTTGCTGGTGCTGGGTTTGATGCTGGCGCTGTCAGCCGCCGGCATCGACCTCACGGCGCTCAGCGTGCTGGGCGGTGCTTTGGGCGTGGGCATCGGCCTGGGTCTGCAGAAGCTGGCGGCCAACTACGTCAGCGGCTTCGTCATCCTGGCCGAGCGCAGCATGCGCATTGGCGACACGGTGAAGGTCGACAACTTCGAGGGCCGCATCACCGACATCAGCACGCGCTACACCGTCATCCGCGCGCTCAACGGCCGCGAATCCATCGTGCCGAATGAAATGATGATCACGCAGCGGGTGGAGAACACCACGCTGGCTGACACGCGTGTGCTCATCAGTTCCAGCGTGCAGGTGGCCTACGGCACCGATCTGGATGTCCTGCTGCCGCGCCTGTGTCAAACCATCGCCGCGGTGTCGCGCGTGCTGGCAGCGCCCGGCCCCGCCGTGCAGTTGACGAACTTTGCTGCCGACGGGCTGGACCTGACGCTGAACTTCTGGATCACCGACCCGGAAAACGGCCAGGGCAATGTGCGTTCCGAAGTGAATCTGGCTGTGCTGCGTTTGCTCAATCAGACTGGCGTGCAGATTCCTTTCCCGCAGCGCGTGCTGCATGCGGCGGCGGCGGGCTGATGTCATGAACCGCGTGCGCCGTCGTCTGCGTCATCGTCTGCCTGATCGTCTGCAGGCTGGCCTGACCCTCTGGCCCGCCTTGCTTCTGGCCGCGTTGCTGCTCGTGGCGCAGGCCGCGGGCCTGGCGCACCGCGTGGCCCACGGCCTACCGGCGCATGCACAGGATGGTTCACACGCGACCGTAAATCCAGTAGCCGACCACTGGGGTCATGCGCCTGCTGACGCGCATGGCGGTGTCAGCAGCGACTGCCGGCTCTATGACCAGCTGCTCGGCCATGCCGACGCCCTGCTGGCCAGCCTGCCGCCTGCGCCGCTGCCAGTGGCCGCGCCGCGCACTGCCGTGCCCGAGCTGGCGGCTTTTGGCCGCGCAAATGCTGCGGCCTACCAGGCGCGCGCCCCACCGGCGGGCTGACGCGCTGAACCTGGCCTCGCATCTGCCGAGGCCTGTCCCCCACTTTTGAATGCAGCCCTCCGCTGCGGCCTGACCGCGCGGGCTGCTGCGCTTGCTCGATCGAGATCCCACACCCATGAACCGCTTCAAGACACCTCGTTTTGCCCTTTGCGCTTGCGCACTCGCTGCCTGCACCGCTGCCCAATCTCAAGCCGTCGTTCCGGCCGACACCGTTGTCGTCACCGGCAACCCGCTGGGCCGCGACAGTGCTGTTCAACCCAGCAATGTCCTGTCCGGCAACGGCCTGGTATTGCGCCGCGCCACCACCCTGGGCGAAACGCTGGACGGCCTGCCCGGCGTGGCCAGCAGCTATTTCGGCCCCAACGCCAGCCGGCCCGTCATCCGCGGCCTGGACGGCGACCGCGTGCGATTGCTGGACAACGGCGGCGCGGCCACAGACGCGTCCAACCTCAGCTTCGACCATGCCGTGGGCACCGACCCGCTGGTGGCCGAACGCCTGGAAGTGCTGCGCGGCCCGGCCGCACTGCTGTATGGCGGCAACGCCACTGGCGGCGTCGTCAACAGCATCGACAACCGCATCCCGCGCAGCGTGGCCGAGGGCTTGAGCGGCCGCGCCGAAGTGCGCCTGGGCGGTGCCGCCCGCGAACGCTCCGGCGCCGTGGTGCTGGAAGGCGGGGCAGGTGCGCTGGCCTGGCATGCCGATGCTTACGGCCGCGACGGCAGCGATCTGCGCGTGCCCAGCCACGTGCCGCTGGCGGACGGCGAAGAGCTGGCGCCCGCCACCCGCGTGCGTAATTCGGCCAGCCGCGCTGAAGGCGGGGCGGTGGGCGCCAGCTGGGTCGGCAGCCAGGGCTACCTGGGCGCGTCGGTGGACACGCTGCGCAACCGCTACGGCGTCACGGCAGAAGAAGACGTGACGATTCGCATGCAGCGCGACCGCATCGCCCTGGCCGGCGAACTGCGCGGTTTGCCCGGCTTCATCACGCAAGCCGGCGTGCACGCCAGCCATACCGACTACGAGCATGTGGAGCTCGAAGGCGGCGACGTGGGCACCACGTTCGAGAGCCGGGGTAACGAGCTGCGCGCCGAGTTGCACCACGCACCGCTGGCGGCCTGGCTGGGCTCGCGCGGTGTGTTCGGATTCCAGGCCGAAACCCTGGATTTTTCGGCCCTGGGCGCAGAAGCCTTCGTTCCCGGCACGCGCACGCGCAGCCAGGCGGCTTTCCTGCTGGAAGAATTCAAGCTGGGAGCGCTGGCCTTCAGTGTCGGTGGCCGCGTGGAGCGCGTGCGCGTGCTGTCTGAAGGCGACGTACCTGGCAGTGAGGAACCACGCTTCGGCAACCCGCTGGAGCGCCGCTTCACGCCGAAAAGCGCTTCGGTCGCTGCCACGCTGCCCTTGCGCGGCGGCTGGCAAGCCAGCGCCAGCCTGGGCCACACCGAACGCGCGCCAGCCTACTACGAGCTGTATGCCAACGGCCTGCACATTGCCACGGCGGCTTTCGAGCGTGGCGACGCCAGCTTGCCGACCGAAAGCAGTCGCCATGTGGAAGCCGGCATGGCCTGGAAGGGCAGCGACCGCCACTTCTCCATCAACGTGTTTCAGACGCGCTTTTCACGCTACATCGCGCTGGACGCCACGGGCCGTGAGCTGCCGGGGGAAGACGAGAGCACGTTCCCTGAATACGCCTTCAGCGCGGTGCGTGCCCGGCTTTCAGGGGTCGAAGTCGATGGCCGATTTCCCTTGGTCAGACAAGGCTGGCGGCTGGACCTGACTGGCGGCCTGGACCTGGTGCGCGGCGACAACCTGGACACGGGCGAGCCGCTGCCGCGCCTGGCGCCCCTGCGCATGCGCGCCGGGCTGGAATTCATGCTGGACGGTGTGACGGCAGCCCTTCAAGTCAGGCACGCGGCCCGCCAAGACCGCGTGCCGGCGCTGGACCGGGCGACCGACGGCTACACCCTGTTCGACTTGTCGGCCAGCGGCCCACTGACAGCTTTTGCCGAAGGCGCGCTGTGGTTCGTGAAGTTGAACAACGCCAGCAATGCGCTGGCCTACAACGCCGGCACGATCGTCACCCTGCGTGGCCTGGTGCCGCTGCCGGGGCGGGCGCTGTCAGCGGGGGTGCAGCTGAAGTTTTGACTATTCAGGGCGCCAGCCGCTCGCGCATCCACGGGCTGCCTTCTTGCCCTGCGTCTTGACGGTACCGCAGCCGGTCGTGCAGCCGGCTCTTGCGGCCTTGCCAGAACTCCCAGCGGTCGGGCTGCAGCCGATAGCCGCCCCAAAACGGCGGCCTGGGCGGGTTCAGCAGGTGGCGCGCGGCGGCCTGGGCCGCTGCCGTCACCAGCACGCTGCGCGACGGGATGACCTGGCTTTGCGGGCTGGCCCAGGCGCCCAGGCGTGAATCCAGCGGGCGGCTGGCGTAATAGGCGTCGGACTCTTCTTCCGACACTTTCTCGACGCGGCCCTCCACACGCACCACACGCTCCAGTTCGACCCAGTGAAACTGCAGCGCAGCCCAGGGGTGGGTGGCCAGTTCGTGGCCCTTGCGGCTGTCGTAGTTGGTGTACCAGACCAGGCCGCGCGCATCGACGCCTTTGATCAGCACCACGCGCGTCGATGGGCGGCCGTCTTCGCCCACGGTGGCCAGCGTCATGGCGTTGGGTTCGGGGATCTGGGATTTCAGCGCTTGCTCCCACCAGGTGTTGAACTGCTGCAGCGGGTCGGTAGCACTGGCGCTTTCGTCGAGTTGGTCGCGCTCGTAGCTTTTGCGCAGGTCGGCAATCGACACTTCGGCGGCTGGAGGGTGTGGTTGGCTCATGCCCTGAGTATAAAAACTCGCTGCTGTCACCCCCAACTCCGCTCGCCGGGTTGGTGATTCGCCTTAAGTGGTCGCCCCACTACCCGTTCGTGGTTATCCGCTACATCCTGCCGGGGTCGAGTTCGCTGCGCTGCAGCAAAACATTTAGACACATCCGGATCAGACCCTGCGCATGCGTTTTCGTCCCACCATCATCGTTCTGGCCGCCGGCCTGGGCAGCCGCTTTGAAGGCGACAGCCACAAGCTGGCGCAGCCGTTTGCCGGGTCCACCGTGCTGGGCAGCACCCTGCGCAACGCGGTCGAAAGCCAGTTGCCGGTGGTCGTGGTCACCACCAGCCGCCTGGCGCCGCTGGCTGCGCGCCAACTGGCCCAGCGCGACATCATCGAAGTGACCGACGAACAGGCCGCGCGCGGCATGGGCCACAGCATTTCATGTGGCGTGGGCGAACGTTCCGGCGCGCCGGGCTGGCTCATCCTGCCGGCCGATATGCCCCTGGTTCGCCCCAGCACCCTGTTGGCCGTGGCCAAAGCGCTGGAGCTGCAGACCGTGGTGGTTGCCCAGTACCGAGGCCAGCGCGGCCACCCGGTGGGCTTCGCGGCCGAGCTGTATTCAGAACTCCTGATGCTGACCGGCGACGACGGCGCGCGCCGTGTCGTGATGCGCTACCCCGCGCACGGCGAAGAAGTCACTGATCCCGGTGTGCTGCTGGACATCGACACCGTCTCGGACTTGGCTGCTGCAAGGGCTGTGACTGCCGCTTCGAGCCCCCCCGCTGGCGACGCCGTCTGAGCCAGCAAGCCGTGGTTCTGCGCCAGCACCATCAGGCGCTCGATTTCACGGTCGTGCAGGCCTTGTTCGCGCAGCGCCAGCGCGGTGCGCGCCAGATAGTCCAAGGTACTGCCGAAACGGCCGCTGGCATGGCGCAGGATGTGCACCATCTTGTCGTCAGGCAGGCGCGCCAGACAACTGTCGCTGCGCCGGTTGAGCGTGAAGGTCAGGGCAGTGACAGGGCCTTGCGCGGTCTGGCAGTTCAGCAGCCTCGGGTCGTACGCGCCGGTAGGCATTTCGCGCGCCCAGAGACGTTCGATTTCTGCTTCGGCTTCTTCCGGCCGCAAGCGGTAGACCACGCCACGGCAGGCGCCGCCGGGCAGCAGCGCAAACACCAGGCCCGGCTGTTGCGGCGTGCCCCGGTTCACGCGTGAGCGCATGCGCAAGGCGCGGTGCCAGCCCCGCACCAGGGCAGGGCGGTGTTCCGCGGCGTCGAATTCCGGCCGCCAGATGAGTGAGGCGTAGCCGAACACCCAGCGCTCCCGCTTGGCGGTCCACAGCGGATCCTGGCGCAGCTTGTACAAAGCTTCAGCAGGGCATTTCAGGACCAGCGAGGGGTCAATGGCGGGTGGAACAGGTCGCAGCATGGGGGTAAAGCATGCCACGACACACCACCCTCCCTAAGGTCAGGCTGCGGCAAATTACGCATGCAATTTGGTTTCTCGATAATCAGGCACCCGGTTACAGAGGCTGCTTGGCATGAAATCCGCAATCGTTGAAGTCACTGCCCGCATATGCCAGCGCAGCGCTGCCACGCGGGCGCCCTATCTGGCGCGCATTTCGCGGCTGGCGCAGCGCCCGCCTGGCGCAGAACGCATGGGCTGCGCCAACGTGGCCCATGCCTTCGCCGCACTGCCCAGCAACGACAAGTTCCGCGTGGTGGCCGAGAAAGCGCCGCACATTGGCATCGTCACGGCCTACAACGACATGCTCTCAGCCCACCAGCCCTACGAGGGCTTCCCTGCCGTCATACGCGATGAAGCGCGCAAGCGCGGCGCCACCGTGCAGGTAGCCGGCGGCGTGCCGGCCATGTGCGACGGCGTCACGCAAGGCCTGCCCGGCATGGAACTGAGCCTGTTCAGCCGCGACACGATTGCCATGGCCACCGCCATTTCTCTGACGCACGATGTGTTCGATGCGGCCCTGCTGCTGGGGGTGTGCGACAAGATCGTGCCGGGCTTGCTCATTGGCGCGCTGCACTTCGGCCACCTGCCCTGCGTTTTCGTGCCTGCCGGTCCCATGAGCAGCGGCCTGTCCAACAACGACAAAGCCAAGGTGCGCGAACAGGCCGCCCAGGGCCTGGTGGGCCGCGCCGAACTGCTGCAGTCAGAAAGCGCTGCGTATCACGGCCCCGGCACCTGCACCTTCTATGGCACGGCCAACAGCAACCAGATGCTGCTGGAAGCCATGGGCCTGCATGTGCCCGGCGCAGCCTTCATTCACCCACATGCCGACCTGCGCGAAGCACTGACCCGCCAGGCTGTGCCGCAAGTGCTGGGCCTGTTGCAGCGCGGCCCGCGTTACACGCCCATCGGCCAGCTCGTCGACGAGCGTGTGATCGTCAACGCCATGGTCGCCTTGCTGGCCACGGGCGGCAGCACCAACCACCTGATCCACTGGGTGGCGGTGGCGCGTGCTGCAGGCATCGTCATCGACTGGACCGACTTCGCCGACCTCTCTGCAGCCGTGCCGTTGTTGGCGCGCGTGTACCCCAACGGCAGCGCCGACGTGAACCATTTCCAGGCCGCAGGCGGCCCGGGCTTCATCTTGCGCGAGTTGATGGACAGCGGCTGCATGCACGCCGACGTGACCACCGTGCACGAAGACGGCCTGCGTGCCTTCACCCGCTTGCCGTTTCAAGAAGGCGACAGCATCAAGTGGCTGGATTTGCCCGAAGCCAGTGGCGACAGCACGGTGGTGCGCCATGCGGCCGAGCCCTTCTCCAGCACGGGCGGTCTGCGCTTGTTGCAAGGCAACCTGGGTCGCGCCGTCATCAAGACCTCGGCTGTGCCTGAAGACCGGCACATCGTCGAAGCGCCAGCGCTGGTTTTTGAGACGCAGGAAGCGTTGCTGCAAGCCTTCCAGGCCGGCCAACTTGAACGCGACTTCGTGGCTGTGGTGCGTTTTCAAGGCCCGCACGCCAACGGCATGCCCGAACTGCACAAGCTCACCCCGCCGCTGGCCGTGCTGCAAGGCAAGGGCTTCCGCGTGGCCCTGGTCACCGACGGGCGCATGAGTGGTGCCAGCGGCAAGGTGCCGGCTGCCATCCATGTCAGCCCGGAAGCGCTGGCCGGCGGCCCGCTGGCGCGCGTTCGCGACGGCGACAGGCTGCGCGTGGACGCCGTGGCCGGAACCTTGCAAGCGCTGGTGGCTGATGAGGAATGGGCCGCACGCGAGCCCGCCACACTGGACCCGGCGCAGAAGGAAGTCAACGGCCACGATCTGGGCCGCGAACTGTTTGGCGGCATGCGCCGCAATGTCAAAAGCGCCGAGGAAGGCGCCATCACTTGGCTGTAATCAGCCGATTCTCTTTTTTGGGACATTTGACATGGCCTCAACCAGCCCCATGGACCCGATCGAACTGGCCAGTTATGGCCCCGTCATCCCCGTCATCGTGCTGCACCGGGTGGCAGACGCCGTGCCGCTGGCGCGCGCGCTGGTCGCTGGCGGCGTGCGCGTGCTGGAAGTGACGCTGCGCACGCCCGTGGCGCTGCAGTGCATGGCTGCCATCGTGCGCGAAGTGCCCGAGGCCATCGTCGGTGCGGGCACCCTGCGTTCGGTGGCGGATGCTGAAGCCGCCAAAGACGCAGGCTGCCTGTTCGGCGTCAGCCCGGGCTGGCGTTCAGACATCGGCCATGCCTGCCGCAACCTGGGCCTGCCGCTGCTGCCAGGCGTGGCCACAGCCAGCGAGGTGATGGCCGCGAATGCCGCCGGCTACGACTTCCTGAAGTTCTTTCCCGCCACGGCGGCCGGCGGCATCCCCATGCTCAAGGCGCTGGCCGGGCCCTTTGCCGACGTCGTGTTCTGCCCCACGGGCGGCATCAGTGCAGAGTCGGCACCGCAATTCCTGGCCTTGCCGAATGTGTTGGTCTGTGGCGGTTCATGGCTGACGCCGCAGGATGCCGTGGATGCTGGCAACTGGGACCGCATCACGGCCCTGGCGAAAGCTGCCAGCGCACTGCGCGGCTAGCACCGGTCTGTTCGCGGGTTCTGAACCAATGCGTTGCCATCTGGGAATCGGCCAGCTGGGCATCAGCCAGCGGGGAATCAGTGGGAGGCTGGCGGCCGCGGTGTGAAGACCAGACACGTGGTCGAGCCATGCGCATACAGCTTGCCGTCGGGCCCGAACAGGCGCGCATCGGCCGTGGCGGTTTGCCCGCCTGCGTGGATGACGCGGCCCTCGGCGCGCACGCGCTGCACCTGGGGGCTCAGCGCGCGCACCATGTTCACTTTCAGCTCCAGCGTGGTGTAGGTCTTGCCCCGGGGCAGGGCGGCGTGGACGCAGCAGCCCAGTGCCGAGTCCAGCAAGGTGGCATACCAGCCGCCATGCACGCTGCCCATCGGGTTCAGGTGGCCCGGTCCCGGCGCGCCCTGAAACACGGCGCGGCCGTGTTCGACTTCGACGAGCAGGAAATCCAGCGTATGAGAAATGCTGGGCGCGCCCAACTTGCCGGCCAGCATGGCCTGCATCATTTCCAGCCCGGTCATCGAAGCCACGTGTTCGGCGGCGGGGGGTGTCGGCGCGCTGGCCGCTTGCCGTTGGCGCACAGCGGTCTCGTCAGCCAGCCATTGCTGCAAAAGATCAGGGACGGCTGCCATCGTTTCAGACCGTGTAGTTCAGTGTCATGCGTCCGCCGTCCACGACCACGATCTCGCCCGTGATGTAGCTGGCGGCATCACTGAGCAGGTAGGCCACGGTATCAGCGATTTCGCTGGGCTCGCCCAGGCGCTTCATCGGTGTGCGGCTCATGATGCGGGCCTTGGCGTCGTCGCTGGTCAGCACCGCCTTTTGCGCCAGTTCGGTGGCGATGGTGCCTGGCGCCACGGCGTTGACGCGCACGCCGCGGTCGGCCAACGACAAGGCCATCACGCGCGTGAGCTGGTTGATGGCGCCTTTGCTGGCGTTGTAGCTGGCGATGCTGGGGATGGCCAGGGTGCCGTTGACCGAGCTCATGTTGACGATGCTGCCGCGTCGGCGCCCTGGCAGATCGTCGTTGCCCACCATGGCGCGCGCCACAGCTTGACCGACGAGGAAGCTGCCTTTGAGGTTGACGTCAATGACGGCGTCCCAATCGGCTTCAGAGATTTCCAGAAAGTCATCGGCCTTGAAGATGCCGGCGTTGTTGACCAGGCCATCCACATGGCCGAAGGCGGCCAGGGTCGAGGCCAGAGCGGCGTCCACGTCGGTCTTGCTTGCCACATTGCAATGCGCGTAAATGGCGCGGTGGCCGGCACCGTGCAGTTCAGCCATCAAGGCCTGGCCCGGCACCTCGGCCATGTCCCACACGGCCACGGCTGCGCCGTCGCGTACCAGCCTGCGTGCGCAGGCCTCGCCTATGCCCTGCGCGCCGCCTGTGACCACCACCACACGGCCTTGGAGACCGAAGTTCACTTGTGTTTGCATGCGCCTGTCTCCACGGGCCATGCGACAAGGCCCGCCGGGTGGCGGGCCTGTGGGCCCGACGAAAGTTTAGCGGTGGGCAGGCGGGCGATCGGTCAGCGGTCAGCGGTCAGCGGTCAGCGGTCACGCCACCTCGGTCTCGTGTTCCAGTGCCTTGGATCGGGCGTGCTGCTTGCGCAGTGCCACGGCTTGCTGTGCGATTTGCGGCCCGGCATCGAGCTTGAAGACCTGCACCGATTCAGACACGGCCACCGCCTGCTTCTGCAGCTGCACTGCAGACGCCGCGATCTGTTCCACCAGAGCAGCGTTCTGCTGCGTGATGCTGTCCATCTGCGACACGGCTTCGTTCACCTGCGAGATGCCACTGAGCTGTTCGCTGGCGCCTGTGCTGATTTCTTCGATCACATGGCTGACCCGTTGCACCGTGGCCAGGGCACCGTCCATGGTCTTGCGTGCTTCTTCCGTGAGGCGGTTGCCAGCGTCTACCTTTTGCGCCGAGTCTTCGATCAGCTGCTTGATCTCGCGCGCTGCGCCGCTGGTGCGTTGCGCCAGGCTGCGTACTTCGCTGGCCACCACGGCGAATCCTCGTCCTTGCTCGCCTGCGCGCGCAGCTTCGACAGCGGCGTTGAGGGCCAGGATATTGGTTTGGAACGCAATGCCGTCGATGACGCTGATGATTTCGCCGATGCGCCTTGAAGCCTCGCTGATGGTGTGCATCGTGCGGGTCACTTCATCGATGGCGTCGCTGCCGCGCTGGGTCACGGCGCTGGCTTCACTGGCCAATTGCGCTGCTTGCTGAGCAGAACTGGCGCTGTTGCGCACGGTGCTGGTGATCTGTTCCATGGAAGAGGCCGTTTCTTCCAGGCTGGCGGCCTGCGATTCGGTGCGCGCCGACAGGTCCTGGTTGCCGGCAGCGATCTCTCGCGTGGCATCGCGCATCTGGTGCACCTCGCTGCGCGCATCGCGCACGATGGAGCGCAGGTTCACATTGAGTTGCGACAGCGCCTTGCCCAACCGGCCCAGGGTGTCTTGCCCGTTGCCGGTGAATGTCTGTGTCAGGTCGCCTGCAGCCATGCGGTTGGCCATACGCACCATATCTTCCAGCGGGCCCACCGACATGCGGCTCAGCCAGAGGCCGCCAACTGCGGCGCCCAGCAGGGCGGCGCCAGCGATCTCGGCTGCCACAGCCAGGCTGAACATCGATGAGCCACCCAAGCCGGACGTGACCGCCACGCACGTTGCCACTACAGCCCCCGTGACACCCGCCATGCGGCCGGGCAGTCCGATGCGGCAGGCACGGCGCAGCCGGGCCAGGGGGGTGTTGATGTGCACCTCGCCTTCGATCAGCACGGTCAAATGCTGGCCTGCGGCTTTTTCCGCGCGCATGCTGGCGTAAAGCTGTTCGGCAGCCACCACCTGTTCGCGAGCGGCCTGGGTGCGAACGGACATGTAGCCGCTGGGCCTGTCGCCGTCCATCAGCGGCGTCACGTTGGCCAGCACCCAGTAGTAGCTGCCGTCCCTGCGGCGGTTCTTCACCGGCGCTGACCAGGGCATGCCACTGCTGATGGTTTGCCACATGTCGCGGTAGGCCTCTTCGGGCATGTCCGGGTGACGCACGATGTTGTGCGGCTGGCCCAGCAGCTCTTCCCTCGAGAAGCCGCTCACCGTCACGAATGCGGCATTGCAGTAGAGGATGCGGCCTTTCAGGTCGGTGGTCGACACGAGTGTCTCGCCCGAAGGAAAGGGGAACTCGGTCGTGGTGACCGGTTGGTTGTTGCGCATGGCGGCTTTCTAGTCACTTTGGGTAACTGGCATCGTCGCCGTTTGCCGTTGAAGCAAAGGACCGATCAGCCTGGCACAAGCGGGTCAGTTCCAATTCAATTCGCGCGATCCAGCCATACGGCCATGCCTTGCGCGTTGAGTTCGACGTCCAGCGCCAGCAACTCTGTGGCTTGTTCGGGTGTGACCGGACTGCCGGCGGCTCGCAGGCTATCCAGGTAGATGCTGTGCAGGCCAGCCTTCAGCGCCGTGTGGCGATCATGGCGATCGGGCTGTGCGGCCACAGACCCGCCCAGACTCACCATCTGCGCCAACAGACCCTCGAAGATGTGCGCCAGCCTGGATACGTCTTGCACGCGACCGTAGTGCGTCAGGTACATGCAGGCTGGGTCGGCTGCCAGCAGACGCTTCAAGGTGGCGCTTAGCGCGGCCGGGTCGAACTGCACTGGCGTGCTGCTGGGGAAGATCCAGGCGCCGGCTGGCCCGTCGAATTCGCGGTAGCTGATGCCGAAGGTGTCGCCTGTGAACCAGCCGCGTGTGGTGGCGTCCCAGATGCAGTGGTGGTGGCGCGCATGGCCGGGGCTGTCGATCAGGCGCAGCGGCCGGTCGGCCAGGAACACGACCATGTCGTCAAAGCTCTCGACCACGCGCGCAGCCTCTACAGGTACCACCTCACCGTAGGAGCGCGCCATCTCTTCAGCACCGTAGACAGCGGTAGCACCTTGCCAAAGCGCTTGCGGGTCGATCATGTGGCGCGTGCCACGCGGGTGCACCAAAGCACGCGCAGCCGGCAGCGCACGCATCAGCGTGCCCACGCCGCCTGCGTGGTCCAGGTGCACATGCGTGGGGATGACCCAGTCCACCGCATCGCGCGCCAGACCCAGTGCGTCCAGCGCCTGCAACAAGCGCGGCGCGGCCAGATGGGTACCGGTGTCGATGAAGGCGGCGCGACCCTCCTGCACCAGCAAATAGGCAGCGTCGAATTCGGTGCGGTGGAAGCCGGTGTCGATGGCATAGACGCCATCGCCCAGCGACTGCACGAAAGAAGGCAGGGCAGATTCGGTTTGCATGCCGGCATTCTGTGCGCTGAACGTGGTGTCTGCAGGGCTGGAAAAACCTTGGGAGCCGTCGGGTTCGGGTTCATCCCGAGGCAAAACAGCGACATATCGATCATCCACCTGTCAATTTTCCTTGACAACTGTATGTGTCAAGTAAAAATGACACTTGTAAATTGTTGTACCCGCGTGTGGGATTCACACGAGAAAAAGAAGTCCCCTGAGGAATTCTCCATGTCTGATCCGAACAAGGTATGGCCCACCGGTTTGACCGAGGCTGAATCCGAAGAAGTGCACCGCCACATCATTCAGGGCACGCAGATCTTCGGCATGATTGCCGCGCTGGCGCATTTGCTGGCGTACATCTATTCACCTTGGCTGAAGTAAGCAGGAGACCACCATGATCTACGGAAAAATCTGGTGCGTGGTCAAGCCTTCTGTGGGCATCCCGCTGTTTTTGAGTGCTGTGGCTGTCGGTTCCTTTGCCGTGCACTACGCCCTGCTGACGAACACCACTTGGGTTTCCAAGTACCTCAACGGCAATCCTGCAGCTGTAGTCAAGGCGGCACCGGTCGCGGCTGCTGAAGCGCCGAGGTAGACCTCGCAGCCCGCTCGGCTGCGCCGGGCCGGGGGCGGCAACACGCCACCCCGGTCTTTTTCATTTCTGCTTCACCGCACCTGCGACGCTACTCGCCATGTTCTCCGTCAGCCGCAAGATCGTGCAGTCCTGGGTGAACCTGGGGCCGCGTTTTTTGCCGTTCGCCGACGCAGCGTCGCCTGAATTGCCGCTGTCGCGGCTGCTGCGCCTGTCCTTGTTCCAGGTTTCGGTGGGCATGGCACTGGTGCTGCTGGTCGGCACGCTGAACCGGGTAATGATCGTGGAGATGGGTGTACCCGCCGCCCTGGTGGCGGTGATGATTGCCTTGCCGGTGCTTTTTGCACCGTTTCGCGCCCTCGTCGGCTTTCGCTCTGATAACCACAAATCGGCCCTGGGCTGGCGCCGCGTGCCTTACATGTGGCGAGGCACCCTGCTGCAGTTCGGCGGGCTGGCGGTGATGCCGTTTGCCATCCTGGTGCTGTCGGGCGGCGGCAATGCCTCGCAGTGGCCAGCCTGGATCGGCCCAGCCGCAGCCGGCGTGGCCTTCTTGCTGGTGGGTGCAGGCTTGCACACCACGCAAACCGCTGGCCTGGCGCTGGCCACCGACCTGGCGCCAGAAGCCACGCAACCCAAGGTCGTGGGCCTGATGTACGTGATGCTGCTGCTGGGCTCGGTTGTCAGCTCGCTTGTCTTCGGTGCGTTGCTTGAAGACTACAGCCCTGGCCGGCTGGTACAGGTCATCCAGGGCGCAGCGGTTGTGACCCTGGTACTCAACGCCGTGGCCTTGTGGAAACAGGAAACACGCCGGCCACCGCGTGGGGCGGTGTCTGCCTCAGCAGCACCCAACTTCAACCGTGCCTGGCTAAGCCTGCTGCTGTTGCCGCACGCCAGGCGGCGGCTGCTGGTCATCGGGCTGGGTACGCTGGCTTTCGGCATGCAGGACGTTTTGCTGGAGCCTTATGGCGGCCAGTTCCTGGGCATGAGCGTGAGCCAAACGACCTTGCTCACTGCGACCCTGGCTTGCGGTGGCCTCCTTGGGTTCACGTTCGCTTCCGTGGTGCTGAGCCGTGGGCGCGACGGCATGCGCGTGGCTGCGATGGGCGTCGCGCTGGGCGTACCGGCTTTCGCTTTGGTCGTGCTGTCGGGGCCTTTGGCCTCGGTGGCGGTATTCGTGCTGGGCGTCTTTGGCATTGGCCTGGCTGGAGGCTTGTTTAGCCACGGCACACTGACAGCCGCAATGAACAGCGCACCGCCCGATCAGGCCGGCCTGGCCCTGGGCAGCTGGGGCGCCATGCAGGCCACTGCAGCGGGCGTGGGTGTGGCTCTGGGCGGTGTCCTGGCCGATTCCGTGGCCAACTTCGCGGGGCGCAGCGCCAGCTACGATGTGGTTTACTTGATCGAGATAGGCCTGCTGCTGGCGACCTTCTGGGCCATGTCACCGCTGATCAAGCGGTTGCCCATGCGTTAACCTTCGGCACAGCAAGGCACACTCTTCTTCTGCCTTCAACCCACCTACAACTTAGGAGAGTCCATGGAGATCCATCACTATTTGCTGCTGTTCTGGGTCGTGTTCGTGGCCGTCTGGACGCTGAATCAGGTGCGTAACAAGGACAAGTGAGCCCCGAAACCGGTTCGGTGCGACTGCTAGTCGAGCCGCACGAATTTGTCCAGCACCAGGGCCAGAAGCAGGACCGCGAAAACCGCTGTGTTGGCAGCCAGCAAGACGGCCAACCACGGGCCGCTGATGCGCAGCCCGAAACCGTAACCGTAGCTTGCGGCTACGGCACCGACGGCCAGACTAGCGGCGTATAGCAAGACGGTTCGTAAGCGCGGCATACGCCTGGGTCCAGGCCTTGGTGTCGGGTGTTGGGTGTCGAATCTCGGATACCGGATCTCGGATCTCGGATTTCGGGAACCCGGGATCTCTTGCCAGGTAGCCGAAGTCAAGCACCAGACACCTGGAACCGGCTTCTCAGGTCTCTGCGCTCAGCAGAACCGCCGGGTTGCCCGGCTTTGCAAACTTCAGGAATGTCCCAGAACCGTCCACATCCGAGCAATATCGGCTGCACCGTCTGAGCCTTTGACACCGCGCAATGTGGCATTCGCAGCGGCCTTGCTTTTGGCCGACTGCCGCTGGGCCATGCCCAGGCGCAATTGCGCTTCATCAGGGCGTTGGAGCTTGCCTTTGGCAATGCCCGCTTTGATCAGTCCGATGCCTTCTTCGACCTGACCCATGGTGACGACGGCGTAGCCAACCTCCACCAGATCATCGCCTGTGGCGGCAGCTCTGGCTTCAGCCAATTTCTGTGCCATCGCGGCCTTGGCCTCGGCTTCGCGCTTGACCGCCAGATCGCGCAGGCGCTGGTGGCGCCCGGCTTCCGGGCCGGTGCCCAACGCGCCGGCCTTGAAACCTTCTTCGGTGATGCGCAGCCCTTCGGCGGGTAGTCGCGCCTGCAGGGCCAGTTGTGCCATTTCCATGTAGTCGCTGGTACTTTCCAGCGTGCCGCTGGCCAGGCGCAGGCGCAGAACGTCGAGCTCGTATCGAGGTGAGAAACCAGGCTTGCGCGGCAACCGGGCCAGGTAAGCGGCCCAGTAGTCTTTCTTCGGATAGTTCTGAAGCAGCTTGCCCAGCGTCGCACCGTAAGCCGTCAAGTTGTTCATGCGCTGCTGCGCATCGGCTAGTCGCAGCAGGTCGCCCTCAGCGGGGCGGCGCCCGGCTTGTTCTGCCGCGCTCACAGCTGCGGCAGCATCGCGGGCGATGGCGCTGTAGTCGCCACTCACCGACTGCAGGTAGCTCTGCATCTGGCGGATGCCTGAGCCGTTGTTGCCGGCCTGAATGGCGTTGTTGACCCATTCGCCGGCCTTGGCGTTGTTGCGCTGCTGGGCGTAGACCGAGGCCAGCTGTTCTGCAATCTGTCCCTTTTCGCTGCCGCCCACGCGGGCATAGATGCCCTCCAGCGCCTGGATCGCCGTGTTGGAGTCGCCAGCGCGTTGCGCTGCTGCGGCTTTCATGCGGTCGATGGTGAGCTGTTCGTTCGCCGTCTTGCCGCCCACGGCCTCGGCTTCACGCACTTTGGCCAACGCTTCCCGCGCCTTGCCCTGCTTGAGCAGTTCACCGGCCTGCTGCAGCGGTCTGCCGACTTCTGCACGGAGGCCTTGCGCCTGCGCCGTGGTGATGATGCTGGCCGCAAAGAGGGCCAGCGCTAGGGTGCGCCACGGGTTCACATGCTTCATGCTTAGTTCAGGAATTGCTCGTTGCCGACGATGCCAATCTTAGTCACGCCCAGCCGTTGGGCGGAAGCCATCACCATGGCCACGTACTTGTAGGTCACCAGCTTATTCGGCCGTAAGTGCACTTCCGGCTGCTCGGGCATCGCAGCCAGCGCTTGAAGGCGGAACTCAAGTGCGTTCCTGTCGGGCACGATTTCGCCGTTCCAGCCGATCGTGCCGTCAAAGTCCAGATCGATACGCACGATTTCAGGCGGTACCGGCGGTGGCGCCGCATTGCTCGGCACCGGCATGTTCATTTTCACCGCGTGCGTCTGGATCGGTATGGTGATGATGAACATGATCAGCAGCACCAACATCACGTCGATCAACGGCGTGGTGTTGATCTCGATCATCACTTCGTCTTCGTCTTCGGACGAACTTACGTTCATTCCCATGGGGGTCCTTCGGATCCTTTGCGTCTTGAGCTACGTGCCGTCGTCACTGTAGCGCCGGGGGCTCGGTGATGAAGCCCACCTTGAAGATGCCTGCGCGCTGGCAAGCCACCACGACCCGGCCTACGGCTTCGTAGCGAACTTCCAGGTCGCCACGGATGTGGACCTCGGGCTGCGGTTCCAGCACCGACACCAGCTTGAGCCGGTTGACCAAGGCCTCGTTGTCGGCCATGCGCTCGGTACCCCAATAGACATCACCATCGCGGCTGACGGCCAGCACAATGTTCTCGGGCTTGGTGATGGTCGGCAGATTGCGTTCTTTGGGCAAATCCAGCGGTATGGACTGCGTGATCACCGGCACGGTGATCATGAAGATGATGAGCAACACCAACATGACGTCCACCATGGGCGTGGTGTTGATCGTGTTGTTGAAATCGTCATCTCCATCAGAGGAGCCGACTTGCATGGCCATGGCGCTGTCCTTTCAGTTCGCCTGAGCGCGCATTCAGCGCTTGCCCGACAGCAGCACGTTTTGCAGGTCGCCAGCAAAGGCGCGCGTTTCGTTCAGGATGGTCTTGTTGCGGCGCAGCAGCCAGTTGTAGCCGATCACCGCAGGCACCGCCACAGCCAGGCCCACGGCGGTCAGGATCAGCGCCGCGCCCACGGGGCCGGCCACCTTGTCGATCGAGGCCTGACCGCTCAAGCCGATCTTGACCAGTGCTTCGTAAATACCCCAGGTGGTGCCGAACAAGCCGACGAAAGGCGAGGTGGAACCCACCGTGGCCAGGATGGCCAGGCCATTGGTGAGGCGGCTTTGCACGTTGCCTACCGCACGATCGACCGACATGCCGATCCAGGTGTTCTTGTCGATCACCGCAGCGGTGGTGCCTTCGTGGTGGTCGGCAGCCTTGATGCCCTGGTCGGCGATGTAGCGGAATGCCGAGCCTTCTTCGAGCGTGCTCAGGCCCTGCTTCACGTTGCCGGCCTTCCAGAAGGAATCAGCCGACGCGCGACCGCTCTTGAGCATCGACCGCTGCTCGAACAGCTTGACGAAGATGACATACCAGCTGGCCATCGACATGATCACCAGGATGATCAGCGTCGTGCGCTTGACCCAGTCTGCCGCCAACCAGGCGCCTTTGAAACCAAACGGGTTTTCGACGGCTTGCTGCTCGACGATGTTGCTGGGCGCTGCGACGACAGGCGCCGGCGACTCCATCGGTGCCGGGGCCATGGTGGGCTCGGAAGCGGCAGGCGTGGCCTGGGCCATCGCTGGCTGCGGAACTGCCAGCAGGGCCGTGACGGCAATCAGGGCGGCGCCGATCGAGGCACGCAATACATGGTTCAGAGACATGGCAACTCCGTGAGAAACAGCGCCCGGGTACGGAGAAAGGGCGCGGGAAAAAGGGATGAACAAGAGGAAACAAATGCAGGGACTGGCCGCTTTGCCGGCCCATCAAGCGCCGGCATCACGGAATTTCAGGAACAGGTCAATCGAGCTTCCACACGTACTCAACTTCCGTTGTGCCGCCGGTTGGGCGACCGTTCTCGTCTGTGCCCGGGTTGAATGAGCAACTGCTGAGTTTGGACAACGCCACCCTGTCCATCTGCTTGTGCTCTCGCGAAGGCCCCGACGATCTGACCACTTCGGAGCTGGTCACACGGCCATCAGGGCCCACCGTGAAGCGGATGCGGGTGGTGCCCGTGGCCTCAGCCCGCAAGGCAGCGTTCGGATAGTCCTCGCTCTTGGGCGCACAAGATTGCACGTTGGCAATGAAAGGCTGCACGACACGCCGTGGGGGTGCAGGTGGTGCCGGTGGTGCCGGCGGCGCCGCTGGCGCGGGCGGCGGGTTGAACACTGGAGGCGGTGCGGGCGGCGGAGCCACTTGCGTGGTGGTGATCGTTGGCGCAGGCGTAGGTGGCGGGGTGACGTTGACCTCAGGTGGCGGCACGAAAGAAGGCGGCGGCGGCGCGAGTTTGGGCGGCGGCGGCAGATTCTCTGGCGGCGGCGGTGGTGGCGGCTTGACCTCTTCGATGATCTTGGTTTCGATCGGCGCCTTGATGACGTCGATCACCCGTTGCGCCATGCCGCTGACAAGAGCCCAGCCGAGCAGGACATGCAGCAAGACCACCAGCCCGATGCCGAGGGCATGTTTGCTCGGGCCACTTTGTTCGACACCAAAATCCACTCTGGTCCTCCAGTCGTCCCGCTGCGGGTAGCGGCGAGCACTGCGACTTCTTTTTTCAACAAAAATCCAATGTCAGGTTGACGTTGGGTGCGCGACAAGGTCTCAAGGCTGCGCACTATATCTCGAACCTTGCACCACTCGGCCCGGGCATCACCCTAGCCCAGGGGGTAGCGGCTACGCTGCCAGGCGCGGCTTTTCTCCTCGGAATCTGTTGCTTTCTTCAAGGCCGCCAGACCCTGCTCCATCGCGTTGCTGTCATCGCAGTGCACCACCCGTCTGTCACCAAAACTGCGTAACCAAGTGTGCTGGCGTTTGGCCAGTTGTCGCGTCGCAGCGATGCCCTGGTTCCTCATTTCTGTGTGCAGATCGCGCAACGTCCCGACCCCCGCTTTCTGATCCAGCAAGCCTGCGCCCAGGGCCGCCCACACTTGCCGATAGCCCACGCAGCGCATGGAAGGCAGGTCTGCCCGCAGATCGCCACGCTGGCGCAGCGCTGCAACCTCGTTCACCAGGCCGGCTTGCAGCATGGCGTCGAAGCGGTGCTCGATGCGCGCATGCAGCCAGCCGCGCTCGCGCGGCTCCAGCGCCACCAGTGCCAGCGGCTGCCCGCGCCCCGCCTTTGGCCCTTGTTGCCATGCCGACAGCGCGCGGCCGCTCACGGCATGCACTTCCAGTGCCCGTTGAATGCGCTGCGCGTCGCCGGGGGCCAGCCGCGCTGCTGTTGCAGGGTCCAGGCGCGCGAGTTCAGCGTGCAGCGCGGGCCAGCCTTCGCCAGCGGCGCGGGCGTTGATGCTGGCGCGCACGCTGGCATCGGCCGGCGGCATGGCATCCAGGCCGTCGCGCAGCGCCTTCAGATAAAGCATCGTGCCGCCCACCAGCAAGGGCCGGTGGCCGCGGCTGCGAATTTGCGCGATCAAGCGCATCGCATCGGTGACGAAGCAGGCCGCTGAATACGCCTGCAGTGGGTCGAGCGTGTCGACGAGGTGGTGGGCCACGGCAGCGCGCTCCGTGGCGCTGGGCTTGGCGGTGCCGATGTCCAGGCCGCGGTAGACCAGGGCCGAATCGACACTGATGATTTCCACGGGTACGCCTTCGTCTGCGGCGCTTTGCGCTGCAAAGGCCAGGGCCAGGGCCGTCTTGCCTGAAGCGGTGGGGCCGGCCAGCGCCAGCACGGGTTCGGTCACGGTGCCTGCCATCACGCGCGCGCCGGAACGCCGTGGCGCCGCACCAGCGTCCAGGCCACCGTGGCAGTGAGCACACCCCAGAAGGCCAGCCCCGCCGCATAAGGCAGCACACGCCCGTCCAGTGCCTGGCCCAGCCACAGGCCGACGACGAAAGCGGTGGCCGCCAGCACGAAGCCCGCCAGTGCAGAAGCGGCCCCGGCCGCTTGCGGGAACGGACCGACGGCGCCGGCCTGCCCACAAGGCTGATGCACACCGTGGCCGAAGGCAAACAGCCATTGCGGCAGCAGCACCGTCCAGATCGCCTGCACTCCTGCCGTCGCCAGCACCAGGATCAACAAGCCGCCCGCCAGGCTGAACCAGGCCCCGCGACCCACCGCGCACACCATGCCTACGCGCGCCACCCAACGGCGGCAGACGAAAGTGCCGGCCATGTAGGCTGCTGAAGCCGAGCCCATGGCCAGGCCATAGACCGAGGGCGACAGGCCCAGGATGTCGATGTAGATAAAGGAAGAGCCGGCCAGGATGGTGAACAGGCCGCCGTAGGTGCAGCTGGTCAGCAGCGTCCAGGCCACGAAAGTACGGTGTTGGGCGATGCGCTGCCATGTCGCCAGCAGTTGTCTTGGCGACGTGGCCTGGGGGTTCTTCACCGGCAGTGTTTCGGGTAGTCGAAGCGCCACGAAGAGCAGCGTCAGCCCGCCCATCAGCACCACCATCGACAAGGCTGCGCGCCAGCCGAAGGCTGCTGCCACGAAACCGCCCAGCACCGGGCCGAGGATGGCAATCACGCCCAACCCGGACAGCCCCAGTGACATCACCTGCGCGCCCTCGTGCGGCTCGTACAGGTCGCGCAGCATGGCGCGTGCGCACACCACCGCTGCGGCCAGTGCCGCGCCTTGCAACATGCGCCAGACGATCAGCGTTTCAATCTGCGCGGCCAGCATGCAGCCGATGCTGGCGGCGGTATACAGCGTCAGCCCCGTCAGCAATACCGGGCGACGGCCCAGTCGGTCGGCGACCGGGCCCCAGACCAGTTGTGCCAGGCCGAATGCCAGGATCAGGGCCGACATCGTGAGCTGCGCGGCGGCCATCGACGCTCCCAGCTCGCGCGTGAGGGCGGGCAGGGCTGGCAGGTAGATGTCGGTGGTCACGGGCTGCAGGCCCAGCAGCAGCGCCAGGGCCAGGGCAACCAGGGCGATGCCGGGCCGGGGCAGCAGCGGCGGGGCGGCGCTGGCCGCACCTGTGGAAGGGTTGGGCATGGGTTCGAGGCTATCAGGGCAGGGTGTGTTGCCCAGCCCAGCCCAGCCCAGCCTGCAGTCTGTCGGCACTGGCTGCAGTTTGCTGCAAGCCTTCAGCCTGGCCGGCACGGCGGCCGCCGCCCTGCTGTGCCCGGTACAGCCGGCCACGGCACAAACTTTCAAGGACGCCAGCCTGCAGGTCTGGCTGCAGCAAGACCGCACGACTGAGCTGCGCCGCGCGGCACGCGATCGGCTGGCGGCGCAACCTGGCGACAGCCAGGCGGTGCTGGCGCTGGCGCTCACGTCGCTGGACGGCAACGACGCGGCAGCGCGCCAGGAAGCCATCAGCCGCGCGCAAGCCTGCACACAGCAGCAGCCGCAGGTTGGTGTCTGCCACTACGCACTGGGCGTGGTGCTGGGGACAAGCCGCACCCGTGCCCGACCAGGCGCGTGTGCTGCAAGCGCGTGCCGCTGCGCCCTACGGTCTGGCGCGGGTACGCGCTATCGCAGGGGCGCACGAGGAAGCCTTGATGCTGTATGACCAGGCGGTCAAAGGCCGTGGTGCTGCCCAGTTTCCGCTGGACTACCGCCGCGGCATGGCCCTGGAAGCGCTGGGTCGCAAGGACGAAGCGAAAACTTTGTACGCGCGCTTCGTCGGCACCGGTCGTGGCCAGAAGGCGTCGCTCGAAGACGCGCGCCCAGCGCCTGCAGGCTCTGGGCGGCTGACGCTTAGAAGCGCTCGTCTTCGCGCAGATAACGCCACTGCCCGGCAGGCAGCTGGCCCAGTACCACGCTGCCGATGCGCACGCGCTTCAAGCCCAGGGCCTCCAGCCCTACCAGTTCGCACATGCGGCGAATCTGCCGCTTGCGGCCTTCGCGCAGCACGATGCGCAGCTGGTCTTCGTTCTGCCAGCTCACATGGGCTGGCCGCAATGGCACGTCATCCAGCACCAGGCCATGGCGCAAACGGTCCAGCGCCGAATCGGGCACCGGGCCCGGGTTCTGATGGCGAACGCGCACCAGATACTCTTTTTCCACGCGCGTTCCGTCGCCGATCAGGCGCTTGGCGACGCGGCCGTCCTGCGTGAAGACCAGCAGGCCGGTGGAGTCGATGTCCAGCCTTCCCGCAGGTGCCAGGTGGCGAAGATGGCCGGGGTGGAAGGCCATGCCGGATGCATCACCCGACCAGCGGTTGGCCGGGGTCACCAGGGTCACCGCCGGCTCGTAGCCGTCTTCTGCCTGGCCGCTGACGATGCCCATGGGCTTGTGCAGCAGCACCGTCATGCGGCGCGCCTGTTCGGCGCTGGCGCGCGGGTCGATGTCCAGGCGCACATCCTTGGCCGCACGCTGGCCCAGCACAGCCATCTGGCCGGCCACGCGCACCCAACCGGCTTCGATCCATTCGTCGGCCTCGCGCCGAGAGCACAGGCCGCGCTCGGTCATCAGCTTGGAGATGCGGATGCCGTCGGGGCCGTCGGGGGCTGGCGGCGGCGGCGGCTGGCGAGGCGGGCGTGGCGCTGCAGGCAGGGGCGGGCTTGGCATGACGGCAGCGGGCGGCTGCCGTGGCGGTGGTGCCTTTGCCGACAGTGGCGATCGGGTGGGCGGTGGCTTGGGGACGGTGTTCCGCGCCGATTGAGGGGGTGCAGGCCGCCTGCTTGGCGATGGCGATGAAAATGAAGATGAAGAGGGCGCCATGTCACCCTGATGCTCAGGTGCAGGCCGATGTGGCGCGCCGGGGCGCACTGGTTGCCGTCGGGCGTCCGGACGCGGTGCGCCGGTTTTCAGGCTGACGCGGGGTCGGGTGGGATCGGACATGCGCGATTGGACCATGGCGCAGCCCGGCTCGAGAACGCGCGAGAACTCGCGCGCAACAGCACGCTGAAGCCTTGCACGCTATCGTCTGGTCGACGGCACATCCCAGGAACTCCCATGAACGTCTTTCGTCCGCGCTTGCTCCTGGTCGCATCGATGCTTGCCTTCGGCATCATGGCCCACGCATCCCCGCCGGCTGCACCGCCAGCGCCCGCTGTTGAGGCGCAGTTGGACAAAGCCCTGGTCGACTACGCCGAAGGCCGCCTGCCGGCCGCGCGCCAAGGTTTCGAGGCCCTGGCCGCGCAGCGCTTGCCCGTGGCCGAATACAACCTGGCCGTGATGCACCTGCGTGGTGAGCTGCCGCGCCCCGACCTCGCGCTGGCGCGCCGCCTGCTGGTGCGCGCGGGCGAGGCCGGCTTCGTCACCGCGCAATTCATGCTGGCTCAGGCGCTGGAAAACGGCGACTTCGGCCAGCGTGAACTGCCTCTGGCCATGCGCTGGTACGAAGTGGCTGCCACGGCAGGCAGCGTCGATGCGCAAGTGGCCATGGGCACGGCCTTTTTCCTGGGTCGCGGCAAGCCGCAAGATGCGGCTGAGTCGGCGCGCTGGTACCGCGAGGCGGCCAAGGGCGGCGATGTGGGCGCGATGTACCTCATCGCCTCGATGTACGAGCACGGCAACGGTGTGCCGCAGGACGACCGGCTGGCGCGCTACTGGTATGAACTGGCCGCTCAGGCCGGTGATGAAGCCGCGCCCGGCAAACTGCGTGAATTACAAGCGCGCCGGAACGCGCGGCCCAGTTAAAGCACCGCGTTACCTACAGCACCACCTTGACCATCGGATGCGTGGACAGCGTGCGGTACAGCTCGTCCAGTTGCTCCCGGCTGGTGGCCGTGACGGTGAGCGTCAGGCCCAGGTAATTGCCGCCCGAGCTGAGCCGGCGTTCGATGGTGCTGGCATCGAAACCCGGGTCGAAGTTCACGGCGATAGCCACCATGGCTTCGACGAAGCCTTCCACCTGCCGGCCCATCACCTTGATGGGAAACAGGCTGGGGTAGTCGATGAGGCTTTCGCGCGGAGACTCCATCGTTTGAATTTAGATCGACATGGTCTGCTTGGCGCGCTGGTAGGCCTCGTACAAGCGCGCATACACGGGGCCGGGCCGGCCGCGGCCGGCGCCATGGCCCACACCTTCGCCGTCGATGCGCGTCACAGGCAGCACTTCCTTGGTGGCCGAACTGAGCATCACTTCGTCGGCGCTCATCACATCCGCTTCGGCAATGGGGCGCAGGTTGTAGGCCACGCCGCAGTCTTCGCACAATTCGCGCAGCAGGTCCACGCGGATGCCCTCGAGCACATGGTCGCTTTTGGGCGGGCCCAGCAGGGCGCCTTCGTGGACGATCCACACATTGCTGGCGGCGGCTTCCGTCAGAAACCCGTCGCGGAACATGATGGTTTCCACCGCGCCATGGTCGGCTGACATCTGCCTGGCCAGCACGTTGCCCAGGAGGCTGATGCTCTTGATGTCGCCACGCTCCCAGCGGAAGTCGCGTGCCGTGGTGCAGGTCACACCCTGGTGGCGCTGCTCTGCGCTGGCGGCTTTCATGGGGTTGGCCATCGCAAACACGGTGGGCTGGATGCCCACAGGCATCACATGATCGCGGGGCGCCACGCCGCGCGTGACCTGGATGTAGACCAGCTGATCTTCAGCTGCCGTGGCCGCCACCAGTTCCCGGCACAGCGCCAGCCACTCGCCTGTGGTGTGCGGGTTGTCGATGCGCAGCTTGTGCAGCGAGCGGCCCAGCCGCGCCATGTGATCGTCGAAGCGAAACAGCCGGCGGCCATAGACAGGCACCACTTCGTAGATGCCGTCGCCGAAGATGAAGCCGCGGTCCAGCACCGGCACCTTGGCTTCAGACAATGGCAGCGTTTCGCCGTTCAGATGGCACAGAGTGGGTTGCATGCGTGGCTCCAGCGGTTCGGTTCAGGTCATTTGATCCACAGGCGGATTGAATCCCAGGCCCGGCCCAGTATGCCGGCCAGCGGCACGGGCTCGAGCACCACCAGCGGCACGCTGGCGATGGGCGTGCCTGCAGCGGTGCTGATCTTGATCGTGCCCACGCGTTGGCCGGCTGTCAGCGGTGCCACCAACGGGTCGGTGCGCTCGATGCTGGTCTTCATCTTGTCGCCCTCGCCCTTGGGCACCGTGACGAACAGCGCGCCGGGCGTTCCCAGTTTGGCATCCGAACTGCTGCCTTTCCAAACCGGCACCGTCACGACAGCGCTGCCGGCGTCGAACAAGCGCAAGGCGTCCCACGCCAGGTAGCCCCAGTTCAGCAGCTTCTGGCTTTCAGCAGCACGTGCTTCGCGGCTCGCCGTGCCCAGCACCACGCTGAGCAGCCGGCGCTGGCCATTGGGCATGTTGCGCACCGCACTGGCCACCAGGCAGTAACCGGCGCTGTCGGTGTAGCCCGTCTTCATGCCGTCGATGCTGGGGTCGCGGCCCAGGAGCAGGTTGCGGTTGTCCTGGCGGATGTTGTTGAAGCTGTACTGGCGGATGCCGTAGATGGCGTAGAAGCCGGGGTGCTCGTTGATGATGCGCATGGCCACCGTGGCCACGTCGCGCGCACTGCTGTAGTGGCCGGCTTCGGTCAGGCCGGTGACGTTCTTGAACTGCGTGTTCTTCAGGCCCCAGGCCTGCGCCTGGCGGTTCATCAGTCCCACAAAGGCTTCGACGTTGCCGGCCACGCCTTCGGCCAGCGCCACCGACGCATCGTTGCCGCTTTGCACGATCATGCCGCGCAGCAGCTCTTCGACCTTGGGCGTCATCTTCGGGTCGATGAACATCAGCGAGCCGCCGCCCTTGCGTTCGGCCCAGGCACGCTCGCTCACGGGCAGGGTCTGGTCCAGCGCCAGCTTCTTGTCGCGCAGGGCGTTGAAGACCAGATAGGCCGTCATCAGTTTCGTCAGCGATGCCGGGTCGGCCTGCACATCGGCTTCGCGTTCGGCCAGCACCTGATTGCTGGCCATGTCGATCAGCAGGTACTGGCGCGCCGCCACTTCGGGCGGCTGCGGCGCTTGTGCATGGGCGGCGGCCAGACTCGTGGCCAGCAAGGCGGACAGGGCCGCACGAAGAACATTCTTGAACAAGGACATCAGGGGTCAGGGCTTCAGGTTGTTGCGCCAGGTGCGAAGGCGCGGGTGACGATGGATTTGAGCAGCGGCAGCTGCCCGTGAAAGAAGTGGCCGGCGCCGGGAACGACGACCACTGGCAGCGCCTGCGGGCGCGCCCAGTCCAGTGTGGCAGACAGCGGCACCACGTCGTCGCTCTCGCCGTGGATCACCAGCGTGTCGGCAGGCACGGCAGCGACATCGAAACGGCTGGCCGCGGTGCCCACCAGCACGAGTCTTTGTGCGGCGGCGCCGCGTTCAACTGCCAGGCGGGCCGCTACCTGCGAGGCGACATAGGCGCCGAAAGAAAAGCCGGCCAGGATCAAGGGCTGGTCGGCAACACGGTGGGCTTGAAGGACAGCCAAGGCGTCTTCGATCTCGCCCTGGCCCTCGTCCCACACCCCAGCCGACTCACCCACGCCACGAAAATTGAAGCGCAGGCTGGTGTAGCCCAGGGCCACGAAGGCGCGTGCCAATGTCTGCACGACCTTGTTGGCCATGGTGCCGCCGTGCTGCGGATGCGGGTGGCACACCAGCACCAGGCCGCGCGATGTGCCAGCGGGCAGGTCCAAGGCGGTGGCCAGGGCGCCTGCCGGGCCGGATACGGCCGCGTACTTTGTGGCGGCGTTCATGGCGTGGTGCCAGCGTCGCTGTCAGCGGCCCACGTCAGCAGCCAACGTCAGCAGCCAACGTCAGCGGCCCACGTCGGCAGGCAGTAGCAGGCGCTCGACCACGCGGCCTTGCTTGAGATGCTGCTCGACGATGTCGTCGATGTCGGATTCGTCCACGAAGGTGTACCAGGTGCCTTCGGGGTAGACCACGGCCACGGGGCCGCCAGCGCAGCGGTCCAGGCAGCCGGCCTTGTTCACCCGCACACCGCCCGGGCCGGCCAGGCCTTCGGCCTTGATGCGCTGCTTGCAGCGGTCGAAACCGGCTTGCGCGTCGTGCTGTGCGCAAGCGGCTTCACCGTTGCCGCGCTGGTTCAAGCAGAAGAAAATATGGTGCTTGTAGTAGCTCATGCGTCAGATTGTAGGCAGCTGGCCTGTAGCTATTTGTTCAGCGTGGCCCAGCGCCTTCAGGTTGCTGCTGCCCCAGGCGCGAGAACATCCAGGCCATGGCCGCAAAAGGCCACAGCCAACCCAGCCACTGCGCCAGCCCGTGAAAACGCACGAAGCGGCCCTGCTCCCAAGCCAGCAACGATTGCGCGAAATAAGGGTTGTCGGGCGCCTGCACCACGCCCGCCACCAGCCCGGTCAGCACCATCAGCCCCACGCCTGCCACCAGGCGGCGCGGCAGAGGCGCCATCAGCAAAGCCAGGCCCCAGCCGATGGCCAGCCCAGGAAAGGCATACGGCGTAAGCCAGGCCAGTGCATGGTCTGGGCCGTAGTTCAGTGCGGTAGACAGCGTCATGCCGCCCAGAGCCAGCGTCAGCGCGCCCAAAGCCAGGCCCACGCGCCGCCAGCCAGGTTGGGCTACGCTGTAGGCCACCAGGCAGGGCGCCAGCAGCCCCAGCGCCGTGAGATAGGCCTCGCCCAGCGGGCGCAAGGGCAGGTGGGAGACCGGGCCCGAAGCTGCGGGGCCGGCCAGAAATTCATACGCCGGTGCTGCCCAATCGACACCCGCCATCATCTGCACAGCCAGATCGCGCACCTGCAGCAAACCCTGGCCCAGGCCCAGCGGAACGGGCGCCGGGAACAAGAGCGCCACGGGCCACAACGCCAACAAGGCCAATGCGCCGGCACTGTCGCGCACGAACCAGCGTTCACGCGCGCGACTCCAGCTTTCCACCAGACCCAGTGCCTGCGCAGCCAGCGCCAGCAAGGCGCCGATGGCTGCGCCGCCAGCGTTGGCTGCCAGGTCTTTCAATGAAGGATGGCGGCCAGGAAGGAATTGCTGCGTGACTTCGGTGGCGTAAGACAGCAGTGCAGGCGCGCCCAGCGCCAGAAGAATCGCCCACCCCAGGCCGCCGCCGCTGCGCAGCACGGCCAGCAGCAGCAGGGCGCCCAGCGGGGCATAACCCAACACATTGAAAACCACATCGGCAGGGACGACCCAGGGCGGCCAGGGCAGACGGGCCAGATCAGCCATGTCCAGACCCGGTGGCCAGCGCCATTTGTCGAACGGGTAGAGGCTGGCATACAGCACCAGCGCCACCCAGGCCAGGGCCAGCGGTGAAGCCGAACTGCGCTGTCGCATGGCTTGAACGACAGCGCTAGAAAGGCTTCACGACCACCAGCACGACGGTGGCTGCAAACAGCAACACCGAGGTTTCGTTGAAAACGCGAAACCACTTGTGCGAACGTTGATTGCCACCGGTCTCGAAGCCGAGCAGCAACCTGCGGCATATGTGGTGATAGCCCAGGGCACCCACCACCAGCAGCAGCTTGGCATGCATCCAGCTGCTGCGCAGGAAGCCGCCGCCAAAGCCCAGCCAAAGCCACAGACCGAGCACGACGGCGGGCACCATCAAGAGACTGGAAAACCGGTACAGCTTGCGCGCCATCAAGAGCAGCCGTTCGCGTTCGGCGTGGCTGTCGGGTTGCACCATCGCCAGGTTGACGAACAGCCGTGGCAGATAGAACAGGCCGGCGAACCAGCTGGCCACGAAAATGATGTGAAAGGCCTTGACCCAGAGATAAGCGGAGCTCATCGAACCGATTATGCGCAGCGCCAAAAAAAGGGCCCCGGCACGGATGCCGAGGCCAGCAAGCCTTATCGCTGTCATCACGCTAAGGCACCTGCTCAGGGAGGAAAAGCAGGGGACAACGACCTTGCGGCTATCATCCAGTAGAGATCTTAACGCAGCAAATAACGCTTGAAAAAGCGCCATTTGCACTCGGTTGTATGCCTTGGTTACATGCTTTGATGACCTGCCTCGATGGCATGGACTCACACCGGGAGGATGGGGCTGAGATTTCTAACGACGCTCAGGTTCAGGCTTAGCGCTGGCAGGCCATTCAGCAGGCACAACATGCACACACCACCCGATTACCCCACCAGCCGGCCGCGCCGTTTGCGCAAAGATGCTTTCACCCGCGCGCTGGTGCGCGAGCACAGGCTGGGTTGTGAAGACCTGATCTTCCCTGTCTTCGTTCTGGACGGCGAGGGTCGCACCGAAGACGTGGCCAGCATGCCTGGCGTACAGCGGCGCAGTCTGGACGGCATCTTCGCGCTGGCCGAAGAATGCGTGAATCTAGGCGTGCCCGTGATGGCGCTGTTCCCCGTCATCGACGCGCGGCTGAAGACGCCCGACGGCATCGAGGCCACCAACCCCGACGGTTTGGTGCCGCGCGTGGTGCACGCGCTGAAGCACAGGTTCCCGCAGCTGGGCATCCTCACCGATGTGGCGCTGGACCCCTACACCAGCCACGGCCAGGACGGCTTGCTCGACGACAGCGGCTACATCGTCAACGACAGCACGGTGGCCGTTCTGCGCCAGCAGGCTTTGGTGCATGCGCAGGCCGGTGTCGACATCGTCGCCCCCAGCGACATGATGGACGGGCGCATCGGCGCCATCCGCCAGACGCTGGAAGAAGCCGGCCAGGTGCACACGCGCATCATGGCCTACAGCGCCAAGTACGCCAGCGCCTTCTACGGCCCTTTCCGCGATGCCGTGGGCAGTGCCGGCAACCTGGGTCGTGCCGACAAGAAGGTCTACCAGATGGACCCGGGCAACAGCGACGAAGCGCTGCGTGAAGTGGCGCTGGACATTGCAGAAGGCGCCGACATGGTGATGGTCAAGCCCGGCATGCCTTATCTGGACATCGTGCGGCGCGTGAAAGAAGAATTCCGCGTACCCACCTTCGCCTACCAGGTGAGCGGCGAGTACGCCATGCTCAAAGCCGCTGCGGCCAACGGCTGGCTCGACCATGACGCCGTGATGATGGAGTCGCTGCTGGCTTTCAAACGCGCCGGTGCCGATGGCGTGCTGACCTATTTCGCGCTGGACGCCGCACGGCTGATCCGCGCGGTCTGAAGTCGCCAGCCAGCGGAGCGCCCCGCTTGCGCATCTTCCACATCACGCCCGAGCAGTTCGTTGAACTCGCAGCCCTGCCCGAAGCCTTGCCGGCCGAGGGCTTCATCTGGGTGGGCAGCGCCAGGCGGGAGTTCGAGGTGTCCACCGCTGCCGTGCAGGCCAGCCTGCAACGCTGGACGGGCGGGGTTCTGGTCGACCTGCATGTATCTGACTTGCTGAACAACCAGCTGCCCAGCCACTACGACTACACCTCCTGGTATGACGTGATGGTATTTCGCCGCCTGGCTGCAGGCGCCGGCAGTCAGGGCCTGTTCATCGACGAGGCCAACGGCACGCTGGCCACAGCGCGCAAGGCGCTGGAATCGATCGACACCAGCCCCGTGGGATTCGCCGTGTTCGACCGCGTGCTCGTCACCGTGCACCCCACCGACTGCGCCGTGCGCGACTACTTCTCGCAGCGCCTGGCCGCTTTGTCAGGCGACCATGAAACGCGTGGCAACGCGCGTTTGCCGGCCAGCCCGGCCGACCTGATGCTGCGCATGATCAACCACATGGTCGACAGCTATCTGGACCTGCGCCGGCTGCTGACGCGCCAGCTGGGTTACCTGCAGCAACAGTTGCTGGACCCTGCCAGCCGCTTTCGTGACTGGCAGGTGCTGCTGGAATCGCGCAATGCGCTGAACCTGCTGGAAGACACCTGCGAAGACCAGCGCGCGGCCGTGCAGGAATGGATAGACGCGCTGGACGAATGGCCAGATGAAGTGGAGCCCGACAGGCGCCGCGAACGCGAACTGCTGCGCGTGCGTTCGCGCGATGTGCTGGAACATGTGGAACGCGTGCTCAGCCACGTGCGCCGGCTGGAACAAAGTGCAGAGACTGCCGTGCAGATGCACTTCAGCGCCCTGGGCCACCGCACCAACGACATCATGCGCACGCTCACCGTGCTGACCGCCGTGTTCCTGCCTTTGAACCTGATCACGGGCTTCTTCGGCATGAATTTCGATTCACTGCCGCTGATCCATTCCAGCGCCGGTTTCTGGACGGCGTTCTGGCTCATGGTGGCGGTGGGCGTCGGCCTGGTGGCGCTGTTCTGGCGTAAACGTTACCTGGAGAAATAGCGCCACATGGCGTTTTTCACAGCGGCCTTTGGCGTGCCAGCGGCGGGTTCTTGGCGAAGTAGTTCTGTACGCCCCGCGCTATGGCGTCGACCAGCGCGCTGCGGTAGGCAGGGTCGCGCAGCTTGGCTTCTTCTTCGGGGTTGGAGATGAAGGCGGTCTCGACCAGGATGCTGGGGATGTCTGGTGCCTTCAGCACGGCAAACCCGGCTTGCTCGACCTGGCGCTTGTGCAGCCGCCCGACGCGGCCGACATGGCGCAGCACTTCGTTGCCCAGCTTCAGGCTGTCCTTGATCTGCGCAGTCGTGCTCATGTCGAGCATGGCGCTCAAGAGCTGCCGGTCTTTCACGTTGTCGACGTTCACGCCGCCCACCTGGTCTGAAGCGTTTTCGCGCCGCGCCATCCAGTTCGCCGCCGTGCTGGTGGCGCCGCGGGTGGACAGCGCGTAGACGCTGGCACCGCGCGCTTCTCTGCGCATGAAGGCGTCGGCATGAATGCTGATGAACAGGTCGGCCTGCACGCGCCTGGCTTTGCGCACGCGTTCGTTCAGCGGCACGAAGAAGTCGCCGTCGCGGGTCAGCATCACGCGCAGTCCGGGCAGGGCATTCAGGCGCTCGCGCAGCTGCAGCGCGATGGCCAGCACCACGTCTTTTTCGCGCAGGCCGGTGGGGCCGACGGCGCCCGGGTCTTCGCCGCCATGGCCTGGGTCCAGGGCGACGATGATGAGTCGGTCAACCCGTTTTTGTTCGGCCGGCGTGGGTGCGGCCGGCGGCGCGGTGGCGACTTGCGGCGGCGCGGGTAGAACGGGCACGGCAGTGACGGCGGGCACGGCGGGCGGACTGGGTACGCCAGAAGAAGACGCAGATCCAGACGCAACCTGGGGCTGCTCGATGCGAGCAATGAGCTCACCCAAGGCGTCCTGCACCGCCTGCGCAGCCTTCTCGTCTGCGGCTTCCTTGTCGCGCAACAGCGCCAGCAGCGGATCGGCCTCTTGCGCCGGGTACAGGTCGAACACCAGGCGGTGCTGGTAGGCGGCCACGGGCGTCAGGGTGAACTGCTGCGGCTGGATGGCCTGGCGCAGGTCGAACACCAGGCGCACCACGCGCGGCTGGAACTGGCCCACCCTGACGCCTTCAATGTACGGGTCACCGGGGCGGATCTTGCCCACCAGGTCGCGCAAGGGCTCGCGCAGTTCCAGGCCGTCGATGTCCACCACCAGACGGTGTGGCGATTCGATGAGCTGGTGTGTGGCGGCCAGCGGCGCATCCGATTCGATCGTCACCCGCGTGTAGTAGCGAGACGGCCAGACGCGCACGGCCACGATGGCCGCACCCCAGGCCAGTTGCGGCGCCCCCAGCAACAGCACCAGGCCGCCCATCCTGGCCAGGGCGCGGCGGCGCTCTTCAGGTACGACAGGTTTCATGGCAGCAAGGCCAGGCCGCGCGCCGAGCGGGCTTGCAAGATGACAGCGCGCATGTCGCCTTCCAAGGGTTCGATGCACATGTCCAGATCGGGTGTAGGCAAGAATCCTTCAGCCTTTTCCGGCCACTCGGCCAGCTTCAGCCCGGGCTGCGCATAAAGCTCACGAAAGCCCGCGTCCAGCCATTCACGCGGGTCGCTGAAACGGTAGAAATCGAAATGCGAGATCGTCAAGTTTCCAGCCTGGTGCGATTCGAGCACCGCATAAGTGGGGCTCTTGATGCGACCTGTCACACCCAGCGCACGCAGCAAGTGACGCACGAAACTGGTTTTGCCCGCACCCAGCGGTCCTTGCAGATGCAGGCTGGCGTGGCGCAAGTCGGGCTGGTGGGCCAGCGCGGTCGCAAAAGCACTGCAGTCGGCTTCGTTCCGCCAATTCAAGTGGCGGGTTTCTAGAATCGGCGCATGCAGCGTCAGCATCAATCCGTGGGCGGTTCAGAAAAGCAGCCGTTGATCGAACAGCTGCAAGGTTGGGCAAGTGAGCTGGGATTCTCCCAGATCGGTGTGGCCGACATCGATTTGTCCACGGCCGAGCCAGGGCTCCTGGCCTGGCTGGAAGCCGGCTTTCATGGCGGCATGGGCTATCTGGCAGCGCACGGTTTGCGCCGCGCGCGACCAGCAGAACTGGTCCCTGGCACCGTGCGCGTCATCAGCGCACGCATGGACTATTTGCCGCGAGAAACCGCGCCAGACTGGGTGGCACAGGAAAGCGCGCGCTTGCTGCAACCTGGGCAGGCCGTGGTCTCGGTCTATGCCCGTGGCCGCGACTATCACAAGGTGCTGCGCCAGCGCCTGCAAGCGCTGGCCTTGCGCTTGCAGCAAGCCGTAGGGCCCATCGGCCACCGCGTGTTCACCGATTCAGCGCCGGTGCTGGAAGTGGAACTGGCTAGCCGCGCTGGCATCGGCTGGCGCGGCAAACATACGCTGGCATTGCACCGCGAAGCCGGGTCGATGTTCTTTCTGGGCGAAATCTACATCGACCTGCCGCTGCCCCTGACGCCCGCCGTGGCAGCGCATTGCGGCAGCTGCCAGGCCTGCATCGACGTGTGCCCGACACAGGCCATCCTGGCACCCTACCGGCTGGACGCGCGGCGCTGCATCAGCTACCTGACGATCGAGCACGACGGGCCGATCGACCCGGCCTTGCGGCCCCTGATGGGCAATCGCATCTACGGTTGCGACGACTGCCAGCTGGTCTGCCCATGGAACAAATACGCCCGGCAGGCGACCTTGCCCGACTTCGACACGCGCCACGGCCTGGACCGGTCGTCATTGCTTTCACTATGGGCATGGACAGAAGCCGACTTCCTGCGCCGCACCGAAGGCAGCGCCATCCGGCGCATCGGCTGGCAGCGTTGGCGGCGCAACCTGGCTGTGGCGCTGGGTAACGCGTTGCGCTCTTCGTTGTCAGAAGAAGAACGTGGTGGCATCGAAGCTGCACTGCACCTTGCCCTGCCTGCGGCTGATGCGCTGGTGCAAGAGCACATTCATTGGGCGCTGGAGGTGCCTTGAATATCTTGCGTATCGCTGTGGTGTAGCGAAGGCCGTGGGCATTGGGCGGCGTCCTCGGCATTCGCCAGTGCAGTCAGAACACCATCAAGCCACCCACCGAAGTAGTCCCAGCGCCAAAGGCAATCCCGCCATCGCCAGCAGCGTGGACAGCGTGACGATGCCCGCCACGAACGGCCCGTTGCCCCCCATGCGCGTGGCCAGCACATAGGCGCTGGACGCAGTAGGCAGCGCAGCAAAGGCTACCAGCACGGCCTGTTGTGCTGGCGGCAGGTCCAGCGCCAGCACCAGGGCCACGGCCAGCAAGGGGAGCACGGCGTGGCGGATGCCCAGAAAGGCGCCGGCCAGACGCGGTGCTTCGCGCAGGGCGCCCATGCGCAGCCCTGCGCCCACGGCCATCAGTCCCAACGGCAGTGCGGCAGCGCCCATTCGAGACAGGGTGGTCGATGCCAGTTCTGGCAAGGGCAGCCCGGAGAGCTTGTAGAGAAGGCCGCCCACCGTGCTCAGAATCAGCGGGTTGCGAGCCAGTTCATGCAAGGTGCGGTGCCCGCCATGCCGCGCCATCGGCCACACAGCGGCCACGTTGCACAGCGGCACGCAAACCGCGATCAGCAGGGCTGTCCAGGCCAGGCCCGGCGTGCCGGCCAGGCGTTCGGCCAGCGCCAGGGCCACGTAGGAATTGAAGCGGAAGGCTGTTTGCGCGCCGCTGGCGTGCAGGCCCCTGTCCACACCTTTCACCCGCATCAACGAG
The DNA here is from genome assembly GCA_038209585.1 of Burkholderiales bacterium. Lineage (GTDB taxonomy): Bacteria > Pseudomonadota > Gammaproteobacteria > Burkholderiales > Burkholderiaceae_C > Rubrivivax. The sequence goes on from JBBQXN010000013.1 coordinate 50,491, forward strand.
TAGGAAAGCGCAATGCCCGCAGCGGTGATGAGCAAGCCGCAGCTGATCAAGGGCAGCGCCGCGCTGGGCTGCAGCGGGTTGCGCACGATGGCCGTGAACAGCAGCGCTGGGAACAGCACGTAGTAGACCAGCCGCTCCACGCCTTCCCACACGGGCCGGTTCAGTGCCGTCCAACGGCACAGAGCCCAGCCGCTGCAAATGAGGATGAAGTCGGGAAGCAACAGCAACGGATCGGGCATCCAGGGAGTCTGCCATCGGCGGCGGCTACGATGCAGGCGTGGCCGAGACTCTTTCCCCAAGTGAGGTTGGTACGCAGCGCGCGGCGAGCCACGGCGATGCCGGTATCGACCGTTTCATCGATAGCCTGTGGATCGAGGACGGGCTGTCCGCGTTGACGCTGGGTGCCTATCGGCGCGACCTGCAGTTGCTGGCCGACTGGCTGCATTCCGAACTGGTACGCAGCTTGGACACAGCGCAGGAAGCCGACCTGCTGGCCTATGCCCATGCGCGCCACGGCGCGACCAGGGCCACCACAGCCAATCGGCGCCTGACCGTTTTCAAACGCTACTTCCGCTGGGCCCTGCGCGAAGGCGTGATTGCGCGCGACCCCACGCTCAAGCTATTGGCAGCGCGCCAGCCCTTGCGCGTGCCCAAGTCGCTGAGCGAAGCGCAGGTCGAGGCCTTGCTGGAGGCGCCGCTGGTCGATACGCCTTTGGGCCTGCGCGACCGCAGCATGCTGGAGCTGATGTATGCCAGCGGCTTGCGCGTGAGCGAACTGGTGACGCTGAAGACTGTGCAACTGGGGCTGAACGAAGGCGTGCTGCGTGTGCTGGGCAAGGGTGCGCGCGAGCGCATGGTGCCTTTCGGCGCTGAAGCGCATGCCTGGCTGGAGCGCTACCTGGTTGAAGCGCGGCCGCAAATTCTTCAAGGTCAGACGTCTGAGGCGCTGTTTGTCACGGCGCGCGGAGACGGCATGACGCGGCAGATGTTCTGGCTGCTGGTGAAACGCCATGCGCTGGTGGCAGGTATCAGCGTGGCGCTTTCGCCGCACACACTGCGCCACGCATTCGCCACGCATCTGCTGAACCACGGCGCCGACCTGCGCGCGGTGCAGATGCTGCTGGGGCATGCCGACATCGGCACGACGACGATCTACACGCACGTGGCGCGAGAACGGCTGCGTGCTCTGCACGAGCAGCACCACCCGAGAGGCTAGTGTCAAACGGGCCATGAAAAAAGCCGGCCCTGGGGCCGGCTTTGGACTGGCTGCAGTGCAGCTTAGAAGTTGTGGCGCACGCCCACGGCGACTGAGCTGGCCTTTTGGCCGGTGCCGCTGCCGAGGTAGGTGAAGTTGCGACTGTTATCGACCTGGGTGTAGAAGGTGTAAACCTTGGTCCGCTTGCTCAGGTTGTAGCCATAAGCCACCGTCAGCTGGTTGGCATCGCTGTTGTTCAAGCGGCTCCAGTCGTCGGCCATGCCGTAGTTCAGGTGGAACTCGGAAGCACCCATGGTGTAAAGGCCCGAGAAGCGGTAAGCGTCACGCTTGCCCAACGAGGACTTCAGATTGCTGCGCTGGTAGTAGGCACCCAACACTGCGGGGCCGAAGCTGTAGTTGGCGCGAACGGCCATCTGCTCGTCCCGGGTGCCAGCCACGCGCTCGTAGCCGAAACCGGCTTCGAACTTGCCAGCGCTGTAGTTCAGCGCCAGGTTGGCAACCTTGTTCGTGATCGCCGAACCTTCAGCAGCCGACACCGTGGCTTCGACCGTCAGGCCGCCAAAGCTGGGCGACGTGTACGAAATCGTGTTGGTGCCGTTGGTCAGGTAGGTGTAGAGCGCATCCGCCGAGACGCCAGTGTCATGGTTATGAAAGCTGATGTAGTCAGCCGTGGCGTAGTAAGCAGCGCTGGTCAGACGACCCAGCTTGATCGAGCCGAAACCGCCCGACAGACCTACATACGAGTCGCCAGCCCAGAACGCGCCCGATACCGTGCCGGTGTCGGCGTTGAAACGGTGCTCCAGGTAGAACTCCGCCTTCAAACCGCCGCCGAGGTCTTCGACGCCCTTGAAGCCCAGACGCGACGCGTTGTTTTGCATCACTTTTTGTGTGCCAACCGCGCCAATGTTCTTCTGGTTTTCCAGGCTCATGTTCAAGCGCCCATAAATGGTGACGCTGGATTGGGCAGACACGGTGCCGGCTGCCAGAAGGGCGATTGCGGCGACGAGATAAGTTTGTTTCATAGATGGCCTCGCTAAATAAGCTGGGGGTTGGAGCAGGAGCAGGAGCAGAAATCGAGCTGGAGACTTGCGTCAGACTTCACAAATTGGCGTGAAACCCAGCGCCCAGAGGCAGTTTACGGGCCGCCTTGGTAAAAACCCCATCAGTGACATCCAGATGTCATGAAAGCCGTGGTTTTCGCGGCTTTCTCGCAACACTCGGTCGAAAAGCGCGGCTGGAACGGGTCGTCAACGCCCGCGCAAATGGGCCGGCGCCTCCAGACGCTTGGCCAGGACGGTGAGCAGCAAGGTGAGCATCAGATACAGCGCCGAGATCGCCAGATACGGTTCCCAGTAGCGCGAATAAGCACCGGCGACCGTGCGCGCTGCCAGCGCCAGCTCAGCCAAGCCGATGGCCGATACCAGGGATGAGTCCTTGATGAGCGTAATTCCCTCGTTCACCAGCGCCGGCATCATGCGGCGAAAAGCTTGCGGCAGCACCACGAAGCGCATGGATTGCGCGTGCGTGAGGCCCACGCTGTAGGCCGCCTGCGTCTGTCCGCGGTGGATGCTCATGATGCCGGCGCGGAATATCTCGCTGATATAAGCGCCGGCATTCAGCGACAGCGCCACGCAACCTGACAGGAATGCACCATGCTCTTGCCGAAACTGCCGCGCCAGGTCGCCTGAAAGCAGCAAACCGTGGTCTGGGTGCACCAAGGCGGGCATCAGCGCAAAGTGCACCAGCAGTATTTGAACAAACAGCGGGGTGCCGCGGAAGAAGGTGACATAAGCCGTCACCACCCCGCGCAGCAATAAGAGCAAACCGCGGCCGATGGCGCTGGAAGGCCTGGGCGCGTCGGCCGACGAACTGACCAGCCCAGACAGGGTGCCCAACACCAGCCCGACCACGATGGCCACCAGCGTGAGCTGGATGGTCATCAGCAGCCCGTTCCAGAAAAGCGGGCCGTAGCCGGCAAGGATCTCCCAGCGAAGATCCATGGGCAGCCCTCAGCAGGCCTGAGTCACTTGGATGCGGCCATCGCAGGTGCTGAAGCAGCAGCCGGCGCACCGAAATACTGCGTATAAATCTTGTCGTAGGTGCCGTCGGCCTTGATCTCGGCCAAGCCCTTGTTGACCAGGCCTTGCAGGTCGCTGTTGCCCTTTTTAATCGCAATGCCGTACTGCTCAGGCACGAACTCGCTGTCGCTGACGGTCTTGAACTTGCCGCCCGGATTGTTGGCCACGTAATGCACCACCACACCGTTGTCGGCCACGACCGCATCGACACCGCCCGCTTCCAGTTCTTTCAGCGCCAGCGGCGTGCTCTCGAAGCGTTTGATGTTCTTGCTGTTCTTGCCGAGCAGCTTGGTCACGGCTTCGTCGCCCGTGGTGCCCGTTTGCACGCCCACCTTCAGGCGGTTCAGGTCGGTGAACTTGGCCACTTTGCTGTCTTCCTTGACGGCGATGAGCTGCGCCGCGTCGAAATACGGGTCGCTGAAATCCATCGTCTGCTTGCGTTCTTCAGTGATGGTGACGGCCGAGACGATCATGTCGCGGTCGCCCTGGCCCAGGGCATTGAAGATGCCTTCCCATGGCGTGTTGACGAACTTCACCTCGAAGCCGGCCTTGGCGGCCACGGCCTTGAGCACGTCGATGTCGAAACCGACGATTTCGCCGCTTTCGTTCTGGCTCTCGAAAGGCGCGTACGCGGCATCGGTGCCCACGGTGTAAACCTTCATCGGCGCTGGCGCCGGGGCTTCAGCGACAGGCGCCACTGGCGGTGCCACTTCTTCCTTCTTGCCGCAGGCGGCCAGAACAAGGGTGGCGGCGGTGATGCCGGCCACCTGCAAGGAACGAAGCAAGAAACGACGGGTAATCATTGCAGTCATTTGGGTTTCACTATGGGAAAAACGAGGCCCCAGTGTAATGCGCGGGTCATAAAACCTAGACCCCAAGCGCAGCAATTTCCGCGCCCGTGAAGCCGGCCGCGCGCCGCGCGCTGTGGTTGAACGGCGGGCGCAAACGTGGTGCCTGATGCCGCTCGGTGAGCAAGGCGTAGTGCGCTACCGGATCCAGGCCGTCGCGCGTGCAAAGCCAGCCATACCAAAAGTTGCCGATGGCCACATGGCCGATTTCGTCACGCAAGATGACGTCCAGGATGGCCACGGCGCGCGCGTCGCCTGTGCGCGCCAGCTTGGCCTGCATGGGCGGCGTGGCGTCCAGGCCGCGTGCTTCCAGCGTGCGCGGCACCAAGGCCATGCGCGCGGTGATGTCGCCCGCTGTCCGCTCGGTCATCGCCCACAGGCCATCGTGCGCCGGATGGTCGCCGTAGTTGCAGCCCAGGCTGGCCAGGTGTTCAGTCAGCAAGCTGAAATGTCGGGCTTCCTCAGAGGCTACGCGCTGCCAGTCGCGGTAGTACGCCTCGGGCATCCCGGCGAAACGCCAAAGCGCGTCCAGCGCCAGATTCACGGCATTGAATTCGATGTGTGCCACCGCATGCAGCATCGCCGCGCGACCTTCGGTGGTGAAGGGGCTGCGGCGCGGAACGTCCGTGGCAGGCACCAGATGCGGACGTTCCGGGCGGCCCGGCAAGCGCTGCGAAGCTTTCAGCACGACCTGTGTGTCCACCGGTATCGTCTGGCTGCTCAAGCCCAGTGCCGCGCTGGCCTTGGCCGCAGGATCTGTCAGGCACAAGATCGTCAATGCGTGTTGTCTCAGCTCCATCCCTAGAATTATCGGCTTCAATGACTGAGCCCTTTCGGGCAAGGAAACCGCCTTGGCCCTTTACCAAATCGGGGACGATGTGCCCCACCTCGACACTGGCGCCTGGGTGGCCGACAGCGCACAGGTCATCGGCCGCGTGCGGCTGGGCGTGCAAGCCAGCGTGTGGTTTGGCGCCGTGCTGCGCGGCGACAACGAATGGATCAGCATCGGCGCGCGCAGCAATGTGCAAGACGGCAGCGTGCTGCACACCGACATGGGCAGCCCGCTGACCCTGGGCGACGACGTCACTATCGGCCATCAGGTGATGCTGCATGGCTGCAGCATCGGCGACGGTGCTTTGGTCGGCATTCAAGCCGTGGTCTTGAATGGTGCGCGCATCGGCCGCAACTGTCTGGTCGGCGCGGGCAGTGTCGTCACCGAAGGCAAGGAGTTCGCTGACGGTTCACTCATTCTGGGCAGCCCGGCCCAGGCCGTGCGCCTTTTGACCCCTGAACAAATTGCGCGCATGCGCACAGGTGCGGCGCACTACGTCAGCAACGCCCGGCGCTACGCCACTCAACTGAAAAGAATCGACGGATGACCGAGCTGACCAAGTTTTTGTTTGAAGGCCTGCCTGTGCGTGGCGCGCTGGTGCGCGTGTCTGCCGGCTGGCAGGAACTGCTGCGCCGCCGCGAGGCGGTGGGCGGTTACCCGCCAGAAGTGCGCAGCCTGCTAGGTGAAATGGTGGCTGCGGGCTCGCTGATGCAGGCCAACATCAAGTTCAACGGCGCGCTGGTGCTGCAATTGCATGGCGACGGTCCGGTGAAGCTGGCCGTGGCAGAAGTGCAGGCAGACCAGCGCTTTCGCGCCACCGCAACGGTGGTGGGTGATGTGCCCGCTGGGGCACAGCTTGAAGCCCTGGTCAACGCCCAGGGCCAGGGCCGCTGCGCCATCACGCTGGACCCGCAAGACCGCCAGCCTGGCCAGCAGCCCTATCAGGGTGTGGTGTCGCTGCATGGCGACTTGCGTGAGCCGCTGCAGCAATTGTCTGAAGTGCTGGAGCACTACATGCTGCAGAGCGAACAGCTGGACACGCGCCTGATCCTGGCCGCCAACGACGACGTCGCCGCAGGGCTGCTGATTCAGCGCATGCCGGTGGAAGGCAGCGGCAATCTGGAAACAAGTCTGGTAAAAAGTGACGCGAGGAACGAAGACGAAATCGGCATCAACGAAAGCTTCAACCGCATTGCCATGCTGGCCGCAACACTGACGCGCGAGGAACTGCTGAGCCTGGCGCCTGAGCGCATCCTGCACCGCCTTTTTTGGGAAGAAACGCTGCGCGTGTTCGATACCGATCCGCCGCGGTTCGCCTGCACCTGTTCAAAGGAACGCGTGCAGGGCATGTTGCGCAGTTTGGGGCGCGAGGAAAGCGAAAGCCTGATCGAAGAGCGTGGCTTGGTGGAAGTGGGCTGTGAGTTCTGCGGTGTCCAGTACCGATTCGACGCTGTGGACGTGGGTGAGATGTTCACGCCGCTGCAGGATCAGCCGCCTGGCAGCAGCGCGAAGCAGTAAGTCAAGCTGAACAAGCCCTGCTGCGGCGCTCGCTGACTGGGTCGTCGCAGCAGTTGCAGGCCCAGGTGCCCCCGGCAGCGCTGGCGTCGTGGGCGGCCAGGCGGGTGAAGAGACCTGCGCCTGCGCCCGTCCTTGCCCCTGCCCCTGTCCCTGTCCCTGTTTCAGGCAGTGTGCGCAACAGCGGCGCTACCGCGTCCACGGCGGCTTCCAGCCTGGCCGCTCCAACGCCGGCCACCAGCGCCCAGGGCAAGCGGTGCGACATCAGCAATTCGCGCAACAGCGTGTCCACCAGCTCGCGCACCTGGGCGCCTTCGCGCTGCGGGCCGTCTGCCACCCCAGGCAGGTCCAGGGCGGTGAGCAGGCTGATGATCATCTGGCGCTGCAGCGCCACGGCGCGTGCTTCCAGCGAACGGTCGCCGAAGACCATGCGGCTGTAGACCGCTGTCGCGAGCGCCGTGGTGTCGCACACCACCACGTCATGTGTTGCCGCAGCTTGCAGGATTTGCTCTTGCCGGGCGCGCAGGATCGGGCCTTGTTCATGCGCTTGCGGCATACGCCCGGCGCGGTCGCACCAGGCGCGCAGCAACTCCGGCACCCAGGCCACGCGCAAGCCGGTTTCTCGGGCCAGCCTGGGTGCCAGCGCCGCAGCCAGCGTGGTCTTGCCCGTGCTTTCTGCACCGACGATAGCGATGCAAATAGCCATCGTCAGGCCGCGACGCGGGGGGTGCAGTGGCCCCGTCGGATCACGGTTGCTTGGGCGGTGCGGCAGCGCGAACAGAGGGAAGCACTTGAACCAGAATTTCGTCTGGCTTGACCATGCCCAGCTCGAAGCGGGCCTTGTCTTCCACCATCTCGAGACCGTCTTTCAGGTCTTCCACTTCAGCAGCCAGGCGGTCGTTGCGCACACGGGCCTGCGCGTTGGCCACCTGCTGCTGGTCCAGCTGGCGCTGCAGGCTCATCACGTAGGGCCAGTTGCCCTTGCCGAACCAGAGGTCGGCCTGCACCACGGCCAGCAATGCAGCAACAGCGAAGATGGCCCAGCGCATGTTCATGTCAAACGGTTGCCAGCTTCAACTGGATGGAAATTAGCGCAGGTTGTAAAACGCAGTGCGGCCGGCATAGCTGGCCACGTCGCCCAGGTCTTCTTCGATGCGCAGTAGCTGGTTGTATTTGGCCATGCGATCGCTGCGGCTCAGCGACCCGGTCTTGATCTGCCCGGCATTGGTACCCACGGCGATATCGGCGATGGTGCTGTCTTCGGTCTCGCCACTGCGGTGGCTGATGACGTTGGTCCAGCCGGCGCGCTTGGCCATTTCGATGGCGGCGAAAGTCTCCGTCAGCGTGCCGATCTGGTTGATCTTGATGAGGATGCTGTTGGCCACGCCTTCGTCGATGCCCCGCTGCAGGATCTTGGTGTTGGTGACGAACAGGTCGTCGCCCACCAGCTGCACCTTCTTTCCCAGCCGCTCGTTCAGGTGCTTCCAGCCGTCCCAGTCGCCTTCGTGCATGCCATCTTCGATGCTGATGATCGGGTACTTGTCGACCCAGGTGGCCAGCACATCCGTCCATTCAGCGGCAGACAGCACCATGCTGTTGCCTTCCAGGTGGTACTTGCCGTCCTTGTAGAACTCGCTGGCGGCGCAGTCCAGGCCGATGGCGATTTGCTCGCCAGCCGAATAACCCGCCTTGTCGATGGCTTCCAGGATGAGCTGAATCGCCGCTTCGTGGCTGTCGACGTTGGGCGCGAAGCCGCCTTCGTCGCCCACGCTGGTGGGCATGCCCTTGGCGTCGATGATCTTCTTCAGCGCATGGAACACTTCTGCGCCGTAGCGCAGCGCCTCACGGAAGGTGGGCGCGCCCACCGGGATGATCATCAATTCCTGAAGATCGAGGTTGTTGTTGGCATGCGCGCCGCCATTGATGACGTTCATCATCGGCACCGGCAGGCTCATGCGGCCCATGCCGCCGAAGTAACGGTACAGCGGCAGGCCAGACTCTTCAGCCGCGGCGCGGGCCACGGCCATGCTCACGGCCAGCATGGCGTTGGCGCCCATGCGGCTCTTGTTGTCGGTGCCGTCCAGTTCGATCAGGGTCTTGTCCAGGAAGGCTTGTTCAGAAGCGTCCAGGCCCAGCACCGATTCATTGATCTCGGTGTTGATGTGTTCCACAGCGCGCAGCACACCCTTGCCGCCGTAACGCAGCGGGTCGCCGTCGCGAAGCTCGATGGCCTCGCGACTGCCGGTGGAAGCACCACTGGGCACGGCGGCGCGGCCCATGGTGCCGCTTTCCAGCAGCACGTCGCATTCGACGGTGGGGTTGCCGCGGCTGTCCAGGATTTCCCGGCCGACGATGTCAACGATGGCACTCATTCAGTTGGCTTTCTTCGTTATTTTTGGGTTAGCAATCAAAGTCGTTTTCCAGCAGCGGCTGCATCTTGATGACGCGGTCCAGAGCCAGCAATTGTTCAAGCAAGGCTTTCATGTGCTTCAGCGGCACGGCATTTGGCCCGTCGCTCATGGCGTTCGCGGGGTCCGGATGCGTTTCCATGAACAGGCCGGCCACGCCAACTGCGACCGCAGCGCGCGACAGCACCGGCACGAATTCGCGCTGCCCGCCGCTGCTGGTGCCCTGGCCGCCGGGCAACTGCACGCTGTGCGTGGCATCGAAGACCACCGGCGCGCCTGTCTCGCGCATGATGGCCAGGCTGCGCATGTCGCTCACCAAGTTGTTGTAGCCGAAGCTCACGCCGCGCTCGCAGGCCATGAAGCTGTCTTCTGCCAAGCCTTTTTCGCGCGCTGCGGCGCGGGCTTTGTCGATCACGTTCTTCATGTCGTGGGGTGCCAGAAACTGCCCCTTCTTGATGTTTACCGGCTTGCCGCTTTGCGCA
>JBBQXN010000014.1:0-59696 GCA_038209585.1 Burkholderiales bacterium
GGAGGCCTCGACCTCGCGCGACACGCTCGACGCGCCGCGCAAGGACTGAAGCCGCCTGCGGCGGTTCAGGCCCGCGGCGCGATCTTGCCGAGTTCCAGCTTGGCGATGGCGTTGCGGTGCACCTCGTCCGGGCCGTCGGCGAAGCGCAGCGTCCGGGCGCTGGCGTAGAAATAGGCCAGCGGGGTGTCCTCACACATGCCGGCGCCGCCGAAGACCTGCATCGCCCAGTCGATGACGTCGCAGGCCATGGTCGGCGCCACCACCTTGATCATCGCGATCTCGGCCTTGGCGGTCTTGTTGCCGGCCACATCCATCATCCACGCGGCCTTGAGCGTCAGCAGCCGCGCCATCTCGATGCGGCAGCGCGCTTCGGCAATGCGCTCCAGCGTCACGCCCTGCTGCGCAATGGTCTTGCCGAAGGCGGTGCGGCTGCTCGCGCGCTCGCACATCAGCTTCAGCGCCCGTTCGGCCAGGCCGATCAGGCGCATGCAGTGGTGGATGCGGCCGGGGCCGAGGCGGCCCTGGGCGATCTCGAAGCCGCGGCCTTCGCCGAGCAGGATGTCTTCGACTGGCACGCGCACGTTCGTGAAGTCGACCTCCATGTGGCCGTGCGGCGCGTCGTCGTAGCCGAACACCGACAGCGGGCGCAGCACCGTGATGCCCGGCGTCTCGCGCGGCACGACGATCATCGACTGCTGCGAATGACGCGGCGCCGTCGGGTCGGTCTTGCCCATGAAGATGAAGACTTGGCAGCGCGGGTCGCCGGCGCCGCTGGTCCACCACTTGCGGCCGTTGATGAGGTAGTGGTCACCCGAACTGTCGGCAACACGTTCGATCCGGCTTTCGATGTTGGTCGCGTCGGAACTGGCCACCGCCGGCTCGGTCATCGCGAAGGCGCTGCGGATCTGCCCGGCCAGCAGCGGCTTGAGCCAGCGTTCGTGGTGCGCCGGGGTGCCGTAGCGGGCGAAGACCTCCATGTTGCCGGTGTCGGGCGCCGAGCAGTTGAAGACCTCGCTGGCCCAGGGCACCGCGCCCATGATCTCGGCCAGCGGCGCGTATTCCTGGTTGCTGAGGCCGGCGCCCAGGTCGCTGGTGTCGACGCCGTGGTTCTCGGCCTTCGGCGGCAGGAACAGGTTCCACAGGCCCGCGGCGCGGGCCCTGGCTTTCAGTTCCTCGATCACCTGCAGCGGCGTCCAGCGCTTGCCGGCCTGGGTGTTGGACTCGATCTCGGCGAAGTAGCGGGCCTCGGCCGGGTAGACATGCGCCTGCATGAACGCCGTGACGCGTTGCTGCAGTTCCTGGGTGCGGGGTGAAAAGCCGAAGTCCATCGGGTGTCTCCTTGTTGTGTCTCTGCGGAAAGGTTGGGCAGGCGCCGTTCAGGCGCGCTGCGCGAACTGCCAGGCCATCTCGGCCAGCGGCCGCGTGCTGGCGCCGGTGGCCCGCGCCTGGGCGCTGCTGGCCGTGCCGTCGACCACGCGCTTGGCAATGCCCTGGGTGATGCTGGCCAGCCGGAACAGGTTGTAGGCCAGGTAGAAGTTCCAGTCGGCCATCACCGCCTGCGGGTCGGGGCGGCCGGTGCGTTCGCAGTAGCGGCGGACGTACTCGGCCTCGGAAGGAATGCCCAGCGCCGCATGGTCCAGCCCGCCAATGCCACGGAAGGTGCCGGGCGGGATGTGCCAGGCCATGCAGTGGTAGCTGAGGTCGGCCAGCGGGTGGCCCAGCGTCGACAGTTCCCAGTCGAGCACGGCGGTGACGCGCGGCGCCTGCGCGTCGAAGATCAGGTTGTCGAGCCGGAAGTCGCCATGCACGATGCCGACCTGGGCCGCGTCGCGGGCGCTGGTGGGAATGTGCGCGGGCAGCCAGTCGATGAGCTGGTGCATCTCGCGAATCGGGTGCGTGAGCGGCTCGGTTTCACTGGCCAGGAACTGCTTGCTCCAGCGGCCGATCTGGCGGTCGAAGTAATTGCCCGGCTTGCCGTAGTCGGCCAGGCCGACGGCGTTGACGTCGACGCGGTGCAGCGCCGCGATGACGCGGTTCATCTCGTCGTAGATGGCTCCGCGCTCGGCCGGCGTCATGCCGGGCAGGGACTGGTCCCACAGCACGCGGCCGGCGACGAACTGCATCACGTAGAACGCGCGACCGATGACGCTTTCGTCCTCGCACAGCAGGTGCATCTGTGCCACTGGCACGTCGCTGCCCTGCAGCGCCTGCATCACCCGGTATTCGCGTTCGATGGCATGCGCCGACGGCAGCAGCTTGGCCGCCGGGCCGGGCTTGGTGCGCATGACGTAGTCGCGCCCCGGGGTGGCGAGCTGGTAGGTCGGGTTGGACTGGCCGCCCTTGAACTGCGACACCGACAGCGGGCCTGCAAAGCCGGGCAGGTGCTGCAGCAGATGGCGTTCGAGCGCGGCCGTGTCGAAGGCGTGGCTGTCGGCCACCGCGCGGGTGCCGGTGTAGTGGTCCATGGGCTCAGGTCCTTCGGTTCAGCGTTCGGCGGCGGCCAGCAGCTTCTCGCGCGACAGCACGACCAGCCGCGTCGGTTCGACACGCACCGCACCTTCGCGTTCGAAGCCCTTCAATTCCTGGTTCACGCGCTGGCGCGAGGCACCCAGCAACTGCGCCAGGTCTTCCTGCGCCAGCGCCAGGCCGATGCGGATCTCCTCGCCCTGCGCCGTGCCGTAGCTCTTCGCGAGCAGCAGAATCTGCTTGGCCAGCCGGGCCTGGAGCGGGCGCGTGTTCAGGTCCTCGAACTGGTCGAACATCAGCCGCAGGCGGCGGCAGTTCAGGCGCAGCAGCGCGTCGTACAGCTCGACATGCAGCGACAGCAGCATCTTGAAGTCGGGCTTGCGCACGACCAGCAGCGTGGTCGGGCCATGGGCGTCGGCGTCGTGCGTGCGCGGCAGGCCGTCGAACAGGGCGATATCGCCGAACCAGGTGCCGGGCTCCACGTAGGTCAGCGTGACCTGCTTGCCCGACAGCGACACCGTGCTCACACGCACCGCGCCTGCCGCGACACCGCACCATTCTTCGGCCGCCGTGCCGCGCGACGCCAGCGCCGCAGCGTCCGGCAGCCGGCGCACCAGGGCGCGTGAAAGTATGTCGTTGCGCAGTGCCTGAGAGAGCTTGCCGAACCACGCACCCGCCTCGATGTTGTCACGCTCGTCGATTGTAAGAACGGGGGTATTCATGGCTTGTCTCTGAAGCGACAGGTGACGCACCCAACATTCTCTACCCTTGCTTCACCCGAACAGGAGAAGACCATGCCCGCAGCCGCCTTGCGCATTCCTTCGCGCCGCCATGAAGTCAGCGAAGAAGAGTGGCGCACTCGCGTCGATCTGGCAGCGGCCTACCGGCTGGCGGCATTGTTCAAGTGGGACGACCTCGTGTACACGCATGTCAGTGCACGCGTGCCGGGCACCGATGGCGAATTCCTCATCAATCCTTATGGGCTGATGTTTGAGGAGATCACGGCTTCCAGCCTGATCCGCATCGACGCGCAGGGCAACCAGCTCGATGAATCCGAATTCGAGATCAACCCGCCGGGCTTTGTCATTCACAGCGCCGTGCATGAGGCCCGGCACGACGCAGCTTGCGTGATGCACCTGCATTCTCTGAACGGCATTGCCGTGGCTGCGCAGAAAGGCGGCTTGCTGCCGCTGTCGCAGCACTCGATTTTCGTGCTGTCGTCTCTGGGTTACCACGACTACGAAGGTGTGGCCGTGCGTGACGACGAGAAACCGCGTCTGGTGGCTGATCTGGGAACGAGCAAGCACCTGATGCTGCGCAACCACGGCCTTCTGACTGTGGGTGCGACCGTAGCCGATGCTTTTCAGGCCATGTATTTCTTCGAAACCAGCTGCACGATCCAGATTCGCGCGCAATCTGGCGGCGGCGAACTAATGCAGGTTGCGCCAGAAATCATCGCCACGGCTCAGCAGCAGGCGCGTGCTGCCACGCGCGGGGCGGGTGCGGGACTGGTCTGGCCCGGCCTGCTGCGCCGGCTGGATCGGCAAAGCCCAGGTTACGACAGCTGAAGGGGTGCAGGACGTGCCGTGTCGCACGGTGCGAAAGCGCTCTGGGAGGGGCTGGGGGTGAGAGTTGTAACGCCGCGTGCTAGAGTAATTTGGCATTGCTCATCTCTTTAGCCTACCGCCTCGTACCCTAACCCCTTGATGCACACGAAGCGCCTCGCCCTGCTGGCGATCATGGCGGCAGCCCTCGCGCTGGGTACAGCACCCGCATGGGCTGCTGGCTTTGGCCAGTCCAGCACCGTCGCCGTGCTGGGTATGCCGCTTGACTTCAACGTCCCTGTGCAGATGGCGGTTGGCGAAGAGCTGGAAGCGAAGTGCGTCCGCGCCGAAGTTTCGATCGGGGAGCGCGATCTGCAATCCGCCTTGGTCGAAACAAGCCTGGAGCGCACCAGTGCCACCACCGTTCGTGTGCGCGTGCAGGCCAGACCCAACATCGACGAACCTGTGGTCAGTGTGCTGCTGCACGTGGGCTGCGAGTCCCAGATGTCGCGTCGCTTTGTGTTGTTGGCCGACCCGCCCGGCCTGGCCATGCCGGCACGTGAACCGGCCTCGATGATGGCCACCTCGTCACTGTTGCTGCCTGTATCGGTGGTAGTGGCTGCAGCGCCGTTGAACGCTGCGTTTGCCGAGCCGGTCGCCCCCCGGGTTTCAGCATCTTCGCCTGCGCCCGCACCAGCTGCACCAAGCACGCGTGCTGCAGCAGCACAGGCTGCGCCAACCACCCGCCAGGCAGCCAGGGCAGGCACACCCACGGCTGCCAGACAGGCGCGCGCGCGCCCCGCGAGGGCCCGCCCTGTGCCCAGGTTGCAGCTGGACGACCCGGTGGTCGAAACCGGTTTGCGCCCGGAAGAAATGCTGGTCATCGAACAGGCCCTTCAGGCCGTGTCAGAAGCGGCCAGCGCCATCAGCAGCGCGAATACGGCGGCCGCTGCTGCAGAGCAGCAGGCACAGGCCCTGGCGCAAAAGCTTGAGCAGCTCCGCGCTGAAAACACAGCGCAGCGTGACGACAACGCATTGATGCGCGAGCGCCTGCAGCAAGCCCAGGCCCAGTCCAGGTGGTTATGGCCTTTGGTCATGGGTCTTCTAGGCCTTGCGAGCCTGGCGGGCTGGCTGTCCTGGCAGCTGGCCGGTTTGCGTAGAGAGCAGCGCAGTGGCTGGCAAGCGGCTCAGTTGCAGTCACACGCGCATGCTCCTGTGAACGCTCAGGCGCAAGCGCACTCCGCAGACCACGCTCAAGCTCAAGCGCAGCTCGGTGCCGGTTCGTTTGCCGCCGCTGGAGCGTTGGCGGGTGATGTTGCAGCCGATGGCCACGCCGACGCCACCCGCGCTGCTGCCCGGGCCGCCGTGCTCCACACCGCGCCGCTGCCGTTCATGGCTGCTGCGCCGACGTCATTGCGCACCCCAGCCGCCGCCCCCGCATGGCCGCCTCCTGCGCCTGCGGAAACACCCTGGCCGGAGCCCGAGAGCCCGCTGGCAGACATCGCCTTGCCCGCAGGCCATGACGCGCCTGCGCTACGTGCGACGTCGACGAAGCCGATCAAACCCCTGACCGGCATGGACCTGGACGCGCCGCTGCGCGACATGTCGATCGAGGAGTTGATCGATCTTGAACAACAGGCAGAATTTTTCATCGTACTGGGGCAGGACGGTGCGGCCGTCGATCTCCTGGTCCAGCACATCCGCAGCACTGCAGGCAGCAGCCCGCTGCCGTATTTGAAGTTGCTCGAAATCTATCACCGCACAGGCGACCGAGAGGCTTCAGAGCGCACGCGCCAGCGATTCAACCAGCGCTTCAATGCTTATGCGCCCGAATGGGGCGCCAACCTGGAAGAGGGCCTGGGCCTGCAGGACTATCCGGGCGTGCTGCCGCGGCTGGCGCAGGCCTGGCCGAACCCGCTGGACGCCATGGCCGAGCTGGAGGTGCTGCTGTTCCGCAAGTCACGCGGCGAGCTATTCGACCTGCCGGCCTACCGCGAGGTGCTGTTCCTTTATGCCCTGGCGCGCGACCTGATGGACCGCGAAGCCGCGACCACGTGCGCAGTGGATCTGCTGCTGCCGCTGGCCGATGGCGGCGAGTTCAGCGCTACATCGCCGCATCCGTATTTCGGGCTGGACCGAGATTCGGTGTTCGACCAAGCTGCTGACGAAGTTGCTGACCGCGATCCCGGTCGCCACGCCGACCGGGATAGAGCCAAAGATCAGTCCATCCGCCCGGTCGATCTCGACTTGTCTCAGAGCGACGGGCTCACCCGCATCGTCGACAGCATGCCGCCGAGTCGCAGGCCCTGAAGAGCGGCTAAAGCTGCTGCAGTCTGTGCAGGGCATCTGCCAGCGTGTCGTCGCGCTTGGCAAAACAAAGGCGCACCAGGCCTTGCTCGAAGGCGCCGTCATAAAAGGCCGAAACGGGAATGGCTGCCACACCAGCTTCGCGGACCAGCCATTCACAGAATGCCGCTTCGGGCAGGCTGCTGATGGCGCTGTAGTCCACCAGCTGGAAATAGCTGCCCTGCGTTTGCAAAGGCCGCAGCCGCGTGCGCTGCAGGCCGGCCAGGAACAGGTCACGCTTTCGTTGATAGAAAGCAGACAACTCCAGATAGGGCGCGGGGTCGGCCATGTAACGCGCCAGCGCATGCTGCATGGGCGTGTTAACCGTGAACACATTGAACTGATGCACCTTGCGAAATTCAGTGGTCAGCGCAGCGGGTGCCATGACGAATCCGACCTTCCAGCCGGTGACGTGAAAGGTCTTGCCGAAGCTGCTGATGACGAAGCTGCGCGCGGCCAGCGCCGGTACGGCAGCGGCGCTGACATGCGGCAAGCCGTCAAACACCATGTGTTCGTAGACTTCGTCGCTGATGAGCAGGGTGTCGGTCTCTTGCAGCAGCGTTGCCAGCTGCACGAATTCTGCGCGGGTCCAGACCGTGGCACTGGGGTTGTGCGGGCTGTTGACGATGAGCAGCCGCGTGCGCGGCGACAGCGCTGCGGCGATGCGCTCGAAGTCGGGTCTGAACGTGCCTGGTGTCAGCGGCACCCGCACCGCGCGGCCGCCCGCCAGCTCGATGTTGGGGCCATAGCTGTCGAAGCAGGGTTCCAGCACCATCACTTCGTCGCCAGGGTGCACGCAGGCCAGCACCGCGGTCAGGATGGCCTGCGTGGCGCCTGCGGTGATGGTGACTTCGGTATCGGGGTCGTAGGCGTACCCGTAGAGCTTTGCTGCCTTGTCGGCCAGGCGTTGACGCAACAAGGGCACGCCGGCCATCGCCGGATACTGGTTCAGGCCCTCGGCCATGGCAGCGTGCACATGGGTCAGCAGCGCCGGGTCGCAGTCGAAGTCGGGGAAGCCCTGGCCTAAATTGACCGCACCGTATTGCTGCGCCAACGCCGACATGCTGCTGAAGATGGTGGTCCCCACGCGGGGCAACCGGCTTTGCAGAACAGGTGTTTTCATGATGTTTTCAAAGACCAGGGTCGGCTGGCGCGTCTTGCCCCGCCAGTGCGCGCTGCACGACCGCCGAGCTGAGTTGCGGCGAAAGCAATTCCACGAATGCCAGCACGAAGTGGCGCAAGTACGCACCGCGCTTGAAGGCCACGCGCGTCATGTTGGGGCCGAACAGATGCCCCAGCGGGCGCCAGACCAGATCGCTCATTTCTTCCCGCACGGCCAGCTCGCTGACGATGCCGACGCCCAGGCCGCCGCGCACATAGGTCTTGATGACATCGGAATCGATGGCTTCCAGCGCCACCAAGGGCTTCAGTTCGGCACGCTCGAAAGCCTGGTCAATGCGGGTGCGTCCTGTGACTGTGGCTTGATACAGAACCAACGGATAGGCCGCCAGATCTGCCAGCGTGGGTCTTTCCACCTGCGCCAGGGCGTGGCTGGCAGGCACCACCATCACATGCTGCCATTCGTGGCATGGCAGGCTGACCAGCCCTTCATTCAAACCCAGCGCTTCGGTGGCCAGGCCCACGTCGGCCACATCTTCCAGCAGCATGCGCACCACATCCTGCGGCATGCCCTGGTGCAGCACCAGCTGCACTTTGGGCCAGCGGCGGCGCAGCTGTGCCACGGGTTCGGGCAGGAAGTAGCGCGCCTGCGTGTGGGTGGTGGCGATGCGCAGCGTGCCAGCATCCTGCTTGGAGAATTGTTCGCCAATGCGCTTCAGGTTGGCCAGTTCACGCAGGATGATGTCCACCGACTTCAGCACCTGCTCGCCGGGCTCGGTCACGCGGCGCAGGCGCTTGCCGTGGCGGGCGAAGATGTCGATGCCCAGCTCTTCTTCCAGTTCGAGAATGGCTTTGCTGATACCGGGCTGCGAAGTGTGCAGGGCCTTGGCGGTCTCAGTCAGGTTGAGGTTGCGGCGAACGGCTTCCTGCACGAAGCGAAATTGCTGCAGGTTCATGGTGTGGCGCCCATGGCTTCAGCGAAACCGCACCAGCCAGGCGAATGCGCCCAGCGACAGCAGCAGGAACAGGAAGCTCGGGGTGGCCGCCGCAACCCAGGGCACCCAGCCGCGCAGCAGACCGACATGGCCGGCCAGGTTGTTCAGCAGCACGAAGCCGATGCCCAGCATGATGCCGCCGAAGACACGGAAGCTGACGCCGCCGGCGCGGGCGTGCAGATAAGCGAACGGTAGAGCCAGCGCCATCATCACCAGGCAGGCCAGGGGGTACAGCGCCTTTTTCCAGAACAGGATCTGGTAGCGCTCGTTGGCCTGTTCCTGGTCGCCCAAATGGGCGCTGTAGCGCCAGAGTTCGATCGTGGTCATGGTGCCCAGGGGCAACACGGCTGCGGCCACCACGCTGGGTGTCAGCGTGCTTTGCCACTTGAAGCTCGGCTCGCGACTGAGCGTGATGCGGGGCTCGTCGGTGTCGCGCGCCTGCGGCCAGCGCGCGATGTCGGCGTCGATCAGCGTCCAGGTGCCGTCTGCAGCGACGCGGCCTTCGCTGGCTTCGATGCGCGCCACCATCCGCCCGTCGGTGTCGAACTCGAAGATGCGGATGCCCGCCAGCAAGCCGCCTGCGCTGGTGCCGTCAACGTTGATCGAATAGCTGTGTTCGCCTTCTGGCGTGCTGCGCTTCTCCTTCAGCCAGGCACCGGCGCCACCCAGCTTGATGCCACCGCTGGATTTGGCCTTCAGCAATACCGCCTGGCGTTCGCCCAATGGCGCGAAGTAGTCGCCCACGACAAAAGTGATGGCGCCAAAGACCAGGCCCAAAGCGGCCAGTAGGCCCAGTGCGCGGAACGGACCCAGGCCGCTGGTGCGCAGAATGGTGAACTCGCTGGACTGCGCCAGATGCGACAGGGAATAAATGGTGCCAATGAGCACAGCGATCGGCATCAGTTCATACAGATGCCCGGGCAGTTCGTAAGCGGCTGCCAGCACGGCGGTGAGTGCGGTACGCCCGCCGCTGCCCACACCGTCGAGTTCATCGACGAAGTCAATGAAGTAGAAAAGCGACAAGAAGGCCAGCGCAACGAAGAACACCGACGACGCGATGTCCCGATAGAGCAGGCGCCGCACGGTTTTCACGTTGCAGCTCCGATGCCGGATGTCATGCGGCGGCGCCAGTTCAGCACGGCTGCGTGGTCGCGCCACCAGATCAGCCAAAAGCCCAGCGCCAGCGCCCCTCCGTGCAGGCCGAACAAGGCCGTGGCCATGGAAATACGGCCGCCCGCCACCCAGGCCTGGCTCAGGTTGGCCAGGTTGTAATAGACGACGAACGCCAGCAGTGCAAACAACAAGTTCCAGTTGCTGGCCCGCCGCGGGTTGGTGGCAGACAGGCCAATGCCCAGCAGCAGCAGGTTGGTGGCTGCCAGCACCAGCCCGACACGCCAGGTCAGCTCGCCCTGGGCGCGCAGATCGGGTATGCGTATCAAATCCAGCGTGTCCACCGCTTTGACAGGCAGGCTTTCCACGGCTCGAATGGCGTTTTCGCCCACCAGCACGCGGTACGAATCGAAGCTGGAAAGCGTACGTTCCTGCGACTTCGTTGCCACCTCGTTGCGCTGGCCGCGTTCCAGCAGCAAGAAGCGGTCTGCGCCTTCGGCTTCGATGCGGCCTGAGCGCGCCGAGGTCACCGATTCCGCCCGGTCGTTGCGCTGCAGGATGAAGACGTTGCGAGCGTTGACGCCGTCTGCAGCGTCGCGCTCGACGAAGAACACGCGCTGGCCGTCGCTGCTGGTTTGGAATACGCCGGGCGTCACGCGTGACAAGTCAGAGCGCTGCTGATAACGATCGCGCAATTCCAGGCTGCTGCGGTTGCCCCAGGGCCAGACGAAGAGCAGCAGCAGGCCGATGACGATCAACACCGGCAGTGCCATGCGCAGCACCGGGCGCACGAAGCGTGTCAGGCTCAAACCGCTGGCGAACCAGATGGCCATTTCACTGTCACGGTACATGCGGCCAAGTCCCACTACCACGGCAACGAACAGCGACAGCGCCAGCATGGTGGGCAGGTGGCCCAAAGCGATGTAACCCAGCAGCAACACCACGTCTTGTGGTGCCACTGCACCGCCTGCCGCCTGGCCGACGGTGCGGATCAGAAACATCGTGATGACGATGGTGAGGATCACCACCAGGGTGGCGCCAAAGGTCCGCGCGAGCTCACGTCGCACGGTTGTATCGAATAACATTCATGGCTTTCAGACTGAACGAGAATTATGGACTTCAAGACACAGATTGCTGGCTCAAATGGTCTGGCTTCAATGAGTGCAGACGCGCTGCTGGTGGTGTTGGCGGGTGAGCAAACCCCGGCCGATCTGGATGCCACGTTGGCCACTGTGCTGGACGCTGCGGCCAAAGATGGCGACGTTCAGTTCAAGGCGGGCCAATGCCTTTACGCGCACCGCGTGGCGGGCGTGAAAGCCGCGCGCGTGGTTTTCGTCCATGCCGGCGACGGCAAGCTCAAGCCCTGGCGCAAGGCCGTGGCTGCCGGGTTGGCGCTACTCAAGTCTGGCGGCAGCAAGAGTCTGATCGTGGCTGCCGCCGGCGGCATCGAGCTCACAGCAGAGCATGCTGAAGTACTGGTCACGGCGGCTGAAGATGCCGTCTATGTTTACCGTGCCACCAAACCCAGCGCGCCTGCGGCATGCAAGCTGCGCAGCGTGGCCCTGATCTGTACCAAGGCGCAGCAGGCGGCCTTGACAGCCGGCCTGGCACGTGGTGCGGCCGTGGCAGCAGGTGTAGAACTGGCGCGCGAATTGGCCAATCGCCCTGGCAATCTCGTCACGCCCACGGCCCTGGCCAACGCGGCCAAGGCGCTGGGCAAATCGCATGGCCTGAAAGTGGAAGTGCTGGAACGCAAGGACGCCGAGAAGTTGGGCATGGGCTCCTTCCTGGCCGTGGCACAGGGTTCGGCCGAGCCGCCGAAGTTCATCGTCGCGCGCTGGATGGGCGGGGCCAAAGGCGACGCCCCTGTGGTGCTCGTGGGCAAAGGTATTACTTTCGATACGGGCGGCATCTCTATCAAGCCATCGGGCGAAATGGACGAAATGAAGTACGACATGGGCGGGGCGGCCAGCGTGCTGGGCACCCTGCGCGCCGTGGCGCAGATGAAGGCCAAGGTCAATTTGATCGGCGTCATTCCTGCGTGCGAAAACATGCCCGATGGCAAAGCCATCAAGCCGGGCGATGTGGTCACCAGCATGTCGGGCCAGACCATCGAGATCCTGAACACCGACGCCGAAGGCCGGCTGATCCTGTGCGATGCGCTGACTTACAGCGAACGCCTGAAGCCGGCCGTGGTGGTCGACATCGCCACGCTCACGGGGGCCTGCGTAGTGGCCCTGGGTCACCACCGCACGGGCCTGTTCAGCGCAGACGACGCGCTGGCTGCTGAACTGCTGACCGCTGGCGAGCAAGCGCAAGACCCCGCCTGGCGCATGCCGCTGGACGAGGAATACGACGAAGGGCTGAAGAGCAACTTTGCCGACATGGCCAACATCGGCAGTCGCGCTGGTGGCGCCATCACGGCAGCCATGTTTCTCAAACGCTTCGCCGGCACGATGCGCTGGGCGCATCTGGACGTGGCGGGTACGGCCTGGAAGTCGGGTGCGGCCAAAGGCGGCACGGGCCGACCCGTGGCGCTGTTGACGCATTTCGTGTTGGCGCGCGCTGGCTGAAGCACGCATCGCCATGCGCGGGGTGGAATTCCACACCGGCCTGGCCGACCCGCTGGGCTTTGCCTGCCGTTTGCTGCGCAAAGCCCAGCGCCAAGGGCACCGGATGGTGGTGACAGCGCCAAGCGAGCGCCTGGCAGAACTGGACAGCTTGCTCTGGACCTTTGAGGCGCTGGCTTTTGTGCCGCATGTGCGTGTGGTGTCGCTGGCGAACGCAGCCTTGGTGCGCACGCCAGTCTGGCTGTGCGAGCAGGTGCCCAAAGGCGAAGTTCCAGCCATCCTCGTCAATCTGGGTGCAGCAGCACCAGCCGACCCGGCACGCTTCGAGCGCCTGATCGAAATCGTTTCGCACCAGCCAGAAGAGGCGCAAGCCGGGCGCGAGCGATGGCGTGCGTACAAGGCACAAGGCCTGACCATCACCCATCACCCTGCGGAAGACGTCGGCTGAAACCAAAGTTGAAACGTTGAAGGCAAGCGGCCTGCAAGCTCAGGTGGGCCCGCAGCTTGCTTACCCTAGTGGAAGCTGAAATGTTTTGGGGTATCGTCCGCGCTGGCTACCAACCGTAGTACGTTTTTAACGTGTTGAATGTTTATTCCTCTGGAGATAACTGCATGCAAGTCAAACTGAATGTGATCGTGGCTGCCGTGGCCCTGTGCGTGGGTGTATCGGCATTCGCGCAGGATCTGGTTGTGAAAATCGGCCACGTCGGTCCGACCAGCGGCTCCATCGCCCACCTGGGCAAGGACAATGAGAACGGTGCCCGTATGGCCATCGAAGAGCTCAACGCCAAGGGCGTGACCATCGGTGGCAAGAAGGCCAAGTTCGAGCTGCTGGCAGAAGACGATGCTGGCGACCCGAAGCAGGGCACCGCGGCGGCGCAGAAGCTGGTGGACAGCAAGGTCAACGGCGTCATCGGACACCTGAATTCGGGCACCACCATTCCCGCATCGAAGATCTACTTCGACGCCGGCATTCCACAGATCAGCCCTTCGGCCACCAACCCCAAGTACACCCGCCAGGGCTACAAGACGGCTTTCCGCGTCGTGGCTGATGACGTGCATCTGGGCGGCACCCTGGGCCGTTATGCCGTCAAGGACATGAAGGGCAAGAACATCGTCGTCATCGACGACCGCACGGCTTATGGCCAGGGCGTGGCCGACGAGTTCGAAAAGGGTGTGAAGGCTGCCGGCGGCACGACCGTCGGGCGCGAATTCACCAGCGACAAGGCCACCGACTTCACCGCCATCCTGACCAGCTTGAAGGCCAAGAAGCCCGACGTGATCTTCTTCGGCGGCATGGATGCCGTGGCCGGCCCGATGCTGCGCCAGATGAAGCAGTTGGGCATCCAGGCCAAGTTCATGGGCGGCGACGGCATCTGCTCGGGCGAACTGCCCAAGCTGGCCGCGGGCACCATGGGTGACAGCCAGGTGGTTTGCGCCGAGGCCGGTGGTGTCGAGGGCGATTCGAAGAAGTCGCTTGATGACTTCAAGCTCGCGTTCAAGAAGAAGTTCAATGCCGACGTGCAGATCTACGCGCCGTACGTTTACGACTCCGTCAACGTGATGGTCGCTGCCATGGTCAAGGCCGGGTCGGCTGAGCCGGCCAAGTACCTGCCAGTGCTGGCTGCCACGAACGGCTACAAGGGCGTGACGGGCACGATCGCCTTCGACGACAAGGGCGACATCAAGAACGGCGCGCTCACGCTGTACACCTACAAAGGTGGCAAGCGCGAGCAGTTGGCCGTGGTGCGCTGATACGACAGCGGCATCCGCGCGATCAAACTCTCCAGAAAAAAAGGGCCCCGAGGGGTCCTTTTCCAATGGGTGCATGACATCAGCGCAGGATAAGCGTGGGCATGCCGCTGAAGCGCAGCAACTTCGATGTCGTGCTGCCCAGCACCATCTGGCGCAGGCGCGAATGTCCGAATGCGCCCATTACCAGCAGGGCAGGGCCTTGTGACCGCAGCAACTCGGGCAGCACGCGTTGCGCCTCGCCTGGAAGACAAACCTTTTCCGCAGCCAGCCCGGCTGCGGCCAGCGCAACGCGAGCTTGTTCCAGCTGCTTCTGTTTTGCAACGTTGGCCGGGCCCACCATGGCTACCAGCACGGGCAGGCCAGCCAACCAGGGCAGGGTGGCCAGCCGGCGTACCGTCAGCTGCGCGTTCGCGCCGCCGTCGAATGCCAGGACGATTTTTCGCGGTTCTGCGAAAGCGCCTGTATGTGCCACCAGCACCGGCTGCTGCACGGCGCGGATGACGCGTTCCAGATGGTGGCCGTCATTTGCGTGCGCTTGCCTGCCAGCCGAGTGGTGCTCGCCCAGAACGAACAGCGCAGCGTCCGTGGCCAGCTCCAGGACTGTGGCGGCCAGATCGCCGTGACGCAGTCGTACGTCCAGCTGCAGTGACCCACGGGCCGCAGCGCGTGCACGCGCTTCAGACAGCAGCAGGCGGCCCGCTTCGCGAGCGACTTTGCTGCGCCGGGCGTCTTCTTCGCTCAGCGTCTGCAGCAGCTTGTCTTGCGCATCCGGGCCGATCGTGCCGCTGAAGTCGGCTGCATCGGCCTGTTCCGGGTGACGTTCCAGCACATGCAGAAACTCCAGCGGCAAGGCCATGCGCAAGGCAGCCCATGCAGCCCAGTCGATGACGGCGTCGGTGGCCGCGCGCTTGTCAATACAGGCGTCGATACAAGCGTAAACGCGACGCATGGCAAGTTCCCTCAGTGCATCAGCCGCTCGACAGCGCCCGGTTTGTCGTGCACGGCAAAGCGGTCTACCAGGGTGGTGCTGGCTTCGTTCAAGCCGACCACCTCGACCTCGGTGCCTTCGCGCTTGAACTTCAGCACCACCTTGTCCAGTGCGCTGACAGCCGTGATGTCCCAGAAGTGCGCGCGGCTGACGTCGATCCGGACGCTGTCCACGACCTCCTTGAAGTCGAACGCGGCAGCAAAGCGCTCGGTCGATGCAAAGAACACCTGGCCGGTGACGCGGTAGGTGCGCATGCGGCCATCTTCGCTGCTGCTGCGGTCGATGCGCAGCACGCGCGAGACCTTGTGCGCGAAGAAGATACCCGAGAGCAGCACGCCTACGAAGACCCCTTTGGCCAAGTCGTGGGTGAAGACGGTAACGAGCACGGTGGCCACCATCACGACTGAAGAACTGGGCGGGTGCTCGCGCAGTTTGCGCAAGGAATCCCAGTTGAAGGTGCCGATGCTGACCATGATCATCACCGCCACCAAGGCGGCCATGGGGATACGGCTGACCCATTCGCCCAGGAACACGACCATCAGCAGCAGGAATACGCCGGCCACCAGGGTGGACAGCCGGCCGCGGCCGCCCGACTTCACATTGATGACGCTCTGGCCGATCATCGCGCAGCCCGCCATGCCGCCGATGAAGCCGGTGGCCACGTTGGCCACGCCCTGGCCTACGCATTCGCGGTTCTTGTCGCTGGTGGTGTCGGTGAGTTCGTCGACGATGGACGCGGTCATCATCGATTCGAGCAAACCCACCACAGCCAGGGTGGCGGCATAGGGCAGCACGATGCCCAGTGTTGCCCAGTTCAGCGGCACATCGGGCAGCAGGAAGACAGGCAGGCTGTCAGGCAATTGCCCCATGTCGCCCACGTTGCGTATGTCCAGGTCCAGCCACAATGCCAAGCCCGTGAGCACGACGATGGTGACGAGCGGCGAGGGCACGGCACGCGTGATGTACGGGAAGCCGTAGATCATGGCCAGGCCAGCGGCCGTCATCGCGTAGACCGGCCAGCCCACATTTGTCAGCTCGGGCAACTGCGCCATGAAGATCAGGATCGCCAGCGCATTGACGAAGCCCGTGATCACCGATCGCGACACGAAGCGCATCAGCATGCCTAGCCGCAGCAAACCGGCGCCGATCTGCAACACGCCTGTCAGCACCGTGGCCGCCAGCAAATACTGCAGGCCATGGTCCTTGACGAGAGTGACCATCACCAGGGCCATGGCGCCTGTAGCGGCGGAGATCATGCCAGGCCGCCCGCCCGTGAAGGCAATGATGACGGCGATGCTGAAAGAGGCATACAGCCCCACCTTCGGGTCTACGCCGGCGATGATGGAAAACGCGATGGCCTCGGGTATCAGTGCCAGAGCCACGACCAGGCCCGCCAGCAGATCGCCGCGCACATTGCTGAGCCAGTCGAGACGGACTTGTGTGGTGTTCATGGCGCGTTGAAAGAAAAAAGCCCGCCAGTGGCGGGCTCTTCAGCGAAGGATCGCAAGCCTTACTTCAGCTTGATTTCCTTGTACAGCACATGCTTGCGTGCCTTGGGGTCGAACTTCAGAAACTCCAGCTTTTGCGGCGTGGTCTTCTTGTTCTTGCTGGTGGTGTAGAAATGACCGGTACCCGCAGTGGATTCCAGCTTGATCTTTTCGCGTCCGCCTTTGCTTGCCATGATGTGGTCCTTGTTCCGGAATGCCGAGGGTCAGATTGCGTGGCGAGCGCGCAGGTCAGCGACGATCACGTCGATGCCCTTCTTGTCGATGAGGCGCAGCGCGGCATTGGTCACACGCAAACGTACCCAGCGGTTTTCGCTCTCGACCCAAAAACGACGGTACTGCAGATTCGGCAGCCAACGGCGCTTGGTCTTGTTGTTCGCGTGTGAAACGTTGTTGCCCACCATGGGGCCCTTGCCGGTGACTTGACAGACGCGTGCCATTTGACGCTCTCCTGTGTGCTGTAAGAACACGGACGTGGCCCGGGCGTTCTTGGGTTGGGTGAATGCTTGATTTGCGCTGATGGCCGAGCGCCTTCAGCAAAGCCTGTGAGTATAGGCCGATATTGGCGCGAAGTAACTCAGGCTTCTGACTGTTCCAGGAAACGCTGCGCATCCAGCGCTGCCATGCAGCCCGTACCAGCGCTGGTGATGGCCTGGCGATAGACATGATCCTGCACGTCTCCGGCGGCGAACACACCCGGGACGCTGGTCATCGTGGCCATGCCGTCCAGCCCGGTCTTGGTGACGATGTAGCCGTCTTTCATTTCGAGCTGGCCCTTAAAGATGTCGGTATTGGGCTGATGGCCGATGGCGATGAAGCAGCCGCTCAGGGGCATCTCTTTGGTGTCGCCGCCCTGCACATGACGAAGCCGCACGCCCGTGACGCCGCTGGCGTCGCCCAACACTTCATCCAGCGTGTGCCACAAATGCAGCTCGACCTTGCCGGCTGCCGCTTTGTTCATCAGCTTGTCGATCATGATGGCCTCGGCGCGGAATTTATCGCGCCGGTGTACCAGGTGCACTTTGCTGGCGATGTTGGACAGGTAGAGCGCTTCTTCAACGGCCGTGTTGCCGCCGCCCACCACGCAAACGACCTGGTTCCGATAGAAAAATCCGTCGCAGGTGGCGCAGCCGCTGACGCCCCGGCCCATGAAGGCTTGCTCGCTGGGCAGCCCCAGGTACTTGGCACTGGCGCCGGTGGATATGACGAGGCTGTCGCAGGTGTAGGTGCCCGAATCGCCGGTCAGGGTGAACGGGCGCTGAGCCAGGTCTACGGTGTGGATGTGGTCGGAGACGATCTTCGTATTGAAGCGTTCTGCATGCTTCTGGAAGCGCTCCATCAGTTCTGGGCCCTGTACGCCGGCCACGTCGGCTGGCCAGTTATCGACTTCGGTCGTCGTCATCAGTTGCCCGCCCTGAGCGATGCCCGTGATCAGCATGGGCTGCAAGTTGGCGCGCGCCGCATACAGCGCGGCTGTGTACCCGGCCGGGCCGGAGCCCAAGATAAGGACGCGGGCGTGGGGGCGGGGGGGCGTGGAAGCAGCGCTCATGGACGGATGGGGTTGGTGTTTCAGCAAAAAAGCAGGGCGCAATGACGTCGCGTTGTTCAGACGGAAAGCTCGATCTACTCCGCATATCGGGGCTTGCTTTAAAGGCTGCAAGCGTGTCGATCGTCACAATAGGGTGATTCTTGCAGACCCGGGTCGGGCAACGACCCAAGACGCAGGATCAGCCCCAAAAAGGGTCACAACAAGAGGAGCCAAGTCGATGTCGATGCTTTCCAACCTGGACCTGATCCGTCGCGTGCCGCTGTTTTCCATGCTCACTGCCGAACAGGCGCAGGCGATTGCCGACAGCGTGGTGAAGCGCCGCTTCCGCCGCGGCGAACTGGTAGTGGAGCAGGGGCGCAAAAGCAATGCGCTGTTCATCCTGCTGAACGGCCGTGCACGCGTGCTGACGGCCGACACCCGCGGGCGAGAGGTCATCCTGGCCGTGTTGGAAAGCGGCGACTACGTAGGCGAGATGAGCCTCATCGACAACGAGCCGCATTCGGCCACGGTACGCGCAGAAATACAAACCGACATGCTGGTGTTGGCACGCGTCGATTTCGCCCGCTGCCTGCCTGAAAACAGCACGCTCAGCTACGGCATCATGCGCGGCTTGGTCAAGCGGCTGCGCAACGCAGACCGTCAGATCGAGTCACTGGCGCTGCTGGATGTCTATGGACGCGTTGCGCGCACGCTGCTGGACATGGCCGACGACATCGAAGAGGTCAAGACCATTCGCCACAAGGTCAGCCGGCAGGACATGGCCAAGGTGGTGGGCGCCTCGCGCGAAATGGTCAGCCGGGTGATGAAAGACCTGGAAGAGCGAGGCGTGATCGAGACCCAGGACAACGGCTGGGTGGTCATCAAGAACCGTTTGCAGAACGACTGAGGTCTGCCGCCACGCCGGTTCGTTCGGCGACAATGTCGCTATGAGCTTTCCCTTGGGTGCCATGCGCGGCGAAGGCTTTGCCGCAGCCGAATCACAGCCAGCGCAAGCCAGCGCAGCACCGCCGGGTTGGCGCGATCAGACCGCGCTGACGCTGGGCGCACTTGCCTGGCTGCTTTTCTGCCTGGCCCTGGTCAGCTACAACAGCAGCGACCCCGGGTTCACCACCTCGGGCACCGGTGAGGCTTTGCGTAATCACGTGGGGCTGCTGGGCGCACGCGCTGCTGACCTGGCCTACTTCCTGTTCGGCTTTTCTGCTTGGTGGTTGGTGCCTGTGGGCCTGCGCGCCTGGCTGGCCGCCCTGGCCGGGCAGATGCGGCCGGGCGCTGCCAGTACAGCCGCTGCCCGCCCGCGCTGGATGTTCTGGGCGGGCCTGGCGCTGTTGTTGTGTGCCAGTGCGGCCCTGGAATGGACCCGCCTGTATCGCTGGGAAAGCCTGCTGCCAGGGCACGCCGGCGGCGTACTGGGGCTGGTGCTGGGGCCCACGTCCACCCGCTGGCTGGGATTCGCAGGTTCGGGGGTGCTGTGGATCGCGATGCTCGTCATCGGCATGGCCTTGGCACTGCGGTTTTCCTGGGTGGCGCTGGCTGATGCCATCGGGCGACGGTTCGATCAGTTGCGCCAGCGCCGCCAAGGCCTCATCGAGCAACAGGAAGACCGGCGCATTGGTGAACAAGCCCTGCGCGAGCGCGAGGTGCTGGTGGGCGATGCGCAGCAGGGCACGACTGAGAGCGCTGGCGTTGGCGCTGGTTACAGCCCAACCCACGCGCCCATCGTCATCGCCCAAGCCGCACCCGACATCCAGCCTTCGCAACGGGTGCTGAAAGAACGCCAGAAACCGCTGTTCGCCGAGTTGTCGCAGACCAAGCTGCCGCAGGTTGACCTGCTCGACGGCGTGGACGTCGTGCGCGGCCGCGAGCCGCTGGTGACGCCTGAAACGCTGGAAATGACCAGCCGGCTGATCGAGAAGAAGCTGAAGGACTTCGGTGTGGAAGTGCGTGTGGTGGCGGCTTCGCCCGGCCCGGTAATCACACGCTATGAGATCGAGCCCGCCACTGGCGTGAAAGGCGCGCAGGTGGTGAACCTGGCCAAGGACCTCGCGCGAGCGCTGTCCCTGGTCAGCATCCGCGTGGTCGAGATCATCCCGGGCAAGAACTACATGGCCCTGGAACTGCCGAATGCACGGCGGCAGACCATCCGCCTGAGCGAAATCCTGGGTTCCGAGATTTACAACGCTTCTGCGTCGATGCTGACCATCGGCCTGGGCAAGGACATCGTGGGCAACCCCATGGTGGCCGACCTGGCGAAGATGCCGCATTGCCTGGTGGCCGGCACCACGGGCTCTGGCAAAAGCGTGGGCATCAACGCGATGATCCTCAGCCTGCTCTACAAGGCCGAAGCGCGCGATGTGCGCTTGATCCTCATCGACCCAAAGATGCTGGAGATGAGTGTCTACGAAGGCATTCCGCATCTGCTGGCGCCCGTGGTTACCGACATGAAGCAGGCTGCCCACGCGCTGAACTGGGCCGTGGGGGAAATGGAGCGACGCTACAAGCTGATGAGCAAGCTGGGCGTGCGCAACCTGGGTGGCTACAACAAGAAGCTGGCCGACAGCGCCGAGCGCGGCGAGAAGATCGGCAACCCTTTCAGCTTGACGCCCGACGAGCCAGAACCGCTGGACCGCCTGCCCCACGTGGTCATCGTCATCGACGAGTTGGCCGACCTGATGATGGTGGTGGGCAAGAAGATCGAGGAGTTGATCGCCCGGTTGGCGCAGAAGGCGCGCGCGGCTGGCATCCACCTGATCCTGGCGACGCAGCGGCCCAGCGTGGACGTGATCACCGGCCTCATCAAGGCCAACATCCCCACGCGGCTGAGCTTTCAGGTCAGCAGCAAGATCGACAGCAGAACCATCCTGGACCAGATGGGTGCCGAGGCTCTGCTGGGCCAGGGCGACATGCTTTACCTGGCGCCGGGTGGCGGCGTTCCCATCCGCGTACACGGCGCTTTCGTCAGCGACGACGAGGTGCACCGCGTTGTCAGCTACTTGAAAACGCAGGGCGAGCCGAACTACATCGAAGGCATTCTGGAAGGGGGCACCCTGGATGCCGGCGAAGGCGAAGCCGCCCTGGGTCCGGGCGGCGGCAATATCGGCCCCGGTGGCGAGAGTAATGCGCTGTACGACCAGGCCGTGGCCGTGGTGCTGCAGCACCGCAAGGCCAGCATCTCGCTGGTGCAGCGCCATCTGCGCATCGGCTACAACCGTGCTGCACGGCTGCTGGAACAAATGGAAGCGCAGGGTGTCGTATCGGGCATGGGCCACAACGGCAACCGCGACATCCTCGTGCCCAAGCGGGACGAGTAAACAAAGGCACACACTGCATATGAAACGACTTGGATGGCTTCGCGGTGGCTTGTTGGCCAGCGCCTTGGCTTTGTGCGGTGCGGCGCAGGCCGACACGGTGGAGACACTGCGCGAATTCGTGCGCAGCGTGAAGTCGGGCAAAGCCAGCTTCACGCAGACCGTCACCGCGCCTGACGGCGTTCGCAAAAAGCAGTCCAGTGGCGACTTTGAGTTCGTTCGTCCCGGGCGTTTCCGCTTTGCCTACACCTCGCCTTTCGAGCAGTTGATCGTGGGTGACGGGCAGAAGGTTTGGATCTTCGACGCCGACCTGAACCAGGCGAGTTCACGCGCCATGGGCAAGGCCTTGGGTGCGACACCGGCGGCGCTGCTGGCGGGGCAGTCTCTGGACAGCGACTTCCTGCTCAGCGACGCGCCTGCGGCAGATGGTCTGGAATGGGCTGTAGCGGTCCCCAAGGCCAAGGACGGCGCGTTTCAGAGCATGCGTGTGGGCTTCAAGGGCGGCCAGCTTGCTGCGGTGGAGATCTTGGACAGCTTCGGGCAGAAGTCGCTGCTGCGCTTTGCCGGCTTCACGCCCAACGCCACCATCGCGCCTGAGCGCTTTCGCTTCGTGCCCCCTGCGGGTGCGGATGTGATCGAGCAGTAGAGCCCAGCCGTCGCGGTGCAGGACAGCCTTTTCGCAGGCGACGCACCGGCTGCTGGCCTGCCGCCCCTGGCCGAGCGATTGCGGCCGCAGCGGCTTGAAAGCGTCGTTGGCCAACGCCATCTGCTGGCGCCTGGCAGGCCCTTGCACAGCGCGTTTGCCACACTGGGCCAGGGCAGGTTGCCGTCGATCATTCTCTGGGGCCCGCCAGGCGTGGGCAAGACCACCCTGGCGCGGCTGCTGGCGGGGGCAGGCCAGGCCCACTTCATCACCTTGTCGGCCGTGCTGGCAGGCGTGAAGGACATCCGCGAAGCTGTCGAGCAGGCGCGCGCGCAACAGCAGCTGGGCCGCGCCTGCGTGGTCTTTGTCGACGAAGTCCATCGCTTCAACAAGGCACAGCAGGACGCCTTCCTGCCGCACGTGGAATCGGGTCTGTTCAGCTTCATCGGCGCCACCACCGAGAACCCTTCATTCGAGGTCAATGCGGCCTTGCTTTCGCGCGCCAGCGTGCATGTGCTGCAAGCGCTGACTGAGGAAGAACTGGCAGAACTGCTGCTGCGGGCACAAGCCCTGTTGCAAGCTCCGGCCATGACCGACGCAGCTCGCCTGCAATTGCTGGCCCATGCCGATGGCGATGCGCGCCGCTTGCTCAACGGCTATGAAAACCTGGTGGCAGCGCATGGCCAGGCTCCCGTGCTGGATGAAGCCTTGCTGGAGCAGACCCTGGGGCAGATGCTGCGCCGACACGACAAAGGTGGCGACGTTTTCTATGACCAGATCTCTGCCCTGCACAAGAGCATTCGCGGCAGCGACCCGGACGGTGCCTTGTATTGGCTGGCGCGCATGCTCGACAGCGGCATGGACGCGCGCTACCTGGCCCGCCGCCTGGTGCGCATGGCTTGCGAAGACATCGGCCTGGCCGACCCACGCGCCTTGCGCTTGGCCCTGGATGCGGCTGAAGTCTACGAGCGCCTGGGCTCGCCTGAAGGCGAACTGGCGCTGGCCGAGGCCGCTGTTTTCCTGGCCATGGCACCCAAGTCCAACGCCGTCTACACCGCCTGGAACGAAGTGCGCGCGCTGGTGAAGGAAGAAGGTACGCGGCCTGTGCCGGTGCATCTGCGCAACGCGCCAACACGTTTGATGAAGCAAATGGGCCACGGTGCCGGCTACCGCTACGCCCATGACGAACCCGGCGCATTTGCAGCAGGCGTGGACTATCTGCCTGAAGGCCTGACGGGGCGGCGCTTCTATTCACCCGCGCCCAGGGGCCTGGAGCAGCGCATCGGTGAACGCCTGGCGGAGCTGCGCGCCTTGAACGACGCGGCGCGGGGGTAGGTAAGCCCGCTCGGGAGAGCCTGAACCGGCGCCTAGAATCGCGCCGCACTGGCACAAGGACACATGGCCAGATCCTTGCATACGCTGGTGCTCGCCAGCTAAAACGAAGTCCAACAGGAGCCTCCTACTCGATGGAAACCTTCTTCCAGCAGATCATCAACGGTCTGGTGCTCGGCAGCATGTATGCCCTGGTGGCCTTGGGCTACACCATGGTCTACGGCATCATCAACCTCATCAATTTCGCCCACGGTGAGGTGCTCATGGTGGGCGCACTGGTGAGCTGGATGGTTGTCAGCTCGATGGCCGAGAGCGGCATCCCGGGCTGGTTCTTGCTTCTCATCTCGATTGCCTGTGCGATCACCGTGTGCGCAGCGCTGAACTTCAGCATCGAAAAATTGGCTTACCGCCCGCTGCGCGACGCACCGCGCCTGGCACCGCTGATCACCGCCATGGGCGTGAGCCTGTTGCTGCAGACGCTGGCGATGATCATCTGGAAGCCCAATCCCAAGCCATATCCGCTGCTGTTGCCCATCGAGCCCATCAACCTGGGTGGCCCCGTCATCAGCGTCACGCAGTGTCTGATCCTGGGCGTCACGGCTGTGATGCTGGCGGCCCTGATGTACCTGGTGAACAAGACCAAGCTCGGCCGCGCGATGCGCGCCACGGCCGAGAACCCGCGCGTGGCCGCGTTGATGGGCGTCAAGCCGGACACGGTCATCTCGGCCACCTTCATCATCGGCGCTGCGCTGGCCGCCGTGGCCGGGGTGATGTGGGCGGCCAACTACGGCACGGTGCAGCATTCGATGGGCTTCCTGCCTGGGCTGAAGGCCTTCACGGCTGCCGTGCTGGGGGGCATAGGCAACCTGGCCGGTGCCGTGGTGGGCGGCCTGCTGCTGGGCCTGGTCGAAGCCTTGGGTGCGGGTTACCTGGGTGTGCTGACCGGGGGCATCTTGGGCAGCCACTACGCCGACATCTTCGCCTTCGTGGCCCTCATCCTCGTGCTGACCTTGCGGCCCCAGGGCTTGCTGGGTGAGCGCGTGGCTGATCGAGCATGAGCATGGTCAAGCGGGAACACACCATGACCAACAAGATCATCGTCTTCTTCGTTTGTGCCATCGCCTTGATGGCCTTGCCGCTGCTGATGCAGGTGGGCGGCCTGGGTGCCGGTTGGGTGCGCATACTGGCGCTGGCACTGCTGTACGTGTTGCTGGCCCTGGGCCTGAACATCGTGGTGGGCTATGCCGGCTTGCTGGACCTGGGTTTCGTTGCGTTCTATGCCGTGGGCGCCTATATGTATGCGCTGCTGGCCAGCCCGCACCTGGCGGAAAACTTCGCCTGGATCGCGCAGATGTTTCCGAACGGAATTCATTCGCCAATCTGGCTGGTCATTCCATTGGCGGCCGGCCTGGCAGGGCTGGCTGGCGTGATGCTGGGCACGCCGGTACTTAAATTGCGCGGCGACTATCTGGCCATCGTCACGCTGGGCTTCGGCGAAATCATCCGTGTGTTCCTGAACAACATGGAACACCCGATCAACATCACCAACGGCCCGCGCGGGCTTGACCGTATCGATTCGCTGAGTTTCTTCGGCATCGATTTCGGCAAGAGCCTGACCATCGGCGACTTCACCATCCCGTCGGTCACGTTGTATTACTACCTGTTCCTGTCGCTGGTGGTGATCAGCGTGATCATCTGCCACCGGCTTGAAGTCAGCCGCATCGGCCGTGCCTGGATGGCCATTCGCGAAGATGAGATCGCAGCCAAAGCAATGGGTATCAACACGCGCAACATGAAGCTGCTGGCCTTCGGCATGGGCGCCACGTTTGGTGGCGTGGCCGGCGCGATGTTCGCGTCGTTCCAGGGCTTCGTTTCGCCAGAGTCTTTCAGCCTGCAGGAAAGCATCATGATCGTGGCCATGGTGGTGCTCGGCGGCATGGGCCACTTGCCCGGCGTCATCTTGGGCGCGGTGCTGCTGGCGGCACTGCCCGAAGTGCTGCGCTATGTCGCCGGGCCGCTGCAGCAGTTGACGGGTGGCCGTTTGGACGCGTCCATCCTGCGCCAGTTGCTGATCGCGCTGGCCATGATCTCCATCATGCTGCTGCGCCCGCGGGGCCTGTGGCCGGCGCGGGAACATGGCAAGGGCGCGGCTGCGGCGGTGCCCGATGCGCCTTCTCCTGGTTCGCCCTTGCCCAACACGCCAGCGAAGTCCGGGAGTGCGGCATGAGCAACGCTGTCTTGCATGTGCAGGGCGTGAGCAAACGCTTTGGCGGATTGCAGGCTCTGTCTGACGTGGGCATCAAGATCGAACCTGGCCAGGTTTACGGCTTGATCGGTCCCAACGGTGCCGGCAAGACCACTTTCTTCAACGTGATCACGGGGCTGTACACGCCTGACAGCGGCAGCTTCGAGCTCGGCGGTCAGCCCTACAAGCCCAGTGCGGTGCACGAGGTAGCCAAGCAGGGCATTGCGCGCACGTTCCAGAACATCCGGCTGTTTGCCGAGATGACGGCGCTGGAAAACGTCATGGTCGGCCGCCATGTGCGCACCAAGTCTGGCTTGCTGGGCGCGGTGTTCCGTACGCCGGGCTTCAAGGCTGAAGAAAAAGCGATCGCCGATCGTGCGCAAGAATTGCTGGAATACGTGGGCATCGGTCACTACGCCGATTTCCGTGCGCGCACGCTGAGCTACGGCGATCAACGCCGGCTGGAAATCGCGCGTGCGCTCGCCACCGATCCCAAGCTGATCGCGCTGGACGAGCCCGCAGCCGGCATGAACGCCACGGAAAAAGTGGTGCTGCGCGAGCTGATCGACCGCATCCGCAATGACGGCCGAACCATTTTGCTCATCGAACACGACGTGAAGCTGGTGATGGGACTGTGCGACCGCATGACGGTGCTGGACTACGGCAAACAAATCGCCGAAGGTACGCCTGCCGAAGTGGTGAAAAACGAGAAAGTGATCGAGGCCTATCTGGGCTCCGGCCACAACTGAAAGCGCACCATGGCTGCATGCATGCTGAAAGTTTCCAACCTGAAAGTGGCCTACGGCGGCATTCAGGCCGTCAAGGGCGTGAGCTTTGAGGTCTTCGAGGGCGAACTGGTCTGCCTGATCGGCGCCAACGGTGCAGGCAAGACGACCACGCTCAAGGCCATCACCGGCACGCAGCCGGTGGCTGAAGGTGGCATCGAGTACTTGGACAAGCCGATCAAGGGGCAGGGCCCCTGGGACCTGGTCAAGCAAGGCCTCGTGATGGTGCCCGAGGGCCGCGGCACCTTTTCGCGGATGACCATCACTGAAAACCTGCAGATGGGCGCCTTCATCCGCAACGACAAGGAAATCGATGCCGATATCGACAAGGTGTTCGGCATATTTCCGCGCCTGAAGGAACGCCGCTCGCAACTGGCCGGCACCATGAGCGGCGGAGAACAGCAGATGCTGGCCATGGGCCGCGCGCTGATGGCCCGCCCCAAGGTGCTGCTGCTGGACGAGCCCAGCATGGGCTTGAGCCCGATCATGGTCGACAAGATTTTCGAGGTGGTGGCCGACATTCACAAACGTGGCACCACCGTGCTGCTGGTCGAACAGAACGCCAGCCGTGCATTGGGGCTGGCCGACCGCGGCTATGTCATGGATTCAGGCGAAGTGACGATGACGGGCGAGGCCAAGGCCCTGTTGCGCAACCCCAAGGTGCGCGAAGCCTACCTGGGCGAATGAGCGAGGCAATGAGTAAGCGTATCTAAGATCTGCTTGCTGCCCTCTTTCAGCCCGAGGCTGCAGCACCATCTTAGGGGTGTGTGCGGCAGGGGGTACGCTGGATATCATGCGCAGCTGCCGGTAAAGAGCAACCCCTGCGGGAGAGGGAGCCTGACATCCGGCGCATATGCCCAGGAGGCCCCATGAATCAGCACGAATCCAACCACCGCCTACTTTGCGGTTCACGCCTGTTGCGACTGAGCACGCTGGCGGCTTCGGTCGCCTTTCTGACCGGTTGCATGGCTACAGCACCCAAGATGGGCGAAAACAAGGGCACGGTCACAGGCGCTGCAGGCGGTGGCACCACAGACAATGCCAACAGCACGCTGGAAAAATGCTCTGAATCGCTGGGCACGCTGGCGATGGAAGAAGACGTCAACGCGCCTTGGTATTTCCAGTTGCGCGAACAGCGCCTGGGTTCCACGTTGCCGGTGCTGCGCCTGATGATCCAGCAGAGCAACTGCTTCGTCATCGTCGAACGCGGCCGTGCCATGGGCAACATGATGCGTGAACGCGAATTGCAGCAGAGCGGCGAAATGCGCGGCGGCAGCAACTTTGGCCAAGGGCAGATGGTTTCTGCCGACTTCACCATGAGCCCGGCCATTCAGTTCAGCGGCAAGACCGGTGGCGCGGCAGGTGGTCTGGTCTCAGGTTTCGGCGTCTTGGGCGCGGTGGCCGGAGTGGTGGCTGGCAGCATGTCGAAGAACGAAGCATCGACCACGCTGCTGCTCATAGACAACCGTTCAGGCGTGCAGATTTCCGCCGCTGAGGGCACAGCTGGCAACATGGACTTCGGTATCTTTGGCGCCGCCTTCACGGGCGGGCTGGGCGCGGGCGGCGGCGGGTACGCCAGCACGCCGCAAGGCAAGGTGATCGTGACTGCCTTTGCCGATTCCTATAACCAGATGGTCAAGGCACTGCGCAGCTACAAAGCCCAGACTGTCAAGGGTGGCTTGGGCACGGGTGGGCGCCTGGGTGTTGACGGCAACCAGACAGGCGCACCAACCTCGGCTGCGCCCGCGGCTGTCGCTCCAGCCAGACCCGCGACAGCAGCGCCGAGGCCCGCAGCTGCCCGGCCAGCCACCCCGAAGCCAGCCCCCAAGAAGTAAACCAACCGGGTGTGAGTTTGCTTTCAGCTGACGGCAGACACTGCGGCGTCTGCCTTGTCGGCTTCTGAAGTGAACGAGTCTGCAAAGAACGCGTCTGCCGGCAACATGCAGCGGACAACGAAATCGTGCTCAGCGGCTTCCACCATCAGGGGGGCCCCGCAGGCGTAAACCTCGTGCCCAGACAGGTCGGGCAGGTCGGCCATCACAGCGTTGTGGACGAAGCCCGTGCGGCCGGTCCAGTCCTCTTCAGCGCTGGATTCTGACAACACTGGCACGTAGCGCAGGTTGGGCATGCTGGACGCTGCCTGCAGTGCCCAGTCGTGCATATACAGGTCGGCTTTGCGCCTGGCACCCCAGTACAACACCGCGGGCCGTGTGATGGCCTTGTGCTGAATGTGTTCGATGATGGCCTTGATCGGGGCGAAGCCGGTGCCGCTGGCCAGCAGCACGATGGGCTTGACCGATTCTTCGCGCAAGAAGAAGCTGCCAAACGGGCCTTCCATGCGCAGGATGTCTTTTTCCTTCAATGTACCGAACGCGTGATCGGTAAAACGCCCACCAGGCATGTGTCGCAGGTGCAGTTCGATGGCCGGCGGGCTGCCCAGCAGATGGGGCGCATTTGCCATGCTGTAACTGCGTCGCACGCCGCCCTGCAGGATGAATTCCACATACTGGCCGGCGCGGTATTGCAGGTTCTGGTTGGCGGGCAGCTGCAAGCGCATCACGGCCACATCGACGGCCGGCTTGGTGATGCTGAGCACGCGACTGGGCAGCTTCAGCACCGGATACTCACCGGCACCAGGCACGCTGCGCGCCTCTATCTCGCAATCCGTCTGCGGCGCGGCGCAGCAGGTGAGCACGAAGCCCGCTTCTTCTTCGGCCGCTGACAAGGCTTTTTGCTGATGCGCGCCGTGAATGACGCGGCCTTGCAGCAGCCGACTTTTGCAAGAACCGCAGGCGCCGTCGCGGCATCCATAGGGCAGGCCGATGCCCTGGCGAATGGCGGCTGCGAGGATGGCCTCATCGCGTTCGACAGAAAAGCTGCGTTGCGAGGGCTGCAGGGTGATGGAGAAACTCATGGCGTGCCACTTAAACTTGATATTCCGATTGTGCCCGCTGCCCTCTTCCTGAATGCCATCCGATGCCCACGATGCCCCGTTCGCGGCCCAGTCTTCTGGTCATAGGCTGCGGCGATATCGGCATGCGTGTACTGCGCTTGCTGCGACCGCGTTTCATTATTTGGGCTCTGACTTCGTCGCCTGAGCGACTGTCCCGCCTGCGTGCAGCAGGCGCCATTCCCGTTCTGGGCAACCTGGACGATGCCGCCAGCCTGCAGCGTCTGGCCAGCGTGGCGCGGCTGACGACATCGGTTCTGCATCTGGCGCCACCACCGGGCCAGGGCTTGGGCGACCCGCGCACTGCCCACTTGCTTCAAGCCTTGCTGCGCTGCGGCTCGCCGCCGCAGCGTTTGGTCTATGCCAGCACCAGCGGTGTGTACGGCGACTGTGCCGGCGAGCTTGTTGATGAAACGCGCCCTGTCGCGCCTGCCAGCGACCGCGCTCGCCGCCGCGTGGCCGCCGAAACACTGGTGCGCGCCTATGGGCGCACCACAGGTGCGTGCGTGAGCATTTTGCGCATTCCGGGCATTTACGCGGGCGACCGGCCGGGTGGCCACCCGCGCGAACGCCTGTTGCGCGGCACACCGGCCTTGAGGCAGGCCGACGATGTCTACTCCAACCACATCCATGCCGATGACCTGGCGCGCATTTGCGTGGCCACCTTGTGGCGTGGCCTGCCGCAGCGCGTGGTGCACGCCAGCGACGACAGCGACTTGAAGATGGGCGACTACTTCGATCTGGCTGCTGACCTGTGCGGCCTGCCACGCCCGCCGCGCATCAGCCGCGAGCAAGCTAGCCAACAGTTGAGCCCGGTGCTGCTGAGCTTCATGAGCGAATCACGCCGCTTGGGCAATCAGCGCTTGAAGCAAGAACTTGGCGTGCGGCTGCGCTATCCCACGGTCGAAGACGGTCTGCGCGGCACATGAAAGCTGCTTTCTGCTTTCAGACTTCGGCTGTCAGACACCTTCGGCCCGCCGCAGCGTCCAGGCGCGGTCTACGGAATACACGGTGATGCGCATCGGCTGGCCTTGACGCAGGATGTCCAGCTCGACCTGTCGCGCTGCGGGTTGCTGGGCCCACAGCGTCTTCCACAACACCGCCAGCGCCCCCACGGGGATGCCGTCGATAGCGACGATGCGGTCGCCCGCTGCCAGCCCGGCCACGTCGGCGGGACTGTCTTCAGCCACGCGGGCGATGCGTACCTGGCCATCGGCTTCTGTGCAGTTCAGGCCGATCCAGGCGCGCAGGCTGGCGCTGGAACGGCCCTGTGCCAGCAATTCACTCAACACCGGTTGAAGCAGACTCGCGGGCACGAACAGGTTACCGGCCTGGCGCGCTGCGCCGGGTATCGCTGCATCCCGCACCTCGGGCAACATCAGCGAGCCCACACCCAGCAGTTCGCCTTGGTGGTTGAACAAGCCCGCGCCGGCATGGTCGCGCCGGGCCGGCGTGGTGTACAGGGCTTCGTCCAGGTGGTATTCCCAATAGGCTGAAAACGCCCGGCGGCTGGCCAGTGTGGCAATGCCGATATTGCTTCCTTCGCGGCTGCCGCTGACTACCAGCAGCGGTTCGCGATCTTGTATGCGGGCGATGTCGCCCAGCGGTGCGGGTTCCAGCGCCAGCGGCGCCAGCGCCTGAACCAGGCCGAAGCCGGTGGCCAGGTCGTACGCCACCACGCGGGCGGGTAAGCGCCTGCCGTCGTGTGTGGTCAGTTCCACGTGCTCGGCTTCCAGCACCAGATAGCCGATGGTCAGCACCAGGCCTTTGCGGTCGATGAGCACGCCGGAACCCTCGCGCTCGCGCCCCAGGGTGCGGGCGGTGCGGGCGCCTTCCACGGCCACAGCGCGCACACCCAGCACGGACTGGGAGGCACGCTCCAGCGCGCGCGACTGTTCTTCGATGGGGCTTGCTGCTGCCTGCCCGGTCAGACAAAGCAGGTGGATGAGCGTCAAAAACGCCAGGCAAGCCATGCGAAAACGCAATTTCTGCATCGAGAACTCCTGATGGAAAGCTTCCACCACCATGAGCATGAAACGTTCCTGGCGCCCTGGCTTCGTCAGGGGCTTTGGTCTGGCGCTGTGCGCTCTAACGGCGCTTTAACGGCAATCTAACGGCAATCTAACGGCGACCAAAAGGCGGCTGGCGCCGCCAGTAGCGAATCATCAGGTAGCCACCCACCATGCCGCCCAGGTGGGCGAAATGTGCAACGCCGCTGCGGTCCACGTAGCCCAGGATCAGCTCGATCGCGCCGAAGACGATGACAAAGGTGCGCGCCTTCATCGGAATGGGCGGGAACAGCGGCATGATGATGCGGTCTGGAAACAGCATGCCGAATGCCAGCAGCAGGGCAAACAGACCGCCCGAGGCGCCCACCGTGGGAGCCATCGACCCGGTCATGGACGTCACCACCAGCTGGGCCACGGCAGCGGCGAAGACGCCAGCGACCAGGAACTGGATGTAGCGCTTGCCGCCCCACAAGCGTTCCAGCTCGGACCCGAACATCCACAGGCCCAGCATGTTGAAGAACAGATGGAACATCCCGCCATGCAAAACGCCGTAGGTCAGCATCTGCCAGGGCGCAAAGAGACCACTGGCCAGCGGCCACAGCGCCAACCAGCGTTCCAGCGGCACAAACACCTGCAGGCAGAACATCGCCGTGCAGAACAGCATGATGGCTTTGGTAACGGGCGGCAGCGGCGGCATGTGCAGGGGGCCGTGGGCCCAGATAAAGCGCTTGGTTTGAACAGGTGGAGGGTGAGGTTGAACTGGCAGATGACCAGAACCCCGTGGTGCCCGCGGCCAGACTCGAACTGGCACGCCTTGCGGCGGCGGATTTTGAATCCGCTACGTCTACCGATTTCGTCACGCGGGCTATCGGCCCCACAGCCGGGCTGCAGGGGCCGAAAGTATCTCATGGCCTCTGCGCTTTTCCCGACAGGGGCCAAAGCGTCGCTGCCACAATGAAGGAATGCACAAGTACCTGAGCCTGGAAGACACCATCGGCCGCACACCCCTGGTGCGCCTGCAACGCGTCGCAGCCGAGGCTGAGGCTCGTGGCAATGTCGTCCTGGGCAAGCTGGAAGGCAACAACCCCGCAGGCTCGGTGAAAGACCGCCCCGCCATCGCCATGATCCGCAGCGCCGAGGCGCGCGGCGAAATCAAGCCTGGCGACACCCTGATCGAGGCGACATCGGGCAATACCGGCATCGCCCTGGCCATGGCTGCTGCCATTCGCGGCTACCGCATGGTGCTGGTGATGCCCGAAGACCTGTCGATCGAACGCGCGCAGACGATGAAGGCTTTCGGCGCAGAACTGATCCTGACGCCCCGGTCTGGCGGCATGGAAAACGCCCGCGACCTGGCTTTGCGCATGCAGGCCGAGGGCAAGGGCCGTGTGCTGGACCAGTTCGCCAACGCCGACAACCCGCAAGCGCATTTCGACACCACCGGCCCGGAAATCTGGGGCGACACGCAGGGCCGCGTGACCCATTTCGTCAGCGCCATGGGCACCACGGGCACCATCACAGGAGTCTCGCGCTACCTGAAGGAGCAGAACCCGCAGGTGCGCATCGTCGGTGCGCAACCCAGCGAAGGCTCGCGCATCCCGGGTATCCGCAAGTGGCCCGAGGAGTACCTGCCGAAGATTTACGACGCCCGGCAGGTCGATGAACTGATGCTCGTGAGCCAGGCTGACGCCGAAGACATGGCGCGCCGCCTGGCGCGTGAAGAAGGCCTGTTCTGCGGGCCTTCTGCTGCTGGCGCCTGCTGGACAGCTTTGCAAGTGGCACGCCAGGTAGAAAACGCCACCATCGTCTTCATCGTCTGCGACCGTGGCGACCGGTATCTCTCCACCGGCATCTTTCCCGCTTGAAGCCGCCTCGCTTTTGCCTGGACTGCGGCACGGCGCTGCGCTGGCTTGAACGCGAAGAAGATGGCGGCCCGAAAGCGCGCTGGCGCTGCCCGGCATGCGGCTTCACGCACTGGAACAACCCCATACCTGTGCTGGCGGCCGTGGTCGAGTGCACCGACAGGAACGGGCAGGTGTTGCTGGCACGCAATGCCGCCTGGTCCGGGCGCATGTTCGCTCTGATCACGGGCTTCATGGAAGCGGGTGAGACGGCTGAAGAAGGAATGGCGCGCGAGGTGCTGGAAGAAACCGCGCTGCAGGCGAATCAGTTGTCACTGATCGGCGTTTACGACTTCCAACGCATGAACCAGCTCATCATTGCCTACCACGTGCAGGTGACCGGTGACATTCATTTGTCGCCTGAACTGGCCGAATACAAGCTGTTCGAGCCGGCTGCGTTGCGCTGCTGGCGTGCCGGCACGGGGCAGGCTTTGGCTGACTGGTTGCGTGGTCGCGGCATCGAGCCCACTTTCATGGAAAGTTGATGGCCGTCTGCGCGACGTTTGAATGAGCGCCTGTAGACTAAGCCACCATGGACATGACCAAAGAACTAGACGCGCGGGGTCTCAATTGCCCGCTTCCGATCCTGAAGGCCAAAAAAGCCCTGGCCGATATGGTCGCGGGTGAAACTTTGCGCATCGTCTCTACCGATCCCGGTTCCAATCGCGACTTTCAGGCGTTTGCTCGCCAGACCGGCAATGAGTTGGTCGAACAGACCACCCAAGGCAGCGACTTCATTCACATCCTGCGCCGGCGCTGAACAGCCACCGGCACAGAGGCCGTCACAGTTCCAACGAACGCAGATAGTCGCGAAAGCCCGGCCCCAACTGCGGGTGCATGAGTGCCAGCTCCACGTTGGCTTCCAGGAAGCCTTCCTTGCTGCCGCAGTCGTAGCGTTTTCCTTCGTAGCGGTAAGCAAAGACCTTCTCTCGGCGCAGCAAGGAGGCGATACCGTCAGTGAGCTGAATTTCGCCGCCCACACCTCTGTGCTGCGTCGCGATTTCATGAAAGACACCCGGCGTCAAGATGTAGCGGCCGGCCACACCCAGCCGCGAAGGCGCGTCTTCCGGTGCCGGCTTTTCGACGATGCGCTGCACGTCCATCAAGCGGTCGTTGACCTCGATGCCAGCGACGATGCCGTAGCGGCGGGTGTGTTCGGCCGGCACTTCCTGCACTGCCAGGATCGACGCCCGCCATTCGTCGTACTGATCGACCATCTGTTTCAGCACAGGCGGCTCGCCCACCATGAGGTCGTCGGCCAGCAACACCGCGAAGGGCTGGTTGCCCACGAGGCGCTGGCCGCACAGCACGGCGTGCCCCAGGCCCAGGGCCTGCGGCTGGCGCACATAAATGCATTCCATGTCGTCGGGCTTGACGCTGCGCACCACTTCCAGCAGTTCGTGCTTGGCGCTTTTCTCCAGCGCCACTTCCAGCTCGAAGGTCATGTCGAAATGATCTTCGATCGGGCGTTTGTGGCGGCCGGTGACGAAGATCATTTCGCGAACGCCGGCGGCGTAGGCTTCTTCCACGGCGTACTGGATCAGCGGCTTGTCCACCACCGGCAGCATTTCCTTGGGTTGTGCCTTGGTGGCCGGCAGGAAGCGTGT
Source organism: Burkholderiales bacterium (assembly GCA_038209585.1). Classification (GTDB taxonomy): domain Bacteria; phylum Pseudomonadota; class Gammaproteobacteria; order Burkholderiales; family Burkholderiaceae_C; genus Rubrivivax. The sequence continues at coordinate 34,725 of JBBQXN010000014.1, forward strand.
GCCGAGACCGGCAACAGGGAAGATGGCCTTCTGAACTAGCATGGTGCTCTTTGTGGGTCGCTGCAGTCGCAGCATTCTGGCATGCGTGCCCGCGCGAACCCGCGTAAACCCGTGACGAGGACCGCTCTGCCTGTGATGGACGTGTTGATCGTCGAGCCCATCGATGCCCAGGTGCTGGCTTGGCTGAGTGCGCGCCATGCCGTTCACTACGCGCCCGAACTGGCACAGCAACCGCAGGCTTTCAGCGACGCGCTGGCCGAGGCGCGCGCGTTGGTGGTGCCGCCTTCTGTGGCACTGGACGCCGTGGCCCTGCGCCGGGTATCTCGTCTGAAGGTGGTGGCGCGGCTGTCTGTGGGCGCCGACAACATCGACCTGGAAGCCTGCGCGCGTGCTGGCATCGAGGTCGTTCGCCCGGCCACTGCCAGCGCCATGGCAGAAGCTGAATTCGCAGTGGGCGCCTTGCTGCAGTTGCTGCGCCGCATGCCCGTGATCAGCGCTGAAGGCCTGCTGGTGGGTCGCGAACTGGGCGGCTCGACCGTGGGGCTGGTGGGTCTGGCGCCGGCCAGCCGCCCGCTGGCGCAGCTCTTGGCCGCTTTCGGCAGCACGGTATTGGGCTACGACCCGGCGGTACCCACCGCAGATGCGGCGTGGCAGCGCGCTGGCATCCCGGCGGTGGGGCTGCGTGAACTGCTGCAGGCCAGCGACGGGGTGGTCGTGTTGCTGGACTTCTTTCCGCGCTACACCGGCTTGTTCAGCGAGCGATTGTTTGAGGAATGCAAGCCGAACATGGTGTTCGTCAGCCTGGCTTATTCGGCCGTGTTGGACGCGCGCGCGCTGGCCCGTGCGCTGCACAGCGGGCGTTTGTCTGCGGCCTGGCTGGACAGCGTGGAGCCGGGGCTGCTGGATGAAGGCCGGCCGCTGGCCGGTATCGACACCCTGCAGGTCACGCCGCGTGTGGCCGCGACCACGCGCGAGTCGCGTGCCCGCAGTGCCTGGGCCGTGGCGCGGCGGGTGAGTGCGCTGCTGTCTGCCTCGACGTCTGCCTCTGCCTCTGCCTCCGACTATTCAGCAGCTACGCAGCAGACGTCAGGCGCGACAACTGATCCTGAAGACGCACCACCGACTGCCTGAAGTCGGCCAGCCGCGCGCGTTCCTGTTCCACCACCTCGGCTTTGGCGCGGGAGACGAAACTTTCGTTGGCCAGTTTGGCCTGCGCCTTGGTGATCTCGCCTTGCAGCCGCGCAATTTCCTTGCCCAGCCTGAGGGACTCAGCCGCCACATCCACCTGCACATGCAAGGCCAGCCGCAACGGCCCCACCATGGCCACGGGCGCGGCCTGGCTGGCCAGCGCGAAAGCTTCCTCGGCTTCGATGACGCGCACTTCAGAAAGGCGGGCCAGGGCCTGCAGCCAGGGCGCGGCGCTGTGGATGAAGTCGGCCTCGCCATGCGTCATCAGCGGCACGCGTTCAGCCGGTGACAAACCCATCTCGCTGCGCAGGCGCCGGCTTTCAGCTACCACGGCCTTGAGCTGGGCCACCCACGCGTCGGCTGTCGGGTCCACCTTGTTCAGCGCAGCCACGGGGTAGGCTGCGGTGACGATGCTGTCGTTGCTGTCAGCCAATTTGCGCCCAGCCACCACGGCCACCGTTTCCCACAATTCGGCCGTGATGAACGGCGCCAGCGGGTGCAGCAGGCGCAGCACGGTTTCCAGCGTACGGATGAGCGTGCGCCGCGTGGCACGGGCGCGCGCTTCGTCACCTGCTGCGTTGGCCTGTTGCAGTTGCACTTTGGCAATTTCCAGGTACCAGTCGCAGTATTCGTCCCAGACGAAGGTGTAGACCGCACTCGCCACGTTATCCAGCCTGTAATTCGCAAAGCCGCGCGCCACCGCGTCTTCCACGCGCTGCAATTCGCCTGTCACCCAGCGATCGGCCAGGCTGAATTGCATGTAGCCATGGAACGGTTGGCCAGGGGCGCATTCGGCCTTGGTGTGTTCCTTCAGCCCGCAGTCCTGGCCTTCGCAGTTCATCAGCACGAAGCGCGTGGCGTTCCACAGCTTGTTGCAGAAGTTGCGGTAACCCTCGCAGCGCTTGGCGTCGAAGTTGATATTGCGGCCCAGGCTGGCGTAGCTGGCCATGGTGAAGCGCAGTGCGTCGGCGCCGAAGGCAGGAATGCCCTGCGGAAATTCTTTCTCGGTTTCCTTGCGCACGCGCGGCGCCGTTTCCGGCTTGCGCAAGCCGGTGCTGCGCTTGTCGAGCAAGGCGCCGAGTTCGATGCCGTCGATCAGGTCCACCGGGTCCAGCACATTGCCTTCGCTCTTGCTCATCTTGTGGCCCTGTGCGTCGCGCACCAGACCGTGGATGTAGACGTCCTTGAACGGCACCTGGCCAGTGAAGTGCGTGGTCATCATCATCATCCTGGCAACCCAGAAGAAGATGATGTCGAAGCCGGTGACGAGCACGGTACTGGGCAGGAACAGCTTCTGCTCTTGCGTGTCTTGCGGCCAGCCCAGGGTGCTGAAAGGCACCAGGGCGCTGCTGTACCAGGTGTCCAGCACGTCTTCATCGCGCTTGAGCTCGCCGCTGTACCCGGCGGCAGTCGCCCGCGTACGCGCTTCGTCTTCAGACCGGGCCACGAAGATCTCGCCGCCCGTGCCGTACCAGGCAGGAATCTGGTGACCCCACCACAGCTGCCGGCTGATGCACCAATCCTGCAGGTTATTCATCCAGTGGTTGTAGGTGTTGACCCACTGCTCAGGGACGAAGCGCACCTGGCCGCTTTCCACGGCCTGGATGGCTTGGGCGGCCAGGCTCTGGCTCATGCTGCCGTCTGCATTCCTGCCGGGTTTGTTGACAGCCACGAACCACTGGTCGGTGAGCATGGGCTCGACCACCTGGCCGGTACGAGCGCAGCGCGGCACCGTCAGGCGGTGCTTCTTCGTTTCCACCAGCAGCCCGGCGGCGTCGAGGTCGGCGACGATGCGCTTGCGTGCGACGAAGCGGTCCAGCCCGCGGTAGGCCTCGGGCGCGTTGGCGTTGACCTGGGCGTGGAAGTCCAGCACGCCGATCATCGGCAGGCCATGGCGCTGGCCCACCGCATAGTCGTTGGCGTCGTGTGCCGGTGTGACCTTCACTACCCCGGTGCCGAATGTACGGTCGACAAAGCTGTCGGCGATCACCGGGATGAGCTTGTTTACCAGCGGCAGCCGCACCTGCTTGCCCACCAGCGCAGCGTAGCGCTCGTCTTCGGGGTGCACCATCACGGCCACGTCGCCCAGCATGGTTTCAGGCCGTGTGGTGGCCACCACCAGTTGCCCGCTGCCGTCTTCCAAGGGGTAAGCGATGTGCCAGAGAAAGCCGTCTTCCTCTTCGCTTTCCACTTCCAGGTCGGACACCGCGCTCTGCAACTGCGGGTCCCAGCTGACAAGCCGCTGGCCGCGGTAGATCAGGCCTTCGTCGAACAAGCGCACAAAGGTCTCGGTGACCGTGGCCGAGAGCTTGTCGTCCATGGTGAAGTATTCGCGGCTCCAGTCCACGCTGTCGCCCATGCGGCGCATCTGGTTCGTGATGGTGGCGCCGCTGCTGGCTTTCCAGTCCCATACCTGCGCGACGAAATTCTGGCGCCCCAGGTCGTGGCGGGATTGACCCTTCTCTTGCAACTGCCGTTCGACGACGATCTGCGTGGCAATGCCTGCATGGTCGGTGCCCGGCACCCACAGCGTGTTGTAGCCGCGCATGCGGTGGTAGCGCGTCAGGCTGTCCATGATGGTCTGGTTGAACGCGTGTCCCATGTGCAGCGTACCGGTCACGTTGGGCGGCGGCAGCTGGATACTGAACGACGGCTTGGCCGGGTCCAGTGTGGGCCGGTGCAGGCTGCCTGATTGCCAGACCTGGCCCCAACGGCGTTCGATGGCGGCGGGTTCGAAGGATTTGGCAAGCTCGGTCATGGCGGGGGTGCAATCTAGGGAAAATGAGGTGCAACTGTCTTGTCCGACAGGCGTTTCAATTGTAGGTGGGCCCCCTGATGAACCGCTTCGCACTGCACACTGTCCTGGCCCTGGCTGCCACCCTTGCTGCCTGTGGCGGCGGCGGCCAGTCCGAAGACCCGGGCGGCGGCACCGCGCAGGGCGCCGAATGCACGGTGCAAGCGCAGAAGACCTGGCTGGCCGGCTACATGGACGAGTGGTATTTCTGGAACCGGCTTTCGCCGCGCCCCGACGCCGCAGGCTTCGATACCGTGGCCGACTACTTCAGCGCCTTGCGTTACACCGGCACCGACCCAGCTTTCCCAGCAGACCGCTGGAGCGGCAGCGAATCCACCGAGTCCTACAACCGCTTCTATGGTGATGGTCAAACGCTGGGCTACGGCGTGGCCGTGGCGGGCCTGGAGGTGACGGGCCGGCCCGACCGGCCGCTGTTTGTGCGCTATGTCGAAGCCTTGTCGCCTGCCGCTGTAGCCGGCGTGCGGCGGGGCGACGAAGTGCTGGCATTGAACGGCCGCAGCGCGGCAGACGTCATCGCCGCCAACGATTTCGCCGCACTCACGGCACGTAACGCCGGCGATGTACTGACCCTGCGCTTGCGCGATACCGTAGGCATCGAGCGCAGCTTGACCGTGACGGCCGCCGTGCACGCGCTGACGCCTTTGGTGCAAGACAGCATCGTCACCACGGCAGGCGGGCAGCGTCTTGGTTACGTGGTGGTGAAAGACATGCTCAGCCAACTGCTGAACCCGCTGGACGCGGCCTTTGCGCGACTGCGCGCTGGCAATGCGCAAGCCGTCGTTCTGGATCTGCGCTACAACGGCGGTGGCCTGGTCTCCGTGGGTGGCACGCTGGCTTCCTATCTGGCCGGCACCCGCGGCCAAGGGCAGATCTATGCCGACCTGCGCTACAACGACCGCCGCGCCAGCAGCAACAACACCAGCTTTCGTTTCGCTGCTTCGCCGCGCGCCATCGACGCGCCGCGCGTTTATGTGCTGGCTGGGCGGCGTACCTGCTCTGCGAGCGAACAAGTGGTGAACGGGCTGCGTGGTGTCGGTATCGACGTGGTCGTCATCGGCGAGGCCAGTTGCGGCAAGCCTGTGGGTTTCTTGCCCGCGGCGCGCTGCGGCACCACCTACAGCGTCGTCAATTTCGAGAGCGTCAACGCACGCGGCCAGGGCCGTTATTTCGACGGCCTGCCGGCGCAATGCGAAGTGGCTGAAGACTTTCGCCAGACGCTTGGCGCGGCTACCGAACCCTTGCTGGCAGCAGCGCTGCTGCATGCCGACAACGGGCAGTGCCCGCGTGCTGCGCCGCTGGCCACAGAGCGCGGTGCAAGCATCGACGGGCGGCGTCGGGCGATGGAGGTACGTTGAAGGCGCTGAAGGCGCTGAAGGCGTTGAAGGCTGGGGTCACATGAACAGGTGTTCACCGGCGTTCTCGCCGCCCAGCACCACATAGTTCACCCGTTTCAAATCGGCCAGCACGCGGCCCCCGGCGTAGCTGATGCTGCTTTGCACGTCTTCGTGCATTTCCCGCAGCGTATCCGTCAGAGCGCCCTTGATGGGCTCCAGGATGCGCTTGCCTTCGACATGCTTGTATTCGCCCTTGTTGAAGTCGCTGGCGCTGCCGTAGTACTCCTTGAAGCGCTGGCCGTCGACTTCGACAGTGGCGCCGGGCGATTCTTCATGCCCGGCAAAGAGTGAGCCCACCATCACCATGGCCGCGCCGAAGCGCACGCTCTTGGCGATGTCGCCATGGTGGCGGATGCCGCCGTCGGCCACGATGGGCTTGGTTGCCACGCGGGCACACCACTTCAGCGCGCTGAGTTGCCAGCCGCCTGTGCCGAAGCCTGTTTTCAGCTTGGTGATGCACACCTTGCCCGGCCCCACGCCCACCTTGGTGGCGTCGGCGCCCCAGTTTTCCAGGTCGATCACGGCTTCGGGCGTGGCCACGTTGCCGGCGATGACAAAGGCTGCAGGCAAACGGGCCTTGATGTGTTCGATGGTGCGCTTGACGCTGTCTGCATGGCCATGGGCGATGTCGATGGTGACGTAGTCAGCGCCCACGCCGCTGGCGGCAAGCTCGTCGATGACGGCGAAGTCAGCGGGTTTCACGCCAGACGAGACCGAGACGAACAGCCCTTTGGCCCGCATGCGCCGGGCATAGGCCACGGTGTCCAGATCGAAGCGGTGCATCACATAGAAATGCCCGCTGGCCGCCAGCATCTCGCTGATGGGCTCGTCGATCACCGTCTTCATGTTCGCCGGCACCACGGGCAGGGCGAAGCGGCGCGGGCCGAACTGCACGGTGGTGTCGCACTGGCTGCGGCTTTCCACCACGCATTTGCGCGGCAGCAGCAGGATGTTGTCGTAGTCGAAGATTTCCATGGTCGTTGTCTTTGCCTGTCTCTCGCGTATCGGCTGCCAGCCCTCTTGCGGCCCACTCCTAGAATGCCACGATGTCGGACACCCTTCCTGAACTTAGCTCGCCACTTTTGCGTGGTCTGAACCCTGAACAGATGGCCGCGGTGACCTTGCCTGCCGTGCCCTCGCTGATTCTGGCCGGTGCCGGCTCGGGCAAGACGCGGGTGCTGACGACGCGCATCGCCTGGCTGATGCAGACCGGACAGGTTTCCCCCGGCGGCGTGCTGGCTGTCACCTTCACCAACAAGGCCGCCAAGGAAATGCTCACCCGGCTGAGCGCGATGTTGCCCGTGCCGGTGCGCGGCATGTGGATCGGCACCTTCCACGGCCTGTGCAACCGCTTCTTGCGTGCACACTGGAAAATGGCCGCGCTGCCGCAGGGCTTCCAGATTCTGGACAGCAGCGACTCGCAGAGCGCTGTGAAGCGCGTCATCAAGGCCATGAAGCTGGACGAAGAGCGCTTCGTGCCCAAGCAGGTGGGCTGGTTCATCGCCGGCAGCAAGGAAGACGGCCTTCGCCCCAAAGACGTGGAAGTGCGCGATGAGCAGACGCGCAAGCTGGTGGAGATCTACCAGGCCTACGAAGACCAGTGCCAGCGCGAAGGCGTGGTCGATTTCGGCGAACTGATGCTGCGTACCTATGAACTGCTGCGCGACAACCACTTGCTCCGCGAACATTACCAGCAACGCTTTCGCCACCTGCTGGTCGACGAATTCCAGGACACCAACAAGCTGCAATACGCATGGCTGAAGATGCTGGCCCCACCGGGTGGTGGCCAGGCCGTACTGGCCGTGGGCGACGACGACCAGAGCATCTACGCATTCCGCGGTGCGCGCGTGGGCAACATGGCCGACTTCGAACGTGAATACCGCGTGCAAAGCGTCATCAAGCTCGAACAGAACTACCGAAGCTTCGGCAACATCCTGGATGCTGCCAACGAACTGATCAGCCGCAACAGCCAGCGCCTGGGCAAGAACCTGCGCACCGACGCCGGGCCTGGCGAGCCGGTGCGCGTATTTGAATCGAACAGCGACTTTGCAGAAGCACAGTGGTTCCTGGAAGAAGCGCAGCAGCTGCACCGCGGCGGCATGCCGCGCAGCGAGATTGCGCTGCTGTACCGCAGCAATGCGCAAAGCCGCATCATCGAAAGCGCCTTGTTCAATGCGGGCGTGCCTTACCGCGTTTACGGCGGCTTGCGTTTCTTCGAGCGCGCCGAGGTCAAGCATGCGCTGGCCTACTTGCGCCTGATAGAGAACCCCAACGACGACACCAGCTTCTTGCGCGTAGTGAATTTCCCTACGCGCGGCATCGGTGCGCGCAGCATCGAAAGCCTGCAAGACGCTGCCAGAACGTCGGGCCGCAGCCTGTATCAGAGTGTGGGCGCAGTGGCGGGCAAGGCGGGCGCCAACCTGCAGACCTTCGTGAAACTCATCGACATGCTGCGTGACAACACGCGCGGCCTGACGCTGCGCGAAATCATCGACCAGGTGCTGCAGCATTCCAGTTTGCTGGAGTTCTACAAGACCGACAAGGAAGGCCAGGACCGCGTCGAGAACCTGCAGGAACTGGTCAACGCGGCCGAAAGCTTCGTCACGCAAGAAGGCTTCGGCAAGGACGCCGTGGCCTTGCCCGTGGACGAGCAGGGCGCAGCGGCAGGCGGTGCCCCTGCACCCGTGCCAGACGCGGAAACCGGCGAGATCATGTCGCCGCTCGCAGCCTTCCTGACGCATGCTTCTCTGGAAGCGGGCGACAACCAGGCGCAGGCGGGTGCAGATGCGATCCAGCTCATGACGGTGCATTCCGCAAAAGGTCTTGAGTTCGATGCGGTTTTCATCACCGGCATCGAGGAAGGCCTGTTCCCGCACGAGCAAAGCCTGAACGACGCCGACGGTGTGGAAGAAGAACGCCGGCTGATGTATGTGGCCATCACGCGGGCGCGCCAACGCCTGTACCTCAGCTTCAGCCAGACGCGCATGCTGCACGGTCAGACGCGCTACAACGTGAAAAGCCGCTTCTTCGAGGAACTGCCTGAACACGCGCTGAAATGGATCACACCACGCAACCAGGGGTTCGGCTCGGGCTTTGCGCGTGAATACAACCAGGCCTGGCAGCGTGGCAGCGGGTTGGGCAGCATCGTGGGAACGGGTCGCGTCGAGCCCGCTCGTGTGGCGGGCCCGTCAACTCAAGCGGCAGGTGGTTTCCGCACCGGCCAGACGGTGTTTCACACCAAGTTTGGCGAAGGCGTGATCACCACGCTGGAAGGGCAGGGGCCAGACGCCCGAGCGCAAGTGCAATTTGGCCGCCATGGCAGCAAGTGGCTGGCGCTGGCGATTGCCAAGTTGACGCCGGTGGATTGACCGGGTTCAGGCTTCCACAGGCTTCACTGCTTCAGCGCCACCAAAACTGTCGTTGAAGCTGAACAGCAGCGAGATGTAGAACACCGTGGAAAAGAACAGCCCCGCCGGCAGGCTCACCAGGCTGGCCACCTGCCCCATGCCCAGCAGGCCGAAGACCAGGGCCGAGCCGATGCCCACGCCCAGGATCAACATGACCCAGCTGACTGAATAGGCAAACATGGCGCCCTTGGTGCGCCATACGGCCAGTGCGCTGGAAAACAGCGCCTGGGCCGCACTTTGGCCGCTCCAGTGCACCAGCGCCGGCGCATGCCAGAACGGAATGGTCAAGGCCGTGCCCAGCACCACGCCCAGCATGGCCGCAAAACTGACGCCGGGCTCGTTCAGCAGGGCCTGTACTTCGGACTGCGTGGCGTCGCCGCGCGCCATCATTTCCTGCAGCCGTGGCAGGGCGCTGTTGCTCACGGCGTCGCACAGCATCAAGATGAGCATCGCGCAAACGCCATAGCTCACACACAGGATCAGCAGTGACTGTCGCCTTTGCGGGTCGCTCTGCAGCGGTTCTATGAATTGCTTGGGCGACACCGGCCCGTCCAGCAGGGCCGACTGGCTGGCCACCATGAAGCCCAGTGACAGCAGCGGCAGCATCATCATCTGCAGCACGCCGCCCAACACCGGCACCACGCTGACCAACACGGCCGCGATAAGGAAGGCGACAAACATCATGGCGAACGGCAGCGGCCGGCGCTTGAAGAGCCGGAAGGCGTCAGCGATCCAGCGCGGGCCGCGCGCGGATTCAACGGTTTTCAACTGCAATGGCATGGAAGGCTTCAGGCGATGTGCGGGTGCCAGGGCTGGGCCTGGCGGAAGTTCAAAACGTTCTCGAAATAGGTCGGGTCTTTGGGCTGCAGCAAGGCTGCGTCGCGCGGCAAATACCAGTCCCACAGGCGAGAGATCCAAAAGCGCAGCGCGGCGGCGCGCAGCATGGCGGGCAGCAAGCGCACTTCAGCGGCTTGCAGCGGGCGCATTTTTTCGTACGCGGCGATGAAGGCCGTGGCACGGTCGTCGCAAGGGCGGCCGCTGGCGGGGTCGGCACACCAGTCGTTCAGGCACACGGCGATGTCGAAGAGCAGGCAGTCGGTGCCGGCGAAGTAGAAGTCGAAGAAGCCGCACAGCCGGTCGGGCCCGGCGGTGTCGTCGAACATCACGTTGTCGCGGAAGAGGTCGGCGTGGATGGGGCCTTGAGGTAGCGACTGACCTGCCGGCGATGTCGCCACTGCTTGCTGAAAGGCCAGTTCTGCCGTCAACAACTTGGCTGCAGCTGCCGGCAGATGGGGCCGTACCACGGGGCTGGTTTGCAGCCACCACGGCAAGCCACGCAGATGCGGTTGTTGCAACGCGAAGCTTTGCCCTGCCACGTGCATGCGGGCCAGCATCTCGCCCACCTGCGCGCAGTGCGGTGCGTCAGGCGCCAGCCGGTGGCTGCCCGGCAAGCGCGTCACCACGGCGGCAGGTTTGCCTGCGGCGGTGTGGACCAGCTCGCCTGCCGCGTCGGGCTGGGGTGCGGGCACCGGTATGCCGTGCGCAGCCAGGTGCTGCATCAGCTTCAGGTAATACGGCAGCTGTTCGCGCGGCAGGCGCTCGAACAGCGTCAGCACCCATTGCCCGCGTACGGTGGTGGCGAAGTAGTTGGTGTTTTCGATGCCTGAGCGAATGCCCTGCAGGTCGGTCAGTTCGCCCAGCCCCAAACTCTGCAGCAGCGCATCGGCCTCAGCGAAGCCGACTTCGGTGTAAACGGCCATCAAGCGGCCATCGTCAGAAACGAAACACCGACCAGCCGCTCTTGCCAGCTGCATCGCCACCTTTGGCTGTTCCCTGCGAAGGATTGCGCCCGCCCGGGGTCACGATGATTTCGTATTCCTGCCCCGTGAGCTTGCTGCGCACGGTGATGCGCTGCAATTGGCCGCGGACGCTGGTTTCTTCGATGCGCACGCGCTCGTCTTCGATCACGCGCGTCGTGGATCCAGGTTCGGCCTGGCGCGCAGCTGAGGCGGACGGGCTGGGTGAGCTGGCGGCTTCGGCCGGGACAGGCTGCGCGTGCGCGGCCAAGCTGGCCAGCAAGCCAAGCGAAATCAGCAAAAGAACGCGGGTTGACATGGCCTGTATTCTAAGCAGCCGCCTGAATGAACGCGCTCTGCCGTGAGCGCAGGCCCCCACGCCACAATCCCAGTCATGAGCGAGAAAATCATGCTGCTGGTCGACGGGTCCAGCTATCTGTACCGGGCCTACCACGCCATGCCCGACCTGCGCGGGCCCGAAGGCGTGCCCACAGGCGCGCTGCACGGCATGGTGGCCATGCTCAAGCGCTTGCGTGAGCAAATTCCCGCAGCGCACGCCGTTTGCGTGTTCGACGCCAAGGGCCCTACCTTCCGCGACGAGTGGTACCCCGACTACAAGGCCCAGCGCGCCCCCATGCCCGAGCCGCTGGTGCAGCAGATCGAGCCCATCCACGAAGTGGTTCGAATGCTGGGCTGGCCTGTGCTGATGGTGCCCGGCATCGAGGCCGACGATGCCATCGGCACGCTGGCACGCGTGGCGGCTGAAAACGGCCACCAGGTCGTCATCAGCACGGGCGACAAGGACCTGGCGCAATTGGTGACAGCCCAGGTGAGCCTGATCAACACCATGTCGAACGAGAAGCTCGACGTGGCAGGCGTGCAGGCCAAGTTCGGCGTGCCGCCCGACCGCATCGTCGACTACCTGACCCTCGTGGGCGACACGGTGGACAACGTGCCCGGCGTGGACAAGGTGGGTCCGAAGACTGCCGTCAAATGGATCGCAGAACATGGCTCGCTGGACGGCGTGATCGCCGCCGCGGCAGGCATGAAGGGTGCGGCTGGCGAGAACCTGCGGCAAGCGCTGGACTGGTTGCCCACCGGCCGTAAGCTGGTGACCGTGCGCACCGACTGCGACCTGGTCGAGCAATTGCCGCGCTGGCCTGCGCTGAGCGGGCTGGAACTTCGCCCCGTCGACGAGCCCGCCTTGCTGGCGTTTTATGAGCGCTTCGGCTTCAAGACCTGGAAACGCGAGCTGGAGACCACGCTGGGCCCGGCCGATGCGGCTGAGACCGCCCCAGCCGAAGAAGGCCCCGCCCTGGCCCGCGAATACGAAACCATCACCGACTGGGACCGCTTCGACGACTGGCTGGCGCGCGTGCGGGCCAGCGAACTGGCCGCCATCGACACCGAAACCGATTCGCTGGACGGCATGCGCGCGCGCATCGTGGGCATCAGTTTTGCCGTCGAGCCCGGGCGCGCTGCCTATGTGCCGCTGACCCATGACTACCCCGACGCGCCGCAGCAGTTGCCGCTGGCCGACGTGCTGGCCCGCCTGAAGCCCTGGCTGGAAGACGCCACCAGACCGAAGCTGGGACAGAACATCAAGTACGACCTGCATGTGTTCGCCAACCATGGCATCACGGTGCAGGGTTATGTGCAGGACACCATGCTCGAAAGCTATGTGCTCGAAGCGCACAAGCCGCATGGCCTGGCCAGCCTGGCCGACCGTCATCTGGGCCGCAGTGGCCTGAACTACGAAGACCTGTGCGGCAAGGGCGCCAACCAGATTCCATTCGCCCAAGTGGACATCGAAAAGGCCACGCAGTATTCCGGCGAAGACAGCGAAATGGCGCTGCAGGTGCACGCCAAGCTGTGGCCGCAGATCGAGCGAGACGCTGGCCTGCGCTTCGTCTATGAGCAGATCGAATTGCCGGTGAGCATCATCCTGGGACGCATCGAACGCACCGGCGTGCTCATCGACTCGAATGTCTTGGCCAAGCAAAGCCACCAACTAGCCGAACGCATGCTGACGCTGGAACAGGAGGCTTACGAGATCGCCGGCCAGCCTTTCAACATGGGCAGCCCCAAGCAGATCGGCGAGATCCTGTTCACCAAGCTGGGCCTGCCTGTGAAGAAGAAGACCGCCACCGGCGCGCCCAGCACCGACGAAGAAGTGCTGGCCGAACTGGCCGCCGACTACCCGCTGCCGGCGCGCATCCTGGACCACCGCAGCCTGGCCAAGCTGAAAGGCACCTACACCGACAAGCTGCCCTTGATGGTGAACCCGCAAACCGGGCGCGTGCATACCAACTATGCGCAGGCGGTGGCGGTGACGGGCCGGCTTTCCAGCAACGACCCGAACCTGCAGAACATCCCCATCCGCACGCCTGAAGGCCGGCGTGTACGCGAGGCTTTCATCGCCCCGCCGGGGCATGTGCTGATGAGTGCGGACTATTCGCAGATCGAGCTGCGCATCATGGCCCACATCAGCGAAGACCCGAGCCTGCTGCGCGCCTTTGCCGAAGGCATCGACGTGCACAAGGCGACTGCTTCTGAAGTGTTTGGTGTGGCCGTGGACCAGGTCAGCAGCGAACAGCGCCGCTATGCCAAGGTCATCAACTTCGGCCTCATCTACGGTATGGGCGCTTTCGGCTTGGCGAGCAACCTGGGTATCGAGCAGAAGGCCGCGCGCGACTACATCGACAAGTACTTTGCACGCTTTGCCGGGGTGAAGCGCTACATGGACGAGACACGTGTGAGCGCGCGCGAGAAGGGCTATGTCGAAACCGTGTTCGGCCGCCGGCTGTGGCTGCCTGAGATCAATTCAGGCAACGGCCCGCGCAAGGCCGGGGCTGAGCGTCAGGCCATCAATGCACCGATGCAGGGCACGGCGGCCGACCTCATCAAGCTGGCGATGATCGCCGTGCAAAAGGTGCTGGACGACGAGGGGCGCAGCACGCGGATGGTGATGCAGGTGCATGACGAACTGGTGCTGGAAGTGCCCGCCCCCGAGCTCGACTGGGCCCGTGAAGCCATCCCTCGCCTGATGGCCGGCGTGGCTGAACTGAAGGTGCCTCTGCTGGCTGAAGTGGGGGTGGGCCCGAACTGGGACCAGGCGCACTGATTCCATCAGACGCGCGCAGCAAATCGCTCCACATCACGCGTCTTCCCGGCCCCGATGAGCAGGTCGCCTGGCTGCACCGCCGAACCGTCCCGGGCGTGAATGAAGTCCTGATGCCGGCGCTTGATGCCCACCACGGTGACGGCACGCTTGCTGCGCGCGCCGGAAGCGGACAGTGTCTTGCCCAGCATTCCGCGCGGCGGCCGCGTCACGCCCCCACGCCCCCACGCCCCCACGCGTTCCGCGAGGCGCCCATGCTGTGATGCCGGCGGCAAAGCGCAGCATTGGCGCCGCAGCGGCCAGCGCTTCGACGAACAAGGTCACTGCCGGTATCAGCAGGGCCACGCGGCGGGCGCCCAGGCTCGGCTGGCGGTTGGCCACCATGGCCGCCCAGACCATCGCCGGGCGTCTGGGCAGTGCGGCTACGGGGGGGCGTCAGCACAGCGACGCGCAGCGCCTGTCGGGCAGCTTGGCGCTGGCCGCGAAAATGCCACCACGGCAGGGCGCGCGCGAGCGACAGCACCTCGCCCGGCCTTTGCACGGCAGAGCCGGGCAAGGTGGCCAGCGCCTGCAGCCAGGCGGTGCTGGCCAGCACCTGGCGCAAGGCCTCCACCGCCGGCAGGTCCAGCGCCGGTTTCAGGTAGACGAGAAAATAGTCTTCTTCGGCCAAGGGCCAGAAGTTCCGGCCGAAAGCGCTGGCGGTGGCTTCGCTGCCCAGGCCGGCATCGGCCTTGCCGGCGGCCAACGCGGCGGCCGCGGCCAGATGCGTCTGCTCGATGCGCGTGGCGTAGCCGTCGATGCGCTGCGCGTGACTGGCGCAGATGGTCCAGCAGCAGCCGCGTGCCGGAGCCGATTTGCCGGTTGACGAAGCGGCCCCGGCCAGCGGCCAATGCAGGCGGCATATCGCTGCCGGGCATGTCCTGCCAGGGGCTGCCCGTAGCGCGGCTGAGCATCAAACCCTGGCGCCGCCAATGGCTGCCGATGAGTTGTGCGTGCCGGGCTTGAGCAAGGGCCGCAGCGCGCGAGACAAGCCCACGCCCGTGGCTGAGTCTGGCGCGTTCAACAAGCGCGGCACATGAAAGCCGGCGATGGTGCAGCGGCCATCCAGCAGGCTGCGCAGTGCTTCTTCGCTGCCGGCAAAGCGCAGGCTCAGATGCATGCCGCCGTGGGCCTCAGCCAGCGCCTGCAGGCGCGGCAGGCCCAGGTCGTGGCTGGCGGCGATGTCCAGCAGGCGCAGGCCCGGGTCGTCGGCCAGAGACCTGCCAGTACGACATGCCCAGCGCCACCGCAGTCACGCAGCCTGGCTGATCGAGCCCTGCTGCTGCAGCGCAGAAAGCAAGTCGAACAGCGGGTTCTCGATCTGGGCACCTTGCTGGCCCAGGCTTTCGCCGGTGTCGCGCAGGTGGATGCCACGAGGTGTCGCCGCGGCATTGGCACGGTGTTCACGAGCCCGCGTTGGGGAAGAACAGCTGCTCGCCCCGGATCTTGTAGCTGGCAATCGCTGCCTGGCCGGCGGGTGAGACCACCCAGTCGGCGAAGGTCTGGGCCATTCCGGTCTTCACATGCGGGTGCCTGGCAGGGTTCACCACCATCACGCCATATTGATTGAACAGCCGCTGGTCGCCTTCAACCAGGATGGCCAGGTCGCCGCGGTTCTTGAAGTTCAGCCAGGTGCCGCGATCAGCCAGCACATAAGCGCCAGTGGAACTGGCGATGTTCAGCGCCGGGCCCATGCCGCAGCCGCATTCTTTGTACCCAGGGGGCTTGGCAGTGGCCATGTCGACGTTGGCCGCTTTCCAGTAGCGCAGTTCGGCGGCATGCGTGCCGCTTTTGTCGCCGCGCGAGATGAAGCCGTGAGTGCTGGCTGCCAGCTTGGCCAGCCCTGCCGCCACGTCTTTGCCGCGCACGCCAGCCGGGTCGTTCTTGGTACCGATGACGACGAAGTCGTTGTACATGACCGCGCGTCGCGCGGTGCCGAAGCCTTCGGCAACGAATTTCTCTTCGGCCACCTGATCGTGTACGAAGACGATATCGGCGTCGCCGCGGCGGCCGGTGTCCAGTGCCTGGCCGGTGCCCACCGCGACCACGCGCACGTCGATGCCCGTGGCTTGCTTGAACAAGGGCAGCAGGTGGCCGAACAGGCCCGACTGCTCGGTCGACGTGGTCGAGGCCATGACGATGAATCTGTCCTGGGCCTGAACCTGGACCGCACTGCCAAGCAGCACGGCGGCAGCAACTGAAAAAAAGAGACGGCGAGAAAACATGGGTGTGTGTTCGGTCTGGCGCGGAAGCAGCAATTGTTCCCAGGACCGACCTTGTACGCGATATGTCGGCCTGGCCATAGGCCGCAGCAGCAAGACGCGTCAGCTGGGCTGGTAAGCCAGCCGCACGTAGATGGGCGCAAAGGCCTCGGCCTGCGTTACCTCCAGAAGCTGTTCGCGCGAAAGTTCCAGCATGGCGATGAAGGTGACGACCAGCACCGGCGTGCCGCGCTTGGTGTCGAACAGTTCATGGAATTCCATGAAGCGCCGGCCCTGCAGCTTGCGCAGCACGATGCTCATGTGCTCGCGCACACTCAAGCTTTCTCGGCTGATGGTGTGGTGCTGGTTCAGCCGCGCGCGCGCCAGGATGTCGGCCCAGGCCTGGCGCAGGTCGTCTGCATGCACTTCGGGCCAGCGCGGTTCCACGCTTTGTTCGACGTGGACCTGCACGCGCAGAAACTCACGGCCCAGCACGGGCAGGGCGTCCAGCCGGGCAGAGGCTTGCTTGATCTGTTCGTATTCAACCAGGCGGCGCACCAATTCTGCGCGCGGGTCTTCGGGTTCGCTGCCGTCGATGCTTTTTTTCGGCGGCAAGAGCATGCGGCTCTTGATCTCGATGAGCATGGCCGCCATCAGCAGGTATTCGCTGGCCAGCTCCAGGTTGTGGCGGCGGATCTGATCCACGTAGTCCAGGTACTGGCGCGTGACGCTGGCCAGCGGAATGTCCAGGATGTTGAAGTTCTGCCGACGGATCAGGTACAGCAGCAGGTCCAGCGGGCCTTCGAAAGCCTCCAGAAACACTTCCAGCGCATCCGGCGGGATGTACAAATCGTGCGGCATGCGAAACAGCGGCTCGCCGTACAGCCGCGCTACGGCCACTTCATCGACCACAGAGGGAGCGGGTGATGCGGCGTCTGTGCGCAAGGTTTCTGCAAGCTGATACGACAGCTCTGCGGCGCTGTTCACGACGCCGTCAGTCGACTTTGGTCTGGTAGACGTAAGGCTGCTGCGGTACCTGGGCGTCGGTGAAATCGGCCTGGTGCTGGCGGTCCAGCGCCTTGTCCCACAGCAAAGCCCGGCCGGCGCGCTGTTCCGCTTCCAGGCTGGGCTTCTTGGCCTTCAGCTCTTCGATGAAGTTCGTCACGTCGGACTTGTAGGGCTTCCAGAACAGGGGCATGGGGTGGCTGCGGTCAGAATCTGAAAAGCTGAATTTTAATGGCGCTGAACGGCTCTAATTTTTCCATGTTCGAGACTGAACTCAAGTTTCAGGTGCCCGCCGCGCGCTGGGCTGGCCTGCACAAAGCCGTGGCCACCCGCACGGCGGTGCAAACGCGGTTGCAGGCGATGTATCTGGAAACGGCCGGCCACGACCTCGCTGCTGCTGGTCTGGCGCTGCGTTTGCGCAAGGAAGGCCGTGTCTGGGTGCAAACGCTCAAAGGCCGTGGTGACGGTTTGATGCAGCGGCTGGAACATGAAGTGCATCTGCCAGCGGTGCGGGGTTTGCCCACGGTAGACCCGGCCTTGCACGACGGCACGCCCGCAGGCCAGGCGCTGCGCAAAGCCTTGGCAGCAGCGGGCAGCGCGGGCCGCAGCGACGCTTTGCAAATGCTCTACCGCACCGACATTCAGCGCCTGCACCGCAGGGTGCGCCATGCTGGCGCGGTGATCGAACTGGCGCTGGACCGTGGTGCCATCCACGCCGAAGGCGAATCCTGGGTGGACGTGGCTGAAATTGAGTTCGAGCTGGTCAGCGGCCCGCCGCAGGCTCTGGCTCAACTGGCCGCGCGCTGGACCACGCGTTTTGATTTGTGGTGGGACGTGCGCACCAAGTCAGAACGCGGCTTTCGGCTGGCGCTGGACCGGGTGCAGGTGCCTGCAACCAAGGCCAAGAAGCAGACTCTGCCGGCCGGCGAAGCACTGCCCCATGCCTTGGCGGCGATGCTGCAGTCTGCGCTGGCGCAGGCTTTGCCGAATCTGGCAGAGCTGGCAGGCGCGCCTGCCGATGCTTCTGTTGCGCCTGCCGCAGCTGCACACCTGCACCAGTTGCGCGTGGCGCTGCGCCGCTTGCGAACGGCGCTGTCGCTCTTCGGCGATTGGGCGCCTGAGCCCGCCATGGCCATGGCCCTGGAATCACGGTTACAAGCCGTCTTCGCGCAACTGGGCGCAGCGCGCGACGCCGATGTGCTGACCGATGTCTGGCTGCCGCGTCTGCAGGCGGCCGGCGCACCAGCCTGGTCCACACCAGGCGCCGAAGCGGCTGCAGACGTGCCGGGCCTGGTGCGGGCACCCGAAGTGAGCGCGCTGCTGCTCGCCACACTGGCATTCAGTCTGACGCTGGCTCAATATGAATCCCCTGCAGAGACCGACGCGCCGCCACCGCGCCGCACTGCCGCACAAGCCGTGCTGCGCCGCGCGTGGCGCCGAGCCTGGGCCGACGCGCGCCAGTTCGCACACGCCCCTGTGCCGCAGCAGCACCGCGCCAGGAAACGGCTCAAGCGCCTGCGCTATGCGTTGGAATTTGTCGCCCCCCTGCTGCCTGCCCACCCCTTGAAACGCTGGCACCGCGTCCTGGCCAAGGCGTTGGCGGCTTTGGGCGACCACAACGACCTGCAAACCGCGCGCGACTATTTCGCTAGCCAGGTGGCGCAGGACGCTCAGGCCTGGTTCGCAGTGGGCTGGCTTTCGGCGCAGGACGAGGCTTCGACTGGCCGCGCGCAGGCAGCGTTGGCAAAACTCAAGGCGCAGCGCCGGCCTTGGCGCAAGGCTTGACGGCTTCTAGCCCGGCCAAGGCCTCGCCCAGGCTGGCCACGATGTTTTCCGCCCCCAGCTGCGCGTCGAAACCAGCGCGCTGCATCAGTGAAAGCGGTTGCTCGTTCAGGTTGGCCAGCATCAGTCGCACATGGCGCCGGCGCAGGGTGCGCAGCAATTGTTCCAGCGCGTCCAGGCCCGAGGTGTCGAGCGAGATCATGCGGTGCATGTCCAGCACCAGCACCTGCGTGCCAGGTGCCACCTGCTGGGCCAGGGCTTCGACCTTGCCCACGGCGCCGAAGAACAGCGGGCCGAACAACTCGAAGGCCTGCACTCCGGCGGGTAGCACTTGGGCAGGCAAGGCGGCCAGGGCCTGCACGCGAAACAGGGCGCTCATGCGCATGATGAAAAACACGCAGGCCAGCAGCACGCCGATCTGCACCGCCACCGCCAGGTCGAACACCACGGTGAGAAAAAAGGTGCCCAGCAGCACCACCCGGTAAGGCAGGCTGAAACGGCGCAGCCGCGCGAATTCGCGCCATTCGCCCATATTCCAGGCCACGAACAGCAAGATGCCCGCCAGCGCCGCCAAAGGAATGTGGCTGGCCAGCGGTGCTGCCAGCAGCACGATGGCCAGCAAGGTCAGCGCGTGCACGATGCCAGCCACCGGGCTGGTGGCGCCAGCGCGCAGGTTCGTCACCGTGCGGGCGATGGTGCCCGTGGCGGGTATGCCACCGAAGAAAGGCACGACGAAATTGGCCACACCCTGGGCCATCAATTCCTGGTTCGGATCGTGGCGTGGTCGGTCGCCCATGTTGTCGGCCACGCGCGCACAAAGCAGCGATTCGATGGCGCCCAGCAGGGCGATGGTCAGTGTCGGGAATACCAGCAACTGCACCGTGGCCCAGCTGAAATCAGGCAGCGCGAATCTCGGCAGGCTTTGCGGAATGCCGCCAAAACGGCTGCCGATGGTTTCCACCGGCAGCTTCAGCAGCAACACCAATCCCGTGGTGACTGCCAGCGCGATCACCGTGCCGGGCACGCGCGCCAGCAGCTTGCCGCCGCCAGGCTTGGGCCACAGCACCACGATGGCCAGGCTGAGCACGCCGATGCCCAGAGCCGCCAGCTGCGTGGTGTGCGCATGGCTGCCCAGCACGCCCAGCTGCGAGAAGAAGTCGGCCGGCAGCTTGGGCGTGGTCAGCCCCATCAGATCTTTCACCTGCGAAAGCGCAATCAGCACGGCGATGCCATTGGTGAAGCCGATGACGATGGGCACCGGCACATAGCGCACCAGCACACCGAGGCGGAACAAACCCATCAGGAACAGCAGCACACCGGCCATGGCGGTGCAGATCAGCAGGTTGGCCAAGCCGTAGCGCTCCACGATGCCGTAGACGATGACGATGAAGGCACCTGCCGGCCCGCCGATCTGCACGCTTGAGCCGCCCAAGGCAGAAATGATCAACCCGGCGATGATGGCCGTGAAGATGCCTTGCTCGGGCTTCACGCCGCTGGCGATGGCAAACGCCATGGCCAGGGGCAGGGCAACGACCCCCACCGTCAGCCCGGCGCCGATGTCGGCCAGGGCGCGGCTGCGGTTGTAGTCCTTCAGATCGGCCAGCAGGCGGGGCCGGAAGCGGTGAAGGGGCGGGAGCAATGGCATGCAAACATGATGACAGCTGCCACAGACAGCTGCCACAGACAGCTGCCACAGACAGCTTCCGTGGGCGGTGATACGGTCCGACCTTCAGTATCGCCGTGGCCGACACCAATGGCAGCGCGGGTCTGGCTCAGGAAATGAGCAACAGCTGAGTGTCTTCCCGACACGCCTTTATGGGGCTGCCGTCATGGCGCTGGCGTCGGCCTGGTTGGCCAACATCCACCAGATCATCAGCTACGCATCACGCGCCTTCGCTGCGCTCTACATCCTGCAGTGCACCCGGCCGGCTATGGCGTGCTGACGCTGTTCATGTTGGCTGCAAACCTGCTGGAGATGCCGGCTGGGTGACGGTCAAGTGACAGTAGCTTTGGCCCGACGGGTTCGTCGTGCAGCGAACGCGGCCAGCAGCGCCAAACCCAGCGCCATCTGCAGAATCCTCGACGCCTCGGGCACCGGCAAGGGCGAGCCTGTGGACAGCAGATTGAAGGCCTCGGCGCCTACCACCGCATGCGCAGCGCGGGTGGGGTGGATCGCGTCCCAGAAAACCCAGGTGTCGGGGTTCGCACAGCTGGTCTTGGTGAACCCGAAGTTCGTCACCGACCGGCACTGCCCGGTGGTGTTAGTGAAGCCGAACGAGCTGGGGTTGTCCAGCACGCTGTTGAAGATGCCGAAGACGTCCAGGTAGTAGATCGATGCCGACGCATATTGACCCGCCAGGCCTGAGAGCACCGAGAACAAGCCGTCGTTCCACAGCCCGCTGACGAAGCTGGCCGAAGCCGCGTTGACCGTGTTGCGGTTTTCCGGGATGCGGCCCAGATCGGGCAGGCTGGGCACCAGCAGCGTCCGCGCGCCGGCGTCCAGCAGCCCGGTGAGCACGCCGTTCAGCGATGACAGTGCAGTCTGCACGCCAGCCTGCGGGCTGGCATTGCCCACCAAGTCGCGCGTATCGTTGCCGCCGCCCCACACCGCATACAGCGCGGAGCTGTCGGCCCCGCCCGCGCCGGGGCCGCTGAAGTAGCTGTCGTACTGGTTGAGCAGGCCGGCGGACTGGCCCGTCGCGTTGTCCAGCCGTGCGCCGCCGTGCGAATAGTTGGTGCCGCCGCTGCGCGAACGCGTGGCCGGCGCCAGCCCGAGGTTGGTAGCCAGCGGCTCGTGCCAGACCGGCCCGTTGGAGAAGCGGCCGTTGGCGCCGTAGCCGGCCAGGTTGGCGATAAACGCATTGGTGCCTGCGACGGCTTGTGTGTTGCCGGTGTCGGACAGGCTGTCGCCGCGCCCCTGGCGCCTTCAGCGAATGCGCAGCCCCGGCACCGCACCCGGCCAGGGCTCCAGCACATATACGCCTGGATGCGCCTTTTCGTCAGCATGGCTGGCCGCCAGCACCATGCCTTCGCTGATCCCGAATTTCATCTTGCGCGGTGCCAGGTTGGCCACCAGCACTGTCAGCTTGCCGGCCAGTTCTTCGGGCGTGTAGTTCGCTGCGATGCCGCTGAAGACGTTGCGAGGCGTGGCTTCGCCGGCGTCCAGCGTCAGGCGCAGCAGCTTCGTGCTGCCTTCCACGGCTTCGGCCTTGAGGATGCGCGCTACGCGCAGGTCCACCTTGGCAAAGTCTTCGATGCCGATGGGGGGCGAAAAGGCTTCGCCACCCGGCAGCAAGGGCGAGGCTTCTACGGCGGGCACGGGCATCAGGCCATCCAGCAGTTTCAAGTCCACGCGCTGCATCAGGTGCTGATAAGTGCCTATCTCGTGCGCGCCCAGGGCTGTTTGTGCGTCAGTCCACTGCAACGGCTCAATGCGCAAGAAAGTTTCGACCTGCACGGCCAGGGCCGGCAGCACCGGCTTCAAGTACAGGGTGAGCAAGCGGAAGGCTTCGATGCAGGTGCTGCACGCCTCATGCAGCGCAGCCATGCTGTCTTCGCGCTTGGCCAGCTCCCAAGGCTTGTGCTGGTCCACGTAGGCGTTCACGCGGTCGGCCAGGGCCATCACTTCGCGCAGCGCCTTGGCGAACTCGCGGTCGTCGTACAGCGTGGCGATGTCTTCTGATGCAGCGCGCAATTGCGCCAACAGGCCGCGCGACTCGGCGCCCAGTTCTGCCGCCAGCCGCCCGCCGAAGCGTTTGCCTATAAAGCCTGCGCTGCGGCTGGCGATGTTGATGTATTTGCCCACCAGGTCGCTGTTGACGCGGGCGGCGAAGTCCTCGGGGTTGAAGTCCAGGTCTTCCACGCGGGCCGTCAATTTGGCGCAGATGTAGTAGCGCAGCCATTCCGGGTTCAGGCCCAGTTCCAGATAGCGCAGCGGGCTGATACCAGTGCCGCGGCTCTTGCTCATCTTCTCGCCACTGACGGTGAGATGGCCGTGCACGTGGATGCGGTCGGGCACCTTGCGGCCGCTGAACTTCAGCATCGCTGGCCAGAACAGGGTGTGGAAAGTGACGATGTCCTTGCCGATGAAATGCACCTGCTCCAGCGCCGGGTCGGCCAGATAGGTGTCCATGTCGATGCCCAGCTTGGTCAGGTGGGCCTGCAGCGAAGCCAGGTAGCCCACCGGCGCGTCCAGCCAGACGTAGAAATACTTACCCGGCGCATCCGGTATCTCGATGCCGAAATAGGGCGCTTCGCGACTGATATCCCAGTCGCCCAGCAGCGCCTTGCCGGCCTCGTCGGGTTTGAACCATTCCTTGACCTTGTTGGCGACCTCGGGCTGCAGCCGGCCGTCTTGCGTCCAGCTCTGCAGAAATTCCACACAGCGCGGGTCGGACAGTTTGAAGAAGAAATGTTCGCTGCTGCGCAGCACCGGTGTGGCGCCCGAGAGCACCGAGCGCGGGTGCTTCAACTCGGTGGGCGCGTAGACGGCACCGCAGACCTCGCAGTTGTCGCCGTACTGGTCTGCACTGCCGCAGCGTGGGCATTCGCCCTTGACGAAGCGGTCGGGCAGGAACATGCCCTTCTCGGGGTCGAACAATTGCTCGACCACGCGGCTGGCGATCAGGTCGGCAGCGCGCAGGTCGCGGTAGATGGCATGGGCCAGCGCGTGGTTCTCTGGCGCGTCGGTGGAATGCCAATGGTCGAAAGCGATGTGAAAGCCGTCGAAATAGGCCTGGCGGCCCGCAGCGATCTGGGCCACGAACGCTTGCGGCGACAAGCCTGCTTTTTCAGCCGCAATCATGATCGGCGCGCCATGTGCGTCGTCGGCGCAGACGAAATGGACCGCGTGCCCGCGCATGCGCTGCAGGCGCACCCAGGTGTCGGCCTGGATGTATTCCATGACATGGCCGATGTGCAACGGGCCGTTGGCGTACGGCAGGGCGGTGGTAACGAAGAGCTTGCGGGTCATGGCCGGAATTCTAGGGTCCGGCCCGGTTGAAGCTTCAGCCCACGGGATGGGCCAGATCTCGCAGCATCGTCGGCCCTGCATGACCTTCCACTTCGGCCATCAGGCCCTTGAACAAGCCCAGCGGAGCCAGCGCTTCCAGGGTGACGAACATCGGCCCGACCAGCAGGCCGATGATGTCGTCGGCAAACGCTGGTTTTCGGCCTTCGTAATAGTGGCCGATGAACTGGATCGCCCAGCCCAGGCTGAAAGCGCCCAAACCCCATGCCAGCCAGGTGGCCGTGGGCTTGCCGGGCACCTGATGCGCCAGCAACACCAGCACCCCCACGGCAGCGGTGGTGGCCGCTCCCAGACCCAGGTGCCCGCGTGTCAGGTACCAAAGCGCCACCAGCGCATACACGAGCCAGCCCAAGGTCAGCACCTGCTGGCCAACGGCGAGCTGCGCACCTGCCAGCAATACGCCGATGCCAAAGACGATCATCGGCACGCCCACGAAATGCGTGAGGATGTTGCGCTGGTCGCGGTGGTAGGTGGCGTATTGCTGAAGCAGCACGGCGGCACTGCGGAATGGACTGTTCATTGGGGGCATGCTCCTGGCTGATTTCACTGCCGACTCGACTACATATTCAACAACGGATTGCACTGTAGCGCTGCCACCTAGAATCTGTCGGCATGAGCATCAAGAGCGACAAATGGATTCGGCGCATGGCCGAGCAGCACGGGATGATCGAGCCGTTCGAGCCCGGGCAGGTGCGTACTTCTGCCGATGGTCAGCGCATCGTCAGCTACGGCACCAGCAGCTATGGCTACGACATCCGTTGCGCGCCAGAGTTCAAGGTCTTTACCAATATCTACAGCACCGTCGTGGACCCGAAGAACTTCGATGAAAGAAGCTTCGTCGACATCGAAGGCGAGGTCTGCATCATCCCGCCCAACAGCTTTGCACTGGCGCGCACGATGGAGTACTTCCGCATCCCGCGCAACGTGCTCACCATCTGCTTGGGAAAATCGACCTATGCCCGCTGCGGCATCATCGTCAATGTCACGCCTTTCGAGCCCGAATGGGAAGGCTTTGTGACACTGGAATTCAGCAACACTACGCCGCTGCCGGCCAAGATTTACGCTGGCGAAGGCTGCGCGCAGGTACTGTTTTTCGAGAGCGACGAAGTGTGCGAGATCAGTTACAAGGATCGCGGCGGCAAATACCAAGGCCAAAAAGGCGTGACGCTGCCCAAGACGTGATTTGCGGGGCAAA
>JBBQXN010000015.1:0-57880 GCA_038209585.1 Burkholderiales bacterium
TGGCCTGCGTCTGCACCGGGATCGACGCTGCGGGGACCACGGCGACGCGCGCCACCGCGCAGCGACTGCACCGAGGAGGCCGGCGAGTGATCGCCGCCTTCGTCATCTGCCGACTCCGAGTCCGCATGCGCGCCTTCACGATCGGCCGAAGCCTCGTCCCCGTCGTCCGCTCCGTCCGCCTCGTCCGTTATCAACGGCTTGGCCACATCGAACGCCATTCCGTGGCCGGTCTCCCGCGCATAGATGGCGGAGATGTTGCCGATCGGTATCGACAACTGCTGCGCCACGCCACTGAAGCGGGCCTGGAATTCCACCCGTTCGTTGCCGAGCGTGAGGCGACTGGTTGCCATCGACGACACATTGAGGACGATCTCGCCGCCCTTCACATGCTGGCGCGGCACGATGGTCTGCGCGTCCACCACCACGGCTAGGTAGGGCGTATAGCCATTGTCACAGCACCACTCGTAGAGCGCGCGGATCATGTACGGCTTGGTTGAAGTCTCGGCCATCAGCTGCTCCGCTTGTCGTTCCGCGCATCCACCCGGCCGATCAACGCCGCATGACCTTTTCCGACGGCGTAAGCGCCTCGATGTAGGCCGGGCGCGAGAATATCCGCTCGGCATACTTCATCAGCGGCGCGGCAGTCTTGGGCATTTCGATGGAATAGTGGTCCAGGCGCCAGAGCAGCGGTGCCATCGCCACGTCGAGCATGGAGAATTCGTCGCCCAGCATGAACTTGTTCTTGACGAAGATGGGCGTGAGCTGGGTAAGACGGTCGCGGATCTGCATCCGCGCCCGATCCATCATCTTGCCGGTGTCCTTGTTGTGATCCCGACGCTCGAGTTGCTGCACGTGGATGAACAGCTCCCGCTCGAAGTTGAACAGGAACAGCCGTGCACGAGCGCGCATGACGGGATCCGCCGGCATCAGTTGCGGGTGCGGGAAGCGCTCGTCGATGTACTCGTTGATGATGTTGGATTCATAGTGGATCAGGTCCCGCTCGACCAGGATCGGCACCTGTCCGTAGGGATTCATGATCGAGATGTCTTCCGGCTTGTTGTAGAGATCGACATCGCGGATCTCGAAATCCATGCCTTTCTCGAACAGCACGAACCTGCAGCGCTGACTGAACGGGCAGGTAGTGCCAGAGTACAGAACCATCATGGAATGAGTCTCCTGAAAAGACGAAGGTGAGCCGACACCGGCTCACCCTGTGTGTCGGTGGAAGTGGATGCGCTACTTGATATCTTTCCAGTACTCGCGGTTGAGCCACCAGGTCAGGAATACGAGCAGTCCGAGGAACATCAGCACCCATACGCCCAGGCGCACGCGGGCCTTGGCGCTGGGGTCGGACATGTAGGTCAGGAAGGCAACGAGGTTGGCGATCTTCTCGTCATAAGCGGGCTGGCTGAGGGTGCCGCCTTTGGCGGGCGTCAGCGTGAGCTTGTGCCCCTCATGGGCAAGGCCGCTTTCCAGTTTCTCGGTCTTCTCGGTCCGGAAGCCGTTGCTGTCGATGGTCACGACGGTCTTGACGAACTCGTGGCTGCCCGCCTTCTTCTCGCCGGACGTCTTGACCGATTCGATGACCGCCCCGCGCGAGCCCTGGAGTTCCCACAGTGCGTGCGGCATGCCGACATTGGGAAACACCACGTTGTTCCATCCGGTGGGACGGGAGTTGTCTCTATAGAAGGTGCGCAGGTAGGTATAGAGCCAGTCTGCCCCGCTGCCGTCAGCGGAGGCGCGCGCCCGCGCAATAACCGAAAGATCCGGCGGCAATGCGCCGAACCACTCCTTGCTCTCAGCGTCCCAGGCGGAGACAGTCATCGTGTCGCCGACCTTCTTGCCGGTGAAGACGAGGTTATTGTTGATCTGATCGTCCGTCAGGCCGATGTCCTTGAGCCGGTTGAATCGCATCATGGATGCGCCATGGCAATTGAGACAGTAGTTGACGAAGGTGGCAGCACCGTCCTGCAGAGACGGCAGGTCCGTCAACTTGCCGGTAGGGAAGTTGTCCAAGGCGACACCTTCACCCGCGGCTTGCGCTTGGATGGCGACCCCCAGCGTCAGTGCTGCGACGAGGGTCACGACCGTACGGCGAACGGATACCAGTGCTTTCATGCTTAGTTCTCTCGATGCACTCAACTCGGGGCGCGCGGACCGGCCGCGCCCAACTCGGGGCAATGGACTGGACTCAATCACTCGGCCGGCTCAGTGAGCCGAGAAAGTGACGCGATCGGGAACCGGCTTGCTCTTGCCCATGGCGCTCCACCAGGGCATGAACAGGAAAAACCCGAAATACAGCAGGGTGCAGACCTGGGAGAGGCGCTCGGACATCGGCGACGGCGCCTGCACGCCGAAGTAGCCCAGTATCAGAAACACCACGGCGAACACCCCGTACACGTACTTGTGCCAGTCGGGGCGGTAGCGGATCGAGCGGACCGGGCTGTGGTCGATCCAGGGCATGGCGAAAAAGATCATGACCGAGGCGCCCATGGCGACGACTCCCCAGAACTTGGCGTCCAGCACGAAGAAGCCGAGGACCATCGCGCCGATCACCACCAGCGCGATCAGCTTGGCCAGCGCGTACCGGGCGGTCAAAAGAATCAGGACCAGCAGCACCAGCAGGAAGGGCAGCAGGCCGTACAGCACGAATTCCTCGGTGGTGGCGCGCAGAATCGAATAGAACGGCGTGAAGTACCAGACCGGCGCGATGTGCAGCGGCGTCTTCAGCGGGTCGGCCGGCACGAAGTTGTTGAATTCAAGGAAGTAGCCGCCCATCTCGGGTGCGAAGAAGATCACCGCACTGAAGAGGGCCAGGAAGACACTGACGCCCAGGATGTCGTGCACCGTGTAATACGGGTGAAACGGAATACCGTCCAGCGGGATACCCGTTTTCGGGTCTTTCTTCGCCTTGATCTCGACACCGTCGGGGTTGTTAGAACCCACTTCGTGCAATGCAATGATGTGCGCAGCCACCAGGCCCAGCAGCACCAGCGGCACTGCCACCACGTGCAGAGCAAAGAAGCGGTTGAGCGTGGCATCACCCACCACAAAGTCACCGCGGATCAGCAGCGCCAGATCTGGGCCGATGAAGGGAATGGCAGCAAACAGGTTGATGATGACCTGGGCACCCCAGTACGACATCTGGCCCCAAGGCAGCAGATAGCCCATGAAGGCTTCTGCCATCAGGCACAGGAAGATTGCACAGCCGAAAATCCAGATGAGCTCACGCGGCTTGCGGTAGCTGCCGTAGATCATGCCCCGCCACATGTGCAGGTAGATGATGACGAAGAATGCGCTGGCGCCTGTGGAGTGCATGTAACGCACCAACCAGCCCCAGGGCACGTCGCGCATGATGTATTCCACCGATGCGAAGGCGTATGCCGCATCTGGCTTGTAGTGCATCGTCAGGAAAATGCCCGTGACGATCTGTAGCACCAGCACCAGCATGGCGAGCGAGCCGAAAAAGTACCAGAAGTTGAAGTTCTTCGGTGCGTAGTACTCAGCCAAATGCTCTTTGTAGAGCTTGGTGGCGGGAAAACGATTGTCTACCCACGTCATCGCCTGTTCGCCAACGGAGGCGCCGGCAGGGGCATGCTTGAATTCGGCCATTTCTGAACCTCTGAACTTCAGTGAAAGCGAATATGCGCGTTAATTCGAGCCTCTGCAGGCTCAGGCTTTTTTGTCCTCGCCGATCAAAAGAACGTTCTCGGACAAGTACATGTGGGGAGGAACTTCCAAATTGTCGGGCGCGGGCTTGTTCTTGAACACGCGGCCGGCCAGATCGAAGGTGGAACCATGGCAGGCGCACAGGAAGCCGCCTGGCCAATCGTCGGGCAGCGAAGGCTGAGCT
The DNA here is from genome assembly GCA_038209585.1 of Burkholderiales bacterium. Taxonomy (GTDB): domain Bacteria; phylum Pseudomonadota; class Gammaproteobacteria; order Burkholderiales; family Burkholderiaceae_C; genus Rubrivivax. The sequence continues at coordinate 3,854 of JBBQXN010000015.1, forward strand.
CCTGTGGTGAACCTGTCGCCAGGCGAGCAGCCCAGGTGCGTGCAGATGCCCACACCGACGAAAAATTCGGGCTTGATCGAGCGCAGTTCGTTTCTGGCGTATTGCGGCGTCAACTCACCGGGCTTGCGCTCAGACATGGGGTCGGCCAGTTCGCCGTCATGCTTGGGCAGGGCAGCGACTTGCTCAGGCGTACGGCGGACGATCCAGACCGGCTTGCCACGCCACTCGACGGTGAGCTTTTCACCAGGTTGAATCGCGCTGATGTCCACCTGCACTGGCGCGCCAGCGGCGCGGGCGCGCTCTGAAGGCGCAAAGGTGCTGACGAAGGGCACAGCGACCGCGGCACCACCGACGGCGCCAACACCGCAGGTGATGGCGATCCAGGTGCGGCGCCCCTTGTCGACGCTGTTGGTATCGAAACTCAAGCCGGACTGGCCGGCTGCGGTGTTGGTGGTATGGGGGTCACTCATGGGAATCCTCGACAAATCAGCTTCAACAATGTCATGCAGTGAATTCGGGTCAACCCTGCATTCTAGCCGCAGCACCCTGCTTGCCGCGTGTACTCTGGTTGACCCCGCTTTGAGCATTGACGTGGCGTCTGCAGCGTCGCTACTGCCTCGCGGCTGTCACTGCAAAGTGAGACGAACGATGCAGCATCGCCGACAACTCCTATTGGAGAAAAGAATGAGTTTTTCATCGGAGTTCGGGGAATTCGCCCTCAAGGGCAATGTGGTCGATCTAGCCGAAGGCGTCATCATTGGTTCCGAGTTACCCAAGATTCAGTTGGTGGTGGGCGATCTGATCTAGCCCATCTTCAGCCGCTTCTTTGGCGAATTGCTGGCCTACGGCAGCTTCATCGCCATCGCCATCAACTTCATCATCCTCGCTTTCATCATCTTTCTGATGGTCAAACAGATGAACAAGATGAAACGGGCCGAACCTTCGCCACCGCCTGCCACCACACCTGAAGACGTGATGCTGTTGTGCAAGATTCGCGACTTGCTGAAGAAGTAAGCGCGTCAGGCAAGCGCGTCAGGCAAGCGCATCAGGCAAGCGCATCGGGCAGATCCAAGCACTGAATTGGCGGGCTTTTTCGACCGTTCAGCGTGGTCCGTTCGGTAAGGCCGGGCACATACTGGGCAGATCATTCCTGTCCCATGAAGCTGCCCATTCCTCCCCGTTTGCCCACCGCGCTGGAGCCCGCCGCCCAGGCCCTGAAGCTGGCTGCGCGCAACGCTGTTGAACGCACCATAGAAAGCCTGGGCCTGGCGGCCTTGGCTGCGGGCAATGCATTTCAACGCGACGGCTTGCTGGGCGCGCAATTCGAGCTGAACCGCAAGTCGGCAGTTTTCGTTCTGAGTTTCAACGACGCCTTCGACGAACGCGTGCTGCGCGACATGGGCGGCCCGCGCGACGCCCATACCGCGGCGGCTGCCACCGCATGGGACGCCTTGAGCCTGGTCGCCAATCACGAGGTCGAGGTACAGATTTCTGCCGACCGTTTTGGCATGGACGTGGCCCACGCCTGCGAGTGGGAACTGCGCGAGTTCGACGCCTGCGTTGCCAGCCTGCTGCATGACGGCGACACCGCACGCGAGCAGCAAGAACGCAACCCGCTACGGCCGCAGGTGGTGGGGCACGCCATGTTGCACGCCATCGAAGCTGTTTCAGAGCGGGCCGACGTGCGCAAGCTGTTGTCCAGCGAGATCAGCCGTTCGCTGGCGAATCTGTTGCGCCAGGCTTATGGCGACATCGTGGCCGACCTGCGGCGCGCCGGCGTGCAGCCTCGCGGACTGAGCCTGCGCCCCCACAGTGCGGCACGCAGCGCAGAGGCCAGCGGCTACGACACATCAGGCCGCGCGGGGCTGGAAGAGGCCCGAAGCAGCTATGGCAACGGGTATGGCAGCCATCAGGGCGGCAATCAGAACAGCCATCAGAACGGCAATCAGAACGGCAACCACGGCAACGGCTACACCCACGACCCGATCACCGGCGTTCGCAGGCCAGCCAGCGCCATTCGCCAGAGCAGCACCAGCGGTTTCGCGCCATCGGCGCGAGGCGGCATGGGCTCCCGCGCAAGCAGCCTGGGCGCCATCGACCCGGCGTTGATGAGTCTCATTCGCCGCCTCACGCATGCCTCTTTTGATGGCATGGAGGGCGGCGGCAGCGGCAGCGGTGGGAGTGGCGCCGGTGGCGTCAATGGTGTGAATATTGCCAACGCGGCCAGCGGCGCTGGCTGGTCCGACCCCGCCGATTTCGACGACGCCCCCGCCGTGCCCAATCTGATCCTGGCCCACCGCCAAGAGCTGCGCCAGGCCAGCAAGGGGGCGCTGGACCACATGGTCATCGACGTCATTGCCGGGCTGTTCGACCAGATCCTGTCTGACCCCAAGGTGCCGCCACAAATGGCCAGGCAGATCGCCAGGCTGCAGCTGCCGGTGCTGCGAGCGGCCTTGGGCGACACCACTTTCTTCTCGTCGCGCCGCCACCCTGTGCGCCGCTTCATCAACCGCATCGCTTCGCTGGGTGCGGCGTATGAAGACTACAGCCTACCTTCCGCACAGCGCTTTCTGGCCAAGGTGAAAACGCTGGTGCAGGAAGTGGTGGAAGGCGACTTCGACCAGATCGAGACCTACGAAAGCCAGCTGCGGGCGCTGGAAGCCTTCATGGCCGAACTGGGCCAGGCGGACAGTGCAGCAGCAGGCCAGGCAGCCGAGTTGCTGTCGCAAAAGGAAGACGAACTGCGGTTGCGCCAGCTGTACGCGCAGCGCCTGCAAGGCGAATTGCAGAGCCTGGCCGGACCAGAATTCGTGCGCGACTTCATCACCCGCGTGTGGAGCCAGGTGATGCTTCGCGCGGCCAGCCAGTCGGGTGCTGACAGCGACGTCGCACAACGCCTGCGCCGCGCCGGGCGTGAACTGTTCATGAGCGTGCAGCCCAAAGCCACGCCGCAGGCGCGCAAGACTTTCCTGGCCGATCTGCCGCGCCTGATGCAGGACCTGACCGCCGGCATGAACCTGATTCAGTGGCCGGAAGCGCAGCGTCGCGCGTTCTTTGGTCAGCTCATGCCCGCCCACGCTGAAGCCCTGAAGAACAGTTCGGCCAGCCAGCTGGAAATCAACCTGCTGGCCCGCCAGGTAGAAGGCGCCATCGAGCAAGCGCTGCCCAGCGCCGAAGACCTGAAGGCCGCCCCGGCCCACCCGCCATTGCTGCACGACGAAGCCCAGGCGCCGGCCTTCACGCCCGAAGAGGCTGAGAGCATCGGGTTGGTGGCCGAAACCGCCGTGGACTGGTCGGCCCAGGCTGCACCACCGGTGGACATCGAGATCGATCTGGCTTTGCCGAGCCAGAACCTGCTGCCAGGCATGGCTGCTACAGCTGCCAACAGCCAAGCCACCGAGCTGGCTGAGCCCACGCAAGGCGCAGACTTGTCAAACCATGTGCAGGTGGGATTCGCCTACCAGATGCAGCTGGAGGGGCAGTGGCAGAAGGTGCGTCTGGCCCATGTCAGTCCGGCACGCAGCTTCTTCCTGTTCACGCATGGTGATGCGCGACACCAGAAAACGGTGTCGCTGTCGCGCCGCATGCTCGACAAGCTGTGTACCGCTGGGCGCATGCGCGCCTTCGAGCAGGCCTTTCTCGTCGAACGCGCCACGGCGCGGGCGCGGCAGCAATTGGCCAAAATGGCCAGCAGGGTCTCAGCAGCCAGCTGATCAAGTTCCTTCAGCTGCCCGCGCCGCACAGCTGGCGCGCCATGCGCAGTGCAGCCACCAGGCTGGCCGGGTTGGCGCGGCCGCTGCCGGCGATGTCGAAAGCCGTGCCGTGGTCCGGGCTGGTGCGTACGAAGGGCAGGCCCAGCGTGACGTTGACACCCTGCTCCACGCCCAGGTACTTGACGGGAATCAGGCCGTGGTCGTGCGTCATCGCCACGACCAGATCGAATTCACCCTTCCTTGCACGCATGAACACCGTGTCGGGCGCAAAAGGGCCTTGCGCATTCATGCCTTCAGCGCGCGCCGCCTGCACCGCCGGCCCGATGATCTGCTGCTCTTCAGAGCCAAACAAGCCGCCTTCGCCAGCATGCGGGTTCAGCCCGGCCACGGCAATGCGCGGCGGCGTCGATTGCCAGGCTGCGGCAGCAGCGTGCGCAATGCGAAGCGTGTGCAGCACGGCATCGAAAGTGACGGCGTCGATGGCGCTGCGCAGGCTTTGGTGGATGGTCACCAGCACCACCTTCAGCTCTTCGTTGGCCAACATCATGCGCACGCTGGGGCTGCCGGCCAGCGCCTGCAGCAGTTCGGTGTGGCCCGGGTAGGGCACGCCCGCTGCGGCCAGCGCTTCTTTATGTATGGGCGCGGTGACCAAAGCCGCGCCCTGCCCCGCCTGCAGCCAGCGCACGCCGGCTTCGATGCAACGCGCAGCGGCCGCACCGCAGCGCGCGTCTACCTGGCCCCAGGGCAAGTCGGCCAGACCTGGCGGCAGCCCGGGCACATGGACGACAGGCAGGCAACCGGGTGGAACCTGCAGCCAGTCGGCGGGTGACTCGATCACTGCCGTCATCACCCTCATCGCCGCGCCGGCACGGCGCAGCACGGCCGGGTCGCCCAGGACCACGGCATCCGTCAATGCACCGTCGAGAAAGGCGCGGTTGATGATTTCCGGGCCGATACCGACCGCGTCACCCATCGTTACCAGCAACAGCGGCTTCATGCTGCACCTGCTTCTGGCTGCTCAGTGACCCTGTTGGCGATGACCTGAACCTGGGGAGAACCCTCAAGCTGAAGACCATTCAGCCCATAATCCTTGAAGCTTGTAGGGCGCAACAGCACCTGCAGGCTGTTATCGATTGCATTGCGGTCAGTCATGAACGCATTCTGAAGCCGAACCGGACCCAAACCCTGACCCGTCTATGTGGCGTACCACCTGGCTCGTTTTTTCCCAAGCGGTGACTGTGGCTGTAGCGGCTCTGTTCGTTGTCGCCACGCTCAAACCTGCCTGGTTGCCCGGTGCGCGCAGCGGCAGCCTGCTGCCTGCGCCCACCATCACCCAGATGGTCAATGCCCCCTACCCAGCCGGCAGCGCACCGCGTACCACCGGCTACACGTTGGCCGCACAGCGCGCTGCGCCGGCCGTGGTCAGCGTCACCGCTTCGCGCATGACGAACAACCCGCATGCAGACGACCCCCGTTTCCGCGAATTCTTCAATCGCCGCGGTAACCGTGGCACCCCCACGCAGCTGGGGTTGGGTTCTGGCGTCATCGTCGCACCAGAAGGCTATTTGCTGACCAACCACCATGTCGTGGAAGGCGCCACCGACATCCAGGTGCAGCTGGCCGACGGCCGCGAAGCCAACGCGCGGCTGGTGGGCAGCGACCAGGAAACCGACATCGCGGTGTTGAAGATCGACTTGCCTGACCTGCCGGTGATGGCGTTGGGCGACGTGCGCGCATTGCAGGTGGGTGACGCGGTGCTGGCCATCGGCAACCCCTTCGGTGTGGGCCAGACCGTGACGGCCGGCATCGTCAGTGCGCTGGACAGGCAAACGCGCGATAGCTCGCCACTGCAAAACTTTGTGCAGACGGATGCAGCCATCAATCCGGGCAATTCCGGCGGCGCTCTGGTGGACATCGAAGGCCGGCTGGTGGGCATCAACACCGCCATCTTCTCGCGCGGGGGCGGCAGCAACGGCATCGGCTTCGCTGTGCCTGTGGACACGGCACGCGGTGTGATGCAGCAGCTGGTGGCCAGCGGGCGGGTGCAGCGCGGCTGGATCGGCGTGGAGCCCCGCGAGCTGTCGGCCGAGCTGGCCGAGAGCCTGAATCTGCCGCTGAAGATGGGCGTACTCATCACCGGAGTGCTGCAAGACGGCCCGGCCGCGCGTGGCGGCTTGCGGCCTGGTGACGTGGTGACGATGGTGGGCGATAAGTCTGTCAAGACACCCACCGAACTGCTGGCCGCCGTAGCCGCCCTGCCGCCAGGGAGCGACAGCAAACTGGCCGTACAACGCGGCCCGCAGGCTCTGGAAGTGCAAGTGAAGCTGGCCAGCCGCGAAGAGAACCTGCAGAGACAGCGCTGAGGCGACGCCTTTGCCGCGAGGTCGGCGGCTTCGCGTGCGCAGTTCCGCGGCGTATGGCCAGGCCATGGGGTGGCGTTCTGCTGTGCGGAGTAAAGGAGGAGGTGGCGGCCGCAGTGCGTCGCCGGGGGACATGAGTACAGCAAAGCGCCCCAGCAGCCTGATCTTGCAACAAAGTCTTGCGTGCGGATCACGCGCGGGTCACGCGTAAGAAGCACGCGTAAAAGAACGCGCGAATCACAGCAAAGAGCCGTGACTCACTCCCGGCTCGCGAGCTTTCAAAGCATCAAAGCCAGCCGTTCCAGTATCAGCACGGCAAAGAAGCCGAAGGCGGCGAGCACGGTCCACTTCACGATGACGATGCCGCGCTGGCGCCACACCACCTGGCGCGTGCCTATGTACATGGCAAAGCACAACATGCCGGACACCAGCAGCAGGCCAAAGACGAGGCGAAAGAACAGCATGTGCGGGGTCTACCAGGCCGGTGCGAGATCGGCAAAACCGCGCGGCGCATCAGCTGAATTATTGAAAGTGACAATCTCGTAAGCGCTCTCATCCGCCAGCAAAGCGCGCAGCAGCTTGTTGTTCAGCGCATGCCCGCTCTTGTAGGCCACATAGCTGGCCAGCAGCGGCTTGCCCGCGATGTGCAGGTCGCCGATGGCGTCCAGGATCTTGTGCTTGACGAATTCGTCGGCGTAGCGAAGGCCTTCAGCGTTGAGCACACGGTGGTCGTCGACGACGATCACGTTGTCCATGCTGCCGCCCAGGCCCAGGCCGCGGCTGCGCATCAACTCCACGTCTTTAGTAAAGCCAAAAGTGCGCGCGCGGGCGATATCGCGCTTGTACTGGCCGCCACCGAAATCGAATTCCACGCGCTGGCCGGTGGCGTCTACCGCAGGGTGATTGAACTCGATCTCGAAGCTGAGCTTGTAGCCGTGAAAAGGCTCCAGGCGCGCCCATTTCAGCTGCGCGCCTTCGCCTTCACGAATCTCCACCGGCCGCAGCACCTTGATGAAGCGCTTGGGTGCGTCTTGAAGTGCGATGCCAGCGCTTTGCAAGAGGTAAACGAAGCTGGCCGCACTGCCGTCCAGGATGGGCACCTCTTCGGCCGAAATGTCGATGACGAGGTTGTCCAGGCCCAGGCCGGCGCAGGCCGACATCAGGTGTTCGATGGTCTGCACGCGGGGCCCGCCAGGGTCGCCGCCGGGGCTGATGGTGCTGGCCATGCGCGTGTCGCTCACGGCCAGGGCGTTGACGGGAATTTCCACCGGCACCGGCAGGTCCACGCGGCGAAACGTGATGCCGTGGTCAGGCGGTGCCGGGCGCAGTGTCAGCTCGACGCGCTGTCCACTGTGCACGCCCACGCCGATGGATCGCGTGATGGTCTTGATGGTGCGCTGTTGCAGCATGCGGCCGATTGTCTGCGATGCCCCGTGCCGTTCACCGGGCCTTCATTCATGACCGCTTTCGCTTTCATGCCAACCCCGCAAGGCCCAGCGCGACAGCGCTGCCATGGCCGCGAACAGCGCCACGCCGGCCACCGTGATGAGGGCCAGGGCCGCAAACATGCGCGGAATATTCAGCTGATAGCCCGCTTGCAGGATTTGGTAGGCCAACCCGGTGCCGGTGCCGCCCGTACCGGCAACGAACTCGGCCACGACGGCGCCAATCAAAGCCAGCCCGCTGCTGATGCGCAGACCGCCGAAGAAATAAGGCAAGGCCGAAGGAATACGCAGCCGCCACAACGTCTGCCAGCGCGTGGCGCGGCGCAATCTGAAGTAGGCAAGCAGCCCAGGGTCCACGCTTTTCAGCCCCAGCGTGGTGTTGGCGATGATGGGGAAGAGCGCCACCAGAGTGGCGCAGATGACCAGCGAGGCCGTGGGTTCACGCACCCAGATGATGACCAGGGGCGCGATGGCCACGACGGGTGTGACCTGCAGCAGCACGGCATACGGAAACAGCGCCCTCTCCAGCCGGCGGCTCTGGACAAGCGCAAACGCGACCACCACGCCCAGAAGCGTGGCGCAGCCGAATGCCAAGAGCGTGATCTTCATCGTCACCCACAGTGCGGGAAACAGCATGCCGGCATCTTCCACCAGGGTCTGAGCCACGCGCAGCGGGCTGGGCACCAGGAACACCGGTACCTCGAAAGCCACTACCAGTCCTTGCCATAGCGCCAGCAGCACCAGGGCCAGTGCAACGGGCCACAGCCATGTCTGCCAATGTGCCTTCATGCAAGCATCTCACCGCTGGCCGCCAGCAAGCTTTGTTGCAGCCGCCGCGCATGCGCGGCAAAGCGTGTGGACACGCGGAAATCGTCGCTGCGCGGATAGGGCTCGTCGATCAGCACTTCATCCACCACGCGCCCAGGGCGGGCGCCCATGACGAGCACACGGCTGGACAGAAATACCGCCTCGTAAATGGAATGGGTGACGAACATCACCGTCAGCGCCTGTGCGTGTGCCTGTGCCTGTGCCCACCAAAGCGACAGCAGTTCGCTGTCCAGCCGCTGGCGGGTAATTTCGTCCAGCGCAGCGAAAGGCTCGTCCATCAACAGCAGATTCGGTTCGGTGACCAGGCCGCGGGCAATCGACACACGCATCTTCATGCCACCAGAAAGCTCGCGCGGCAGCGCGCTCTCGAAGCGTTCCAGCCCCACGCGCTGCAGCGCGGTGCGCACACGCGGCATGCTGGTGGCCTGGGGCACGCCGGCCAGGTCCAGCGGCAGCCGCACATTGGCCAGCACACTGGCCCAGGGCATCAGCGTGGCTTCCTGAAAGACGAAGGCCACGTTCTGCGCGCCACTGCACTGCACGCTGCCCGCGCTGGGCACCAGCAGGCCGGCCACCATCTTCAGCAGGGTGCTCTTGCCGCAACCCGACGGGCCCAGAAAAGTCACAAACTCGCCGGCCTGCACCTGCAGGTTGACCGGCAGCAGGGCCTGGGTGCCACTGGGGTAGGTCTTCTCTACGGCCAGCAGGCTGACTGCAACGCTCAGGGCAGCACCTTCAGGTCTTGGACGAATTGCGTGGTGTAGGTTCGCTTCAAGTCCACCTTGCGCGGGTCCAGCAGCTTCATCTCTACCAACAGGTCGTAGGTCTGCTTCATGCGCGCATCCGTGATGACGCCCGCCCCCAGCGTGGCCGCGTCGCCACCGAAAACCATGCCCGACTCGTTCATCAGCTTGATGCCCACGGCGATGTTGGCATCCGTCATCACCGGGTTGTCGCGCTTGATGAGCGCATTGGCAGCCGCGGGGTCGCCTTGCAGATAGCTCTTCCAGCCTTGCATGCTCGCGCGCACGAAGGCGGCCACGGCCTGCGGGCGTTCGCGCACGGTGCGCTCCATGCACACGATGGTGGTGGAGTACGGCGGCCAGCCATGATCGGCCAGCAAGAACACCCGCGGCTTGAACCCGGCCTGTTGTTGGATGGCATGCGGCTCGCTGGACAGCAGCCCTTGCTGCACCACGTTCTTGTCCGCCACGAAGGGCTGGATGTTGAATGTGTAGGGGCGCGTCTGGCTGTCCTGCAAACCGTAGCGCGCTTTCAACCAGGGCCAGAACGAAGTGGTGGACGCGGCACTGATGAGGAGGGTCTTGCCCTTCAGGTCTTCAAGCTTGTCCACCACGCCCGGGTGGCCGATGAGCACGGCCGCGTCTTTCTGGAATGACGCCGCCACGGTGACCACGGGAATGCCTTGCTCCCAGGCCTTCATCGTCTGCACGTCGTAGCCCATGAAGCAGTCGGTCTGCCCGGCGGCCAGCAACTGCATGCCGTTGACCTGGGGGCCGCCCATGCGCAGCGTCACGTCCAGGCCGGCTGCCTTGTAAAGCCCCTGGGCTTGCGCCTGGTAGAAGCCGCCATGTTCGGCCTGGGCGAACCAGTTGGTCATGAAGACAAACTTTTCCTGAGCCTGGGCACCTGCGGCAAGGAACAGACTGGCCGCACAAGACAGCAGCAACGACAAGGCGCGACGAAGGTGGTGGAGGCCAGATCTCATGGTGGGCGCTTCAGGATGGAAAGGAGAGGCAAAAGGTCCGCAGTTCGTAAAGCGTATGCCATCTGCCGCTGGTTCGCCCAAGTGCTTTGCCCAAGATGGCGAATGCCCTTGCGCCGCGATACTCAGGCCACCTGAACGCCCCCATGACCAGCACGTCGTTTCCAGCCACAGCCACGCACCGCCCGGGCCCGAATCCGCTGGCACTGGCACTGCTGGCATGCCTGCTGCCGCTGCTGCTGACGGGGCTGCTGCACTGGTGGAGCCAGCTGCCGCCACCTGAACAGAAAGCAGCGCTGCGCAGCCTGAGCCAGGGGCAGATCATCGAAGCCGGCGGCCTGGTGGCACCCACAGCCAGCGCCACCCCCGCACGGCCCAGCCAGCTGCCACTGAACCTGGCCCGCCACGACCGCCAGCCGCTGTGGCTGGTGCTGCCCTTCTTCATCGACGAAGACGTGCAGGGCAGCTGGCTGCTGCACGTGAAGCACAAGCGCAATGTGCTGGTGTTTCTGGACGGGCAGTTGCTGGCGCAGTCGGTCGCGCCCGATGCTGTGGACATGCGCAACCCCGCGCTGCGACTGGGCAGCGACACCTTGATCGCCACCATCCCCCCCAGCTGGCTGCGCAGCGGGCCGCACCTGCTGCAGTTGCGCCTGGGGGCGGCTGAATCACCCAGCGTTTCCAGCGTGCACCTGGGTCCACCGGAAGCCCTGGAAACCCTGGACCAGACACGCGGGGTCTGGTTTGCACTGCGCGCTGCCACGGCGCTGTGCGCCCTGGTGGTGGGCTTGTTCCTCATCGGCATCTGGCTGGCGCACCGCGAGGCGCTGGCTTATGCCCTGGCCGGTGCACAGCTGCTGATGCTGGCGCTGCTGCTGGCGCCCTATCTGCTGCAGCAACAGCCGCTGCCCAGCCCCTGGTGGCGCATGCTGCTGGATGTGGCCGATGTGTTGGCCAAAGCCTTGCTGCTGGCCACCGTGGTGCGCCTAGCGCGCCCGCATGATGCCTGGGGCATGCGCGTGGCTTGGGCTTATGCCGCCGTCGGTTTGGTATTGGACGGCGGCGCTGCGGCAATGGACCTGTCGTGGAACGACTTCACGCACCCCTGGCCATGGTGGGCCCTGGGCAGCCGGCTGGCCGTGATGGGCCTGGCCGTGACTCTGGCTGTGCGCGCGCTGCTGCGCCAGCCGCGTTTTGACCGCTTTGCCACCGCCAGCCTGGTGGGCTTGTCGTCGTGCATCTGGGCCTACGTCAGCTACTTCGCACTGGTGGCGCCACAGCCCTGGGGCGTGGTGGATCTGAACGTGATTGCCCACGCCGCGTGGGTGCTGTGGATGGGCAGCCTGCTTTACCGCCACTTCGTACAGACCGCGCGCCAGGAACGCGTCTTGCGCCAGGAGGCGGCTGAAGCCCTGGCTGAACGCACGCAGGAACTGCAAGCCAGCTTTGCTGCGCTGCAGGCCAGCGAATCGCAGCGCCTGGCGGCGACCGAGCGCGAACGGCTGTTGCAGGAAATGCACGACGGCGTGGGCTCGCAGCTGATGACGGCGAAGATGAACGCCCAGGGCGGCCAGCTCAGCGCGCCCGACATGGTGACGGTGCTGGAAAGCTGCATTCAGGAGATGCGGCTGACGGTGGACACCTTGTCCGTGGCCGATGGCGACCTGGGCCTGCTGCTGGCCAGCGTGCGCCACCGTGCCGAGCCCGGGCTGCGCGCGGCCGGCCTGACGCTGGCCTGGCAGGTGGCTGAAGCGCCCTGCCTGCCGGTGCTGGAAGGCAGCGGCGGACGCGAGCTGGTGCGCATCCTGCAAGAAGCGCTGAGCAATGTGCTGCACCACGCGCATGCCACCCGCGTGACGCTGCGCAGTGAAGCCACAGCCGACGGCCGCCACATCGTGCTGAGCCTGATAGACAACGGCCAGGGTCTGGCCGGGGGGCGGCCGCCGGGCGGCGGGCGCGGCACGCGCAACATGCAGCTGCGCGCTGAAAGGCTGCAGGCCCACCTGTGCTGGATATCGCCGGCCGGTGGCGGCAGCCAGGCGCCTGGCGGGGCCCAGCCCGGGACCGAGCTTCGCATCGACTTGCCGGTGGGCCGGCCTGGCTAAGCCGCCCCCACGCCAGCCAGCACCAGCACCCCCAGCACCGCGAAAAGCAGCGCGGCCAGGCCATGCACCCAGCGCATGGACAAGCGCCGGGTCAGCCAGTCACCGGCCCAGACGACGGGTGCATTGGCCAGCATCATGCCCAGCGTCGTGCCCGCCACCACGGCCACCAGCTCGCCGCTGTAGCGTGCGGCCAGGGCTACCGTGGCGATCTGTGTCTTGTCGCCCATTTCGGCAAAGAAGAAGGCCACCACGGTTGTCAAGAACACGCCCCAGCGCGGCTTGTTGTCCACCGCTACATCGTCCAGCTTGTCGGGCACCAGCATCCACGCGGCCATGGCCAGGAACGACAAACCCACCACCCAGCGCAACACCTGCGGCCCCAGCAGGCTGGACACCCATGCGCCCAGCGCGCCGGCCAGCGCGTGGTTGGCCAACGTGGCCACCAAGATGCCCCAGACGATCGGCCAGGGCTGGCGAAAGCGTGCTGCCAACAGCAAGGCCAGCAGTTGCGTCTTGTCGCCCATTTCCCCCAGTGCCACCAGCCCGGTGGAAACCCAGAAAGCATCCATGCGCGACCGGTAGGGACAGGGCTAGAAAACGGCGTGCTCGCCGCGCACGTCGCCCACCTGCCCGCGCAGCATGCGCACATAGTGTTCGCGCAGGGTGTCGCTGCCGGTGGACGGCGTGGCCTGCGCGCTGTAGAGGCCCGTGGCCGGGTCCAGCACCAGCATCGATTCGGTGGCGTAGTAGCGGCCGATGCGCGCCAGTTCGGCCTTGGCGGCCAGCGCAGGCAGCACGCGGCCGGCCAGCCCCAGGGCGCCGGCAATCGTGTCGAGCAAGGCCACGGGCACGCGCTTGAAGCGCGCAGGCTTGCCGGCCAGCTCGAACAGCATCTCACCCTGCATGCGCGGCGTGATGGCCGGGCCGGGGCCGCCGATGGGCAGGACGCGGTTGCGCCGCTCGGGGTCGTGCAGGCAGTCGGCGATGAAGCGGCCCAGGTCGGCGTCGCTGATGGGCTTGCAGGCGGTCAGTTCGCCGTCGCCAAAGATCAAAAACGGCTTGCCCTTTTGCACCCGAGCCACCTGCCCAGACAAAGACTTGAAAAACGCCGTGGGGCGGACGATGGAATACGTCAACCCCGATTCAACCAGCGCTTTCTCGAACGCCAGCTTGGCATGCTGAAACGCCAGCAGCGGCCTTTGCACGCAAATGGCCGACAGCAGCACCACTTGCGTTACGCCTGCAGCCTTGGCGGCGGCCAGGGTCAGCACATGCGCAGCGTGGTCCACCGCCCAGGCGTCTTTGGGCGTGCCGTTGCGCGAAGCCAGGCAGGAGACCAGGGCGTCGAACCGCTCTCCGCACAGCCCGTCGCGGGCCAGCGAATCGGCGCTGCAGACGTCGCCCTGCCGCAACTGCGCTGCAGCGGGCAGAAGGGCCGCAGCGCTGGCTTTGTCGCGTACCAGACAGACGACTTCATGCCCCTGTTGGAGCAGGGCGCGCACGGTGGCCTGGCCGATGGTGCCGGTGGCGCCCAGCATGAAGACGCGGCGAGGGCTGAGGTCAGGCTGAGGCTGAGGCGTGGGCTGAGGCGTGGGCTGAGGCAAGGACGTCGGCGAGAAAGAAGCTGGATCAGGCATCCCGCCATGTTAGTGCGGCGGGCGCGCGCGCCAGCTTGAGTAGCGGCCACCAGCCAGAGCGTGAAAGATGGCACAGATGCGGGCGTCTTATCCCCCAGCTTGCCTGTCGATTCGCTCAAGCCTGGTCACTGGCTGGTCGAAAGGATGTGTAACCAAACGTCGATCCACTGAGAGTGCCGCAAGAAGATGAACATACAAACTCTGGGCTTCGCCCGCAGCATGCTGGCCATGACCCTGGCAGTGAGCACCGCCTTGCTAAGTGCCGGTGCCTACACCTGGATTCATCTGGACAGCATCGCTGGCACCAGCGCCGATGCGGCTTCCCGGCTGATGCCGCAACTGGCGCGTGTTGCAGCGGTTGAACTGAACATCACACGCGTTTCCCTGCAGGCGCGCCATGCCATGCTGGTGCAGACGCCGCAAGAACTGCAGGCCACGCTGGACGACATCGGCATCAAGCGCAAGCTCGTTGACGAGACCGTTGCAGACTTCACCCAACACGTGAAGAGCAGCCGGGGCAAAGAGCTGATGGCGCATTTGCAGCAGCAACTGGCTGAATTCTGGAAAGTCGGAGGCGTCAACTTGGACTTGTCGGCCGCGGGCAAAAAGGAAGAGGCCTTCACGCACCTGGTCGACATCCTCATTCCAGCACGCAACGAATTGCTGACCCGCGTGGCCAGCCTGCGCGAATACCAAGAGGCACTGCTGGCCAGCAGCGCCGGGGCTGCCGAAGAAGACGCCAAGTCGACGCGCCTCGTCCAAGCCACCGCCATCAGCCTGATCATCAGCGTCCTGATGCTGGCCTCGTGGCGGCTTTCGCGTCATGTGCGGCTGCGCGGGGCGCAGGTGACCGAGGCCGCCGCCAGGATTGCCACTGGCGACCTGAGCCATGCGCTGGTAGTGGACGGCAACGACGAATTTCGCCCGATGATGCAGGCCATGGACGAGATGCAGACCTCGTTGCGCGTGCTCGTCGGGCGGGTTCACGAGTCCACAGAAAGCATCGCCACGGCCAGCGCGCAAATCGCCAGCGGCAACCTGGACTTGTCCACGCGCACCGAGCAAGCTGCGGGCAATCTGCAGCAAACCGCATCGTCGATGGAACAGTTGAGTGCCACCGTCAGGCAAAGTGCCGATTCAGCGCGCCAGGCCAACCAGCTGGCGCTGACGGCCGCCGAAGTCGCGGCGCGCGGCGGCACGGTGGTATCGCAAGTCATCGCCACCATGGACGACATCAACGCCAGCTCGAAGAAGATCGCCGAGATCGTGGGCACCATCGACAGCATTGCTTTTCAGACCAATATCCTGGCTCTGAATGCCGCCGTCGAAGCAGCCCGCGCGGGTGAACAAGGCCGGGGCTTCGCCGTCGTGGCCAGTGAAGTACGCACCCTGGCGCAACGCAGTGCCCATGCAGCGAAGGAGATCAAGGCCTTGATTGGCGCGTCGGTGGAAAGCGTGCAGTCAGGCAGCCGCCTGGTAGGCGATGCGGGTCAGACGATGACCGAAATCGTGGGCTCGGTGCAGCGCGTGACCGACATCATCAGCGAGATCAGCGCAGCCACGGGTGAGCAGTCTGCAGGCATCAGCCAGGTACATCTGTCGGTCAACGAGCTGGATCAGATGACCCAGCAGAACGCCGCCTTGGTGGAAGAGGCGGCAGCGGCCGCACAAAGCCTGAATGATCAGGCGGCGAACCTGTCGCAGGTGGTGGGCTCGTTCAGGCTCAGCGGCGCTTGAACACAGGTTGGGCATTTGGGCGGGCCTGGGGTTCAGTGCAGCAGACACGGGGCAAGAACGCGCCGCTCCAGGCCAGCGCAGCAGCCACCAGGGCTTGCACGAACCATGGCGGCGCCCCCGGTTGCCACGACCACTGACAGACCAGGTGCGCGGCAGCCGCCAGCGCCGCTGCAGCGAACCCAGCTGGCGCACCGGCAACCCATGCCAGCAGTGCCAACGCCGTGCGTGCCGGCTTGGCCTGCGCCAGTTTCGGCCGGGCTTGGAGCGTCAAGCCAGGTGTTGCGCTGGCTGTGAACGCAGGCAACGCAACAGACGACCATGCTTTGCAGCTGTTCGGCGCTGGGCCCGCGCGCGGTCAGGCGCTTGGGCGAACCCGAGAATCGGCCATTGATGAGCGCGTTGGTTGACGGCGGCTCCGCCCGCATCGGTTGAAGTTGCGGGTCGGGTGAAGAAGCTGAACTGCTGCCAACGGCCGGCGCAGCAAATGGGACGATGTTTTCGAACGAACCTTGTCGCGTCAGAAAGTATTCCGCGCGCCTGACCCGCCTGAACAGCAACGAACGCGCCGTGTGCTTCGTTTCGATTGGCACACCCCTTGAAGTCTGGCGGCGGTTACGACCCTCGGCCCTCGCCCCTCGGCCCTCGGCCCATCAACTCAACCATTCTTGGCAATCCAGGGTCAGCAGGCGCATCATGGGCACGTTGCCAAACTGCGCAAGCGCAACCTTCAGGAGACATCATGGCCTTACCGCACGCTCAACCACGCGATGTCATCGATGTCAGGCCGCTAAACGCCGACTTGCCGGATGCGGTGACGACCAGCCTGCTGAAGACACCTGCCTTGCAATTGATGCGCTTGGTCTTGCGCGCCGGGCATGGCCTGCCAGAGCACAGCGTGCCGGGTGCGATCACGATCCACTGTCTGGAAGGCGAAGCGGCTGTGACGACACCCGAATGCCGATGTCATCTGCGCGCCGGGCAGCTGGTCATGCTGACCGGCAGCGAGCCCCATGCAGTGATGGCCATCACCGACGCGTCGCTTCTCGTCACCGTGTTGCTGAACGCCCTCAGTACAGAAAGCCAGCGATGACTGTTGGGCGGCTGGCACAACCGAAGCCATCCGAGCAGGCCTGGGACAGGGTCTTCGTTGCCGCGCTGCCGGAATTGGACGGGGCCAGCCCAACCGGCGGGCAGGCACCTACCGCTGCAGCACATGATCGACTCGATCATGTCGGCTGCATCAGAGGCTGCGCGCGGGTCGAATTGACGCCTTTGCAGAAGGCTGCCCGTGGCGCGCCTGCCGGTCAGGCCAACGGCAGCGGGCCGGGACGGTGCACATGAAAGCCCTGAGCCATGTCCACGCCCAAGGCCTTCAGATGCTGCATGACGGCGTCGCTCTCTACAAATTCGGCTACGGTTTGCAGCCCCACCACGCGAGCCACGTCGACAAAACAGCGCACGGCAGCGGCGGCCAGTGGGTCGGTCAGAACGTCGCGCACGAACTGGCCATCGATCTTCAAATAGTCCAGCGGCAGTTGCTTGAGGTAGCCAAACGAAGAGGTGCCTGAACCGAAATCATCCAGTGCCGTGCGCAAGCCCAGGGCACGGGCCTGGCCCATGAAGTGGGCGGCGTCAGACAGATTGGTGATGGCCGCGGTTTCGGTGATTTCCAAAATCACACGCCTGCACACACCAGCGCCCGCAGCAGCAAATTCCTTGATCGCCCAGAGATGGAAGTTGCGGTCTCCTACCGACTGCCCTGAAAGATTCACCGCGACCGAAGGGGCAGCGCTGCTGTTTGGCCAACGCTGCAGCCAGGCGATGGCGTGGCACACCACCCAGCGGTCGACCCGGCCCATCAGGTGATAGCGCTCGGCAGTGGGAATGAAGGCCGCAGGTGAGATCAGCGACCCGTCGGTGTCCACCATGCGCAGCAGCAGTTCCAGCTTGGCGTCGGTCTCGCTGCCCTGCAAGGCGACGATGTGTTGCCCGAACAGCACGAACTTGTCCTCGTCCAGAGCGCGCTCGATGCGGGCTGCCCACTGCGCATCCACGGTGCGCTGCAGGATCGCCGTTTCGTCGTCGTACAGGGCCACCACGCGGTTGCGGCCGGCCTGCTTGGCGGCATGACAGCAGGCATCCGCAGCCTGCAGCAGCGCAGCGGTATCGACCCAGCGCTCGTCCACCACCGCCAGGCCGATGCTGGTACCCACCTTCATGCGGTGGTCGCCGTGAACGAAGCGGAAGCGGTCGAAGGACGCACAAACCTTCTCTGCCAGGCGCTGCGCTGAAGCCACGCTGCAAGAGCTGAGCAGGATCGCAAATTCGTTGCCACCCAGGCGCGCCACGGTATCGCCCTTGCGTACCGCCTGGCGCAGCATGCCCGCCAACTGCTGCAGCAAAAGGTCGCCTGCGGCATGGCCACAGGTGTCGTTCACGATCTTGAAATGGTCCACGTCGATGCACAGCAAAGCCGCGGGTTCGCTGGCACCCTGGGCCACCGCGTCCAGCGCGGCCTGCAGGCAAAGACCGAAGCTGGCGCGATTGAACAGACCAGTCAGCGGGTCATGGCTGGCGTGGTGCTGCGCGTCCACGGCTGCCCGCACCAAGTCGTCCACCAGGCCGCGCACCTGCTGCAGCGCCAAGCGGCCTTCCATGGCCTGGGCCGTGGCCTGGGCCAGACAGCGCAACACTTCGGACTGGCGCGCGTCCAGGCTGCGTGGTTGACGGTCGATGACGCACAGCGTACCCACACACTGCCCGCTGCTCAGGCGCACGGGTGCGCCAGCGTAAAAGCGGATCTGGGGCCCACCCACTACCAGCGGGTTGTCAAAGAAGCGTGGGTCCAGTGCAGCGTCGGGAACCTGAAACAAGCCGTCCTCCAGGATGGCGTGGGCGCAGAAGGCGACATCACGCGGCGTCTGGGAAACCCCTGACAGACCGTGTTGCGCTTTGAACCACTGACGATCGGCGTCGACCAGACTGAGCAGCGAGATCGGCGTGTCGCAGACTGCAGCAGCCGCGTTGACCAAGGCATCGAATTCAGACTCCGGTGGTGTGTCCAGCAGGTCCAGTGCTTTCAGTGCCGCAAGGCGCTCGGATTCTTGGGTGGGCAGTAACGCAGCTTGCATGGGGCATCTTTTCTGGTGACGACAGGCCAGGGGAGGCTCTCCTGAAGTTCGGTATTTCGGCAGCCAAGTTGGCAACTGAAGCCGCACGATGCCTTCTAAGATCGCGGTATGTCGCCACCGCTGCCCCTGCGCCACCTGTTGCTCGCCGTGGCGGTGGTGGCAGTCTGGGGTACCAATTTCGTCGTCATCAGGCTCGCGCTGGATCAACTGCCGCCGTTGCTGCTGGCCACGTTGCGCTTTGGTTTTGCGCTGCTGCCGGCGGTGTTCTTTCTGAAACGCCCTGACGTGCCATGGCGCAATCTGGCGACATATGGCCTGCTGATCGGGGTGGGCCAGTTCGGGCTGCTGTTCATCGCCATGAACGGGGCAATCTCACCCGGGCTGGCTTCGCTGGTGATTCAAACCCAGGTGTTCTTCACCATCGGCATGGCCATGCGTTCAAACGGCGAGCAGTTGCAGGCCGTGCAGTGGCTGGCGCTGCTGTTGTCGGCCGCCGGCCTGCTGTTGATTGCCACCCACACCGACGGCAACACCACGCCGCTGGGGCTGGCCATCGTGCTGGTTGCCGCCTTCTGCTGGGCCTGCGGCAATATGGCCATGCGCCGGGCCGGCCGCGTGGACATGCTGGCCTATGTGGTGTGGGCGAGTGCGTTTTCCATCCCGCCGCTGCTTCTGATGTCGTTGCTGATGGAGGGGCCGGCACGCATCGCCACGGCGCTTGCGCACGCCGACGCCGTGGCCTGGGCTGCCGTGATCTGGCAGGCCGTGGGCAACGCGCTGTTCGGCTATGCAGCATGGGGGTGGCTGCTGGCCCGCCACCCGGCCGCCACCATCGCGCCGATGGCACTGCTGGTGCCGGTTTTCGGCATGGCCTCTTCGGCGTGGTGGTTGAGTGAGCCGCTGCCCGGCTGGAAGCTGGCAGCGGCCGCGCTGGTGCTGGGCGGTTTGGCGCTGAACCTGCTTTGGCCACGTTTGCGTGCAGCCTGGCTCAGCCGCCTGCCGACTTGACGCCGGGCACCGATCTTCCAGCAGCGCGCAGCGTGTTGCGTGTTGCGTGCTGCGTGCTGCGTGCTGCGCAATCCACCACGCATTTGGACAGGCCAGCGCACCGTTGAGCTCAGCAAGCGGCACCTTGCGGTGCCAATGCCGCCAGCAGGTCCAGCGCACCGCCATGGGCTGAAAGCGGCCAGCCACAGGCAACCTGAAAGCCCCACAGAAAACGGCGCCGAAGCGCCGTTCTCCTTGGCCGTTGCCGGCACTCGCAAGCCTCAGTCGGCCTGCTTGCGCAAGAACGCCGGAATCTCGATCTCGTCCATGCCATTGCTGGCCAGTGCGTCCACCTTGGCGGCTGCATGCGTGCGGTTGGTGCGCCACACGCTGGGTGTGCTCATGCTGTCGTAGTTGGGCTGGGACATGCCGCCGTTGTTCACATTGCCACCGTTGCCTGAACCGCCCATGCCGCCACCCATTCCATTGCCCATGGCATGGGGCTGAGCCAGCTGGTTCAGCACCGGCAGGTTGTCGGTGCCTGTGCGCAACATCGGCTGCTGCACCACCTGCAGCGGCGCATGTCCTCGCTGATCTGCTCGCGGATCTGCTCGCGGATCTCCTCGTTGATCCGCGCGCTGGTCGGGGCGCTGTTCGTTCTTTCGCGCCACCGAGCTCAGGCCGGTAGCGATCACGGTGACGCGCAGCTGGTCGCCCAGCGTTTCGTCGTAGGCCGTGCCGTAGATGACATGGGCGTCGTCTGCAGCGTAGCGGCGGATGGTGTTCATGGCATTGCGGCTCTCAGCCAGCTTGAAGGTGGCCTTGCTGGCCGCGATCAACACCAGCACACCGCGTGCGCCGCTCAGGTCGATACCTTCCAGCAGCGGGCAGGCCACGGCCAGATCTGCGGCCTTGTTGGCGCGGTCAGGGCCACCGGCCACTGCTGTGCCCATCATGGCTTTGCCGGGCTCGCTCATCACCGTCTTCACGTCTTCGAAGTCCACGTTCACCAGACCGGGGATGTGGATGATGTCGCTGATGCCGCCCACGGCGTTTTTCAGTACGTCGTTGGCATGGGCGAAGGCTTCTTCCTGCGTGACGTCGTCGCCCATCACTTCGAGAAGCTTCTCGTTCAGCACCACGATCAAGCTGTCCACATTGGCTTCGAGTTCGCCCACACCGTCGTCGGCCTGCTTGCCGCGGCGGCGGCCTTCAAACTCGAAAGGCTTGGTGACCACGCCCACGGTGAGGATGCCCATTTCCTTGGCCACGCGCGCAATCACGGGTGCTGCACCCGTGCCCGTGCCGCCGCCCATGCCGGCGGTGATGAAGAGCATGTGCGCGCCGGTGATGGCGGCCTTGATTTTTTCCACCGCGTCTTCGGCCGACTCCTTGCCCACCAGCGGCTTGCTGCCTGCGCCCAGGCCGGTGCTGCCCAGTTGCACCAGGGTGGCCGCACCACTGCGGTTCAGCGCTTGCGCGTCGGTATTGGCGCAGATGAATTCCACGCCTTGCACCCCCTGGTTGATCATGTGCTCGACAGCGTTGCCGCCGCCGCCGCCCACGCCGATGACTTTGATTTGCGTGCCTTGGTCGAACTCTTCAATCATTTCGATGGGCATGTGAGCCTCCTGTAGGTAGAGCGTTGCAGTTGCCAAAAATTCGTACGTTGAAACAGGGCGTTTTTATGTGTCGGTCCGATTTCCTGCCCCTTCAGAAATTGCCGAGAAACCAGTCTTTGGCGCGGCCGACGATGGTCTTGACCGACCCCGCCTGTTGCGCCGCCTTGAAACCGCGCCGGCGCGCGATGCGTGCTTCTTCCAGCAAACCCATCACCGTGGCGCTGCGCGGGTTGGCCACCATGTCGAAAAGGGCTGCGTGGTACGTGGGCAAGCCCTTGCGCACCGGCTTGAGGAAGATGTCTTCGCCCAGCTCCACCATGCCCGGCATCACGGCACTGCCGCCAGTGATGACGATGCCGCTGGACAGCACTTCCTCGTAACCGCTTTCGCGAATGATCTGGTGCACGAGTGAGAAGATTTCTTCCACACGCGGCTCGATCACGCCGGCCAGCGCCTGTCTAGACAACATGCGCGGCGCGCGGTCGCCCAGGCCGGGTACTTCCACCTGTTCTGACGGGTCGGCCAGCAGCTGCTTGGCCACGCCGTATTCGACCTTGATCTCTTCTGCGTCTTTGGTCGGCGTGCGCAACGCCATGGCGATGTCGCTGGTGATCAGGTCGCCTGCAATCGGGATGACGGCCGTGTGGCGCACGCTGCCGTCGGTGTAGATCTGCACGTCGGTGGTACCCGCGCCGATGTCCACCACGCAAACGCCCAGATCGCGTTCGTCGTCGGTCAGCACGGCCGCAGCGCTGGCACTCGGGTTCAGTACCAGGCGTTCGACTTCCAGCCCGCAGCGGCGCACGCATTTCAGGATGTTCTCGGCCGCGCTCTGCGCGCCGGTGACGATGTGCACCTTCACTTCCAGCCGGCTGCCCGACATGCCGATGGGCTCTTTCACCTCGTGCCCGTCGATGACGAACTCCTGCGGCTCGACCAGAAGCAGGCGCTGGTCGTTCGGGATGTTGATGGCCTTGGCCGTTTCCACCACGCGGTTCACGTCCACCGGCGTGACCTCGCGGTTGTCGCGCACGATGACCATGCCGGTGCTGTTCTGCCCGCGGATGTGGCTGCCAGTGATGCCGGTGTAGACGCTGCTGATCTTGCAGGCGGCCATCATCTCGGCTTCCTTCAGCGCCTGCTGGATGCTCTGCACGGTGGCGTCGATGTTGACCACCACGCCGCGCTTCAAGCCATGCGTGGGCGCCACGCCCAGGCCGGCCACGCGCAGGCTGCCGTCTTCCATCACCTCGGCGGCCACCACCATCACCTTGGCGGTGCCGATGTCCAGTCCGAAGACCATGTCTTTGTATTCCTTGGCCATCTTGTTCTTCCCTTTTCTCTTTCAGTTCTGCCGGGCCAAGGCGGGGCCTGTGGTGTTCATGTTCGAGTTTGTGTTCAGTGATGTGGTCACGCCGCGCAACCGCAGCGCATAGCCGTCTGCATGGCGCAAATCCGCATAGTCCAGCGGCTGCGGCCAGCGCGCTTTCACATCGGTGAAGGTGCGGGCAAAGCGCTGGCTGCGGGCCACGACTTCGGCGTCGTTGCCACGCCCCAGTTCCACCACCGCGCCGGTGTCCAATTCGGCGCGCCAGCTGCCGCGGTGCGACAGCGTCAGCCGCGAAATTGCAAACTGCAAGGGTGCCAGGGCCGCACTGACCTGGCCCAGCACGGCCAGCATCTGCCGCGACGTGCCTTCCGGGCCGGCCAGCCGCGGCAGGTCGTCGTCCTCCACGTCGCCCAGGTTGGCCTGGAAGACTTCGCCCTGCTGGTTCACCAGGCGGTCGGTCGGTGCGCTGCTGCCTTCGTCGGCTGCGTCTGCGGGGCCCTCCCACAGCGCGGCGGGGCGGTGCTCTTCCAGGCGCACGACCAGGGTGTCGGGCCAGACGCGGTGCAGCACGGCGCGGCGTACCCAGGGCACGGCCTCGAATGCCTGGCGGCCCTGCGCGAGGTTCATGCTGAAGAAGTTGCCTGCCAGCAGCGGCGTGGCGTTGGCGCGCAGCGTGGGCAGGTTGTTGCGCGCCAGCTCGCCCTGCAGTTCGATCTGGCGGATCGGGAAGTACGGCGCGCGCATCAGCCAGGCGCGCGCGGCCAGCAGGGCGTACACCAGCGCCATCACGCCCACGATCATTGCCACGGCATTCATCAGCCGCACATCGGGCGGCAAACGCAGCGGCTGCGCAGCTATGCTGGATTTGCGGGGGCGCGTGGTGCGGGCCATGTCGGTTCAGGCGGCAGGGCGGCTGGCGTCCAGCGTGGCGGCCTGCAGCAAGTGCAGGCACAGCTGGTCGTAGGGGATGCCGGCAGCGCATGCCGACATGGGCACCAGGGAATGGCTGGTCATGCCCGGGCTGGTGTTCATTTCCAGAAGGAACAGCTTGCGGTCTCGCTCACGCAGCATCAGGTCGGCGCGGCCCCAGCCACGGCAACCCAGGCTGCGATAGGCCGCCAGCGTCAGGCGCCGCACTTCGGTTTCTTCCGCGTCACTCAAGCCGCTGGGGATGCCGTAGCGCACCACGTCGGTGTAGTACTTGTTCTGGAAGTCGTACTTGCCTTCGGGCGCGTCGATGCGCACCACCGGCAGCGCGCGTGGCTCATGGCCGGTGGCAGTTTCGAGATCGATCACCGGGCAGGTGAGCTCAATACCGCTGATGAACTCTTCGCACAACACGTCGGCGTCGAATTGCGCAGCCAGGGCCACGGCGGCCTGCATGTCCGAATAGCCCGCCACCTTGGTGATGCCGATCGACGAGCCTTCGCGCGGCGGCTTGACGATCAGCGGCAGGCCCAGCCTGTCGGGTACAGCCATCACCTGCGCATGCGCTTGTTCGCCAGGGGCCAGCCACACCCATTGCGGCGTGGGCAGGCCGTCTGCGGCCCACAGGCGCTTGGTCATCACCTTGTCCATGGCGATGCTGCTGGCCATCACGCCGCTGCCGGTGTAAGGGATGCCCAGCAGTTCCAGCAGGCCCTGTACCGTGCCGTCTTCACCATGGCGGCCGTGCAGGGCGATGAAGGCGCGCGCGAAGCCTTCGCGTTTGAGGTCCAGCAGATCGCGTTCTGCCGGATCGAAAGCATGGGCATCGACCCCCAGGCCTTGCAGGGCAGCCAGCACGCCAGTGCCCGACATCAAAGACACCTCGCGCTCTGCGCTGCTGCCGCCCAGGAGCACGGCAACGCGGCCCAGGTCTTTGGGATTCGCTGGCGCAGCCAAGCTCATGCCGGGGCTCCTTCTGTCTGCGTCAAGCGCTGCGGCAAGCCACCGATCGAGCCAGCACCGAGTGTGAAGATCACGTCGCCGTTGCGTGCTGTCTCCAGCACGGCTGCAGGCAGGTCTGCCAACGCGGCCACGAAGCGCGCGCCGGGCACGCGTGCGGCCAGGCTGGCGCCGTCGGCCCCAGCCAGCGGCGCTTCACCCGCGGCGTAAACCTCGGTCAGCAGCACGGCGTCGAACTGCGCCAGCACGGTGGCAAATTCAGTCATGCAGTCGCGTGTGCGGCTGTAGCGGTGGGGCTGGAAAACGGCCACGAGTCGGCGGCCCGGGAAGGCCCCGCGTGCAGCGGCCAGCACCGCAGCCAGCTCCACGGGGTGGTGGCCATAGTCGTCGATGAGGCTGAAGCTGCCGCCACCCTGCGCCGGCACATCGCCATGGCTCTGAAAGCGACGCCCTGCCCCGCCGAACTGCGCCAGCGCTTGCTGCACCGGGGTGTCGGGCTGCTTGAGCAGACGCGCCACAGCCACCGCAGCCAGCGCGTTGCGAACGTTGTGTTCACCAGCCAGGTTCAGCACCACGGGCAAGTCGGCGTGGCCGGCTTGCATTGCCGTGAAACGCATCTGCGCGCCTGGGCCGGCTTGCACGTCGGTAGCCCGCAGATCAGCATCTTCAGCCAGCCCGTAGCGCAGCACCGGGCGCTGCACTTGCGGCAGCACGGCGCGCACGCCAGCATCGTCGCTGCAGACGATGGCCGTGCCGTAGAAAGGCAGGCGGTGCAGGAAATCCACGAATGCTTGATCAAGCTGCTGGCGGCTGTGGCCGTAAGTGGCCATGTGGTCTTCGTCGATGTTGGTGACCACGGCCAGGACAGGATTCAGGTGCAGGAAGGAAGCATCGCTCTCGTCGGCTTCAACGACGATGGCTGCACCCTGGCCCAGGCCGGCGTTGGCCCCGCTTGCCAACAGCTCACCGCCGATGACGAAGCTGGGATCGGCGCCTGTGGCCATCAGCACGCTGGCCACCAGCGCGGTGGTGGTGGTCTTGCCGTGCGTGCCGGCCACCGCCACGCCCAGCCGGCCACGCATCAGTTCAGCCAGCATTTGCGCGCGCGCCACCACGGGCACGCCGCTTTGGTTCGCGGCGCGCAATTCGGCGTTGTCGGCGGGCACGGCCGTGGAAGACACCAGCAGTTGCGCACCTGCGATGTGCGCTGCCGCATGGCCCACATGCACCCGCAGGCCCAGGCCGGCCAGGCGTTGCAGCACGGGGCTGTCGTGCGCATCGCTGCCGCTCACGGCCAGGCCCTGGCGGTGCAGCAGTTCGGCAATGGCGCTCATACCCGCGCCGCCGATGCCGACGAAGTGAACGCGCTGAATGAAGTGCTTGAGCATCATGCTGAGGCACGCCCTGGCTTGCGTTGTTTGCGCTTCCACAGCGCTTCGATCTCGTCGGCCACGCGCGCTGCGGCATGCGGGCGGGCGAGTGCACGGGCTTTGCTTGCCATCGCCAGCAGACCGCTGCGGTCCAGCGCAGCCAACGCTGCCGACAGCGTTTGCGGCGACAGCCCGGTTTGCGGCAGATGCACCGCAGCCCCTTGCCCGGCCAGCCACTGCGCGTTGTCGCGCTGGTGGGTCGTGGTGCTGACGATCAGCGGCACCAGGATCGCCGGTACACCGGCTGCGCACAGCTCGCTGACGGTGATGGCACCGGCACGGCAGACCATCACGTCGGCGGCGGCCAGGCGCGCGGGCATGTCGCTGATGAAAGGCAGCACCTCGGCGCTGATGCCGGCAGCGGCGTAGGCCGAACGCACGCTGTCGCACTGCGCGCTTCCTGTCTGATGAGTGACCTGCGGGCGCTGTGCAGCCGGCAACAAGGCCAGGGCCTGGGGCAAGACATCGTTGAGCACTTGCGCGCCCAGGCTGCCGCCCACCACCAGCAGCTGCAAGGGCCCGCTGCGGCCGGCCCAGCGCGCAGCGGGCTGGGGCAGCGCATCGATCTCGGCGCGCACCGGGTTGCCGGTGACCACCGCGTTCTTCGTGTTTTGCGCTGCCATGCCAGCAAAGCCGAAAGCGATGCGGTCGGCCACTGGCAGCAGGCTCTTGTTGCTGAGCAAGAGCGCAGCATCGGCGTTCACCAGCAGCAGCGGCCGGTTCAGCAGCGAAGCCATCATGCCGCCAGGAAAGCACACGTAGCCGCCCATGCCCAGCACGGCATCGGCACCGCGCCGGCGCAGGATGCACAGGCTGTCCCAGAAGGCCTTGAGCAAGCGCACGCCACCCGTTGCGGTGTGCAGCAGCCCCTTGCCGCGGAGGCCGGAAAACGTGAGCCGGTCCATGGCGATGCCGCTGGTGGCGGCGTCAGGAACCAGCTTGTTTTCCATGCCGTGCGTGGTGCCGAGCCAGCTGACGGTCCAGCCCCGGCCTTGCATTTCGCGCGCGACGGCGAGGCCGGGCATGACATGCCCACCGGTGCCTGCTGCCATGACGACCAGGTGCGGCATCAAGCGACACCCCGGCGCATCAATGCGCGTGTTTCCACGTCCACCCGCACGACCATGGCCAGGGCCACCAGGTTCATCAGGATGGCGCTGCCGCCATAGCTCATCAGCGGCAGCGTCAAACCCTTGGTGGGCAGCACGCCCAGGTTCACACCCATGTTGATGAAGGCCTGCGCGCCCATCCAGATGCCCACACCCTGCACCATCAAGCCGGCGTAAAGCCGCTCAAGTGCCACGGCCTGTCTGCCGATAAGGAAGATGCGACGCGTGAGCCAGAAGAACATCAGGATCACGCTGGCCACGCCAAAAAAACCAAGTTCTTCGCCGATCACGGCGAGCAGGAAATCGGTATGCGCTTCGGGCAGGTAGTGCAGCTTCTCCACACTGGCGCCCAGGCCCTGGCCGAACCATTCACCACGCCCCAGGGCAATGAGCGAATGCGTCAGCTGGTAAGCCTTGCCTTGCGCATAAGCCGGGTTCCAGGGGTCCAGATAGGCCAGGATGCGGCCCCGGCGCAATTCGTCAAAAGCCAGCACGATCGCCAATGTGGCCAGCATCACCGCCGCGATCAAGAAGAACATGCGCGCGTTGACGCCGCCCAGGAACAAGATGCCCATGGCGATGGTGGCAATCACGATGAAGGCCCCCATGTCGGGCTGCTGCAGCAGCAAAGCACCCGTGAAGCCAACAGCCAGCACCATGGGCGTGACGGCGCGGAAGAAGTTTTCGCGCGTGTCCATGCGCCGCATCATGTAGTTGGCCGCGTACATGGCAATGGCCAGCTTGGCGAATTCGCTGGGCTGAAAATTCATCACCCCCAGCGGAATCCAGCGGCGCGAGAAATTCACCACCTTGCCGAAGAAAAGTACGGCCACCAGCAGCACCAGGGCGGCCACGAAAACCCAAGGCGCATGCTTTTCCCAGAACGTTGTGGGTATCTGCACCGTCACGAGCGCGGCAACCAGCGCGATGGACAGCGCCAGCGTGTGCCGAAACAAGAAGTGGTAGGGCGAGTAGTTCTCGAACTTGGGGTTGTCGGGCAAAGCCACGCTGGCCGAATAGACCATCACCACGCCCAGCAGCAACAGCACGCCGACGACAGCCACCAGCGCCTGATCGAAGGCCAGCAGGCGCACCGGGCGTGCGCCGCCCACATCGATCTGGTCACGCACAGGTAGAGCGCCACCCGCACCATCGCGCGCTGGCCACCAGCCCCGGGCTGCCGACCAGGCAGACAGCAAGGGTTGGCTCAGGCGCGTCAGCACGGCGCTCATGCCTGGCCCCTGTCAGCAGCGTGGGCCTGCACCGCAACAGCAAAGACCTCGGCGCGGTGGGCGTAGTTGCGGAACATGTCCAGGCTGGCGCAGGCCGGGCTCAGCAGCACGGCGTCGCCGGCTTGGGCCTGAGCAAAGCACCAGGCCACTGCAGCTTGCAATGTGTCGTGGCGCTGCATCGGCAGGCCGGGCAAGTCGGGTGACCGAACGGCTTCGATCGCGGCTTCGATCGCGGCTGCATCGCGGCCCAGCGTGGCCACGGCGCGGGCATGCTGGCGCAACGCTGCGGCCAGCGGCATGAAGTCCTGGCCCTTGCCGTCGCCGCCCAGAATCACCACCAGCCGCCCGGGCGATTTGTCGGCACCCAGGCCCAGCAGGGCGGCCACGGTGGCGCCCACGTTGGTACCTTTGCTGTCGTCGAAGGCCTCCACCTCGTCCACCGTCGCCAGCCATTGCACGCGGTGTGGCTCGCCGGCGTAGTCGCGCAGTGCGTGCAGCATCGGTGCCAGCGGACAGCCGATGGCGGTAGCCAATGCCAGCGCGGCCAGCGCATTTGCGGCGTTATGACGGCCGCGCACGCGCAGTGCGTCGGCAGGCATCAGGCGCTGCAGATGGATCTCGGTTTGTTCACCTTTGCACAACTTGACGGATTCATCCACGGGTGCGGCGCGCACCAGCCAGGCCATGCCGCCTTCGGTGATCAGACCGAAGTCGCCCGGTGAGGTAGGCGTTTGCAGACTGAAGCTGAGCACAGCGCGGTCGGGCACGCGGTCGCTGGCTTTGATTTTCCCTTTCGGCGCCGGCGGCTGCGCGGCCGCAGCCAGCGCCAACACGGCGGCATCGTCGGCGTTGACGACGATGCGCGTGCGCGGCACCGCCCCGTGGGGCGCAACGCCGTAGATGCGGCCCTTGGCCGTCGTGTACGCAGCCATGCCGCCATGCCAGTCCAGGTGGTCCTGGCTGATGTTCAGCACCACCGCGGCGTCAGGCTCGAAGCCGCTGGAAGCATGGACACCGAAGCCGCCGCCTTCCAGCTGGAAGCTGCTGAGTTCCAGTACCCACACATCGGGCAGCGGCTCTTCATTGGCCAGTGCGCGTGCCAGTGCCGCCGCCAGCGTGTCAAGCAATGTCGGCCCGATGTTGCCGGCTGTTGCCACAAGCAAGCCGCTGCGCGCCACCAGCAGGGCCGTCATCGCCGTGGTGGTGGTCTTGCCGTTGGTGCCGGTAATCGCCAGCAGTTTCGGCGTGTAGTCGCGCTGAAGGCGCAGGTCGATCAGGGCGCGACAGAACAGGTCCAGTTCGCCCAGCACGGCCACGGCCGTGGCGCGCGCTTCCTGCAGCAGCGGGGCAATGCGCTCATCGGTGGGCGACAGCCCGGGGCTCTTCAGCACCAGTTGCACGCCGGCCAGTTGCACCGCCGACAACTCGCCGGTGATGAACCGTGCCGCCGGCACCGCATCAGCCAGCGCCGCAGCCTGCGGCGGCGCTGCGCGTGAATCCCATACCGTCACGCGGCCGCCATGCTGCGCACACCAGCGCGCCATGGCCAGGCCGCTGTCGCCCAGGCCGAGCACGAGGATGTGGAGATCGCGCAGGAAGTTCATGGCTTCAGCGCAACTTGAGGCTGGCCAACCCGACCAGGCACAACAGCATGGTGATGATCCAGAAGCGCACGACCACCTGCGTTTCGGTCCAGCCCTTTTTCTCGAAATGGTGGTGCAGCGGCGCCATCAAAAAGATGCGCCGGCCGGTGCCGTAGCGGCGCTTGGTGTACTTGAACCAGGTTACCTGGATCATCACGCTCAGCGCTTCGGCCACGAAGATGCCGCCCATGATGCCCAGCACGATTTCCTGGCGCGTGATGACGGCAATCGTGCCCAGCGCGCCGCCCAGCGACAACGCACCCACATCGCCCATGAAGACCTGTGCCGGGTTGGCGTTGAACCACAGGAACGCCAGCCCCGCGCCCGCCATGGCAGCGCAGAAGATCAGCAGTTCACCGGCACCCGGAATGTGCGGCAGCAGCAGGTAGCGGCTGAACACCGCATTGCCCGTGACGTAGGCAAAGATGCCCAGGGCGCTGCCCACCATCACCACCGGCATGATGGCCAGGCCGTCCAGCCCGTCGGTGAAATTCACCGCGTTGCTGGCACCGACGATGACGAACCAGGTGACGAAGATGAAACCGTAGACGCCCAGCGGGTAGCTGATGGTCTTGAAAAACGGCACCATCAGATCGGCCTGCGGCGGGAGTGGATTCGAAAACCCGCTACTCACCCAGCGGAAGAACAGCTCAGCCGTGCGCAACGCATTGGTCTCACTGACGCTGAAGGCCAGGTACAGCGCAGCGATCAAGCCGATCACGGTCTGCCAGAAGAACTTCTCGCGGCTGCGCATGCCTTCGGGGTCTTTGTGCACCACCTTGCGGTAGTCATCGGTCCAGCCGATGGCGCCGAAGCCGAAGGTCACCAGCATCACCACCCAGACGAACCGGTTGCTCCAGTCGAACCACAAGAGCGTGCTCACTCCGATGCCGATGAGCACCAGCACGCCGCCCATCGTGGGCGTGCCGCGCTTGTCCAGATGGCTTTGCACACCATATTCGCGGATGGGCTGGCCGATCTTCATCTCCGTCAGCTTGCGAATGACCCAGGGCCCGAAGGCCAAGCCGATGAGCAGAGCGGTCATAGCGGCCAGCACAGCGCGGAACGTGAGGTACTGGAACACCCGCAAAAACCCGAGCTCTTCGGGATACATCTGCAGCAGCAGTTGCGTCAGGCTAAGCAGCATGGGCGGCTCCCTCACTCTGCAACGCTTGCACCGCTTGTTCCATCTTCATGAAGCGAGAGCCCTTGACCAGAATGGAAGCCGCAGCCGGGCCCTGCGGCAAGGCAGCGAGCAACTGCGCCACGTTGTCGAAATGGCGATGCGCGCGTGCATGGCGGCACAGGTCACCCACGGCCCAGACCGTTTCGATGTCGCTGTCTTGCGCGTGGCCGCCCACCTCGTCGTGGAACTGCGGGCCTTGCGTGCCGACCTCGCCCATGTCGCCCAGGATCAACCAGCGCGGGCCAGGCAGGCTGGCCAGCACGTCGATCGCGGCGCGCACCGAATCGGGGTTGGCGTTGTAGCTGTCGTCGATCAGCGTGACGGCCCGACCTTGACGCAGCAAGTGCAACATTTGCGAGCGGCCCGCCACTGGCCGAAACGCTGCCAGCCCGCGCGCCACTGCCGCCAGCGGCGCACCGGCCGCCAGCGCGCAGGCGGTGGCAGCGGCGGCGTTCCACAGATTGTGCTGGCCAGCCATCGCCAGCGTCGTGTCGGCGCCGCCGGCGGGCGTGTACAGCTGCAGTTCGTAACCCTCGCTCTGTGGGCTGTCGATCCAGCAGCCCTGGGCCGTCACGTCGGCCTGCGCGCCCGTGCCCAGCGCGCCTGCGGCGAAGGTCCATACGCGGCGGGCGCCCGCCATCGACTTCCACAACGGCAGATGCGCGTCGCCGGACGGCAGCACGGCCGTGCCGTCGGCAGCCAGGGCGCTGATGACCTGGCCGTTTTCACGCGCCACGGCTTCGACGCCGTCCATGAATTCCTGGTGCTCGCGCTGCGCGTTGTTCACCAACGCCACGGTGGGCCTGGCCAAGCCGGCCAGCAAGGCGATTTCGCCCGCGTGGTTCATGCCCAGTTCCAGCACGGCACTGCGGTGCTGCCCGGGGTCGTCGTGACGAAGGCGCAGCAGCGTCAGCGGCACGCCGATGTGGTTGTTGAAGTTGCCGGCGGTGGCCAGCGCGGCGTCGCCGTGCCAGGCATGCAGGATGGCTGCGACCATCTGCGTCACCGTCGTCTTGCCATTGCTGCCGGTGACTGCGATCAGCGGGCCGCTGAAGCGCATGCGCCACTGGGCTGCGAGTTGCTGCAGTGCCAGCAGCGTGTCGGGCACCACGATGCAAGGCAACGTGGTGTCTGCAGGCACATGGTCCACCAGGGCGGCCACGGCGCCAGCAGATCGGGCTTGGGCCAGGAAGCTGTGGGCGTCGAAGGTATCGCCGCGCAGCGCGACGAACAGATCGCCGGCTTGCAGGCTGCGCGTGTCGCTGTGAACGCGCAAGAATGCCAGTTGCGCGGCATCCGTTGCGGCATGCAGTGTGCTGCCTGGCAGCAGGGCTTGCAACAGGACTTGCGTTTGTGCCAGCGTGAGCATCATGCCGCCAAGCCCACACGTTGCCGCAGTGCGCCGCGCGCTGCAGCCAGATCGGAGAAAGGCCGCTTCACGCCGCCCATGTCCTGGTAGTCCTCGTGCCCCTTGCCGGCCAGCAGCAGCACGTCGCCAGGGCGCGCGCTGGCGATGGTCTGGGCGATGGCCACCGTGCGGTCGGGCTGAACTTGCGCATCTGCCGGGCGTGACAGACCCGCCACGATGTCGGCCAGGATGGCCGCCGGGTCTTCCAGCCGCGGGTTGTCGCTGGTCAGCACGATGACATCGGCTTCGCGCTCAGCCACCGCGCCCATCAGCGGGCGCTTGCTGGCGTCTCGGTTGCCGCCGCAGCCGAACACGCACACCAGCCGGCCGCCGCGTGCGCGGGCCAGCGGCTGCAGGGCTTGCAAGGCTTTTTCGATCGCGTCGGGGGTGTGGGCGTAGTCCACCAGCACGTCGATGTCGGCGCTGCCGGCTGGCGCGACGGGCTGCAGCCGGCCGGGCACGGGCGACACCGACTGCAAGCAAGCAGCCACCTGTGCCAAAGGCAGGCCCAGCGCTCGCATGCAGGCGGCTACCCCCAGCAGGTTGCTGACGTTGTAGTCGCCCAGCAAGGGCGTGGCCACCTGCACGCGCTCCATGCCTTCGACGAGATCAAACACCATGCCGGTAGGCGCGTGGTGCAAGCCCTCTGCGCGCAAACGCGCCAGCCCCTGGCGCGAGACAGTCCACAGATCGAGCGCGCCGCCTTGCAGTTCCTGCGTCAGCGCTGCGCCTGCGGCGTCGTCGATGTTGACGACCGCCGCCCGCAGGCCCGGCCAGTCAAACAGGCGGCGCTTGGCAGCCCAGTAAGCGGCCATGTCGCCGTGGTAGTCCAGATGGTCGCGCGTGAAGTTGGTGAACAGCGCCACGCGGATGCGCGCTGCTGTCAGCCGGTCGTCCACCAGGCCGATGCTGGAAGCTTCCAGTGCGCAGGCCGCGAAGCCTGCTGTGGCGAAGTCTGCAAAGGCCTGATGCAGCCGCAGCGCATCGGGGCTGGTCAGGCCCGTCGACTGCAAGCCCGCCAGCGGCGGCTCGCCGATACCCAGCGTACCCACCAGGCCGCAGCGTTTGCCAGTCGCAGTGAGCGCCTGCGCCAACCACCAGGCGGTGCTGGTCTTGCCGTTGGTGCCGGTCACGGCCAGCACGTCCAGTTGGGCGCTGGGCCGGCCCAGGAACTCGTCAGCCACGGCGCCGGCAGCAGCCTTCAGCCCGGGCAGCGCGGCCACACGTTCGTCTTCAGCCAGTTCACCCAACAGCTCAGCGGCACCTTCGGCCTCGACCAGACAAGCCATCGCACCCGCAGCGCAGGCAGCAGCCACGTGCCGGCGGCCGTCCTGCGACTGCCCCGGCCAGGCCAGAAAGGCATCTCCCGCACGCAGCAAGCGGCTGTCGGCCTGCAGCCGCGCACCGGGTTGCAGCCTGCATGAAGCGAGCCAGTGAGCGGCTTGGGAAGGCGTTGAGAGCAACTGCATGGCGGCCTAGATGCTTTCCTGCTCGGCCACCACGGGCGGGCCGCCTTGAATCTGCGGCTTGACGTCGATGTCGGGCGCCACATTCATCATGCGCAGCGTTTGCTGCACCACCTGGCTGAAGACCGGGCCCGCGACCACGCCGCCGTAATACTTGCCCTTGCTGGGCTCGTCGATCATCACCGCGACGACGATGCGCGGCTGGTCCACCGGTGCCAGGCCGACGAACCAGCTGCGGTACTTGTTGGTATACGTCTTGCCCACTTGTTTGCGCGCGGTGCCCGTCTTGCCGCCCACCGAATAACCGATGGCCTGTGCCTGCGGCCCCGTGCCGCCCGGGCCGGCGGCCAGCTGCAGCATGGCGCGCACCTGCTGCGCCGTGCGCACCGACATCACGCGCTGGCCTGCCACGGGCGGCATGTCGGCGTCGCGTGCCAGCAAGGACACCGGAATGAGTTCACCATCACGCGCGAACACGGTGTAGGAACGCGCAAGCTGAAACAGGCTCGTGGACAAGCCGTAGCCATAGCTCATGGTGGCTTGTTCGATCGGACGCCAGTTCTTGTAGGGACGCAGGCGACCGGTGACGACACCCGGGAAGTCCAGCTGCGGCTTTTGCCCCAGGCCGATCTGCGTATACATCTCCCACATCTCGCGCGCGGGCATCTGCATGGCCAGCTTCACCGTGCCTACGTTGCTGGACTTCTGCAGCACCTGCGACACGCTGAGCATGCCGTGCGGATGCGCGTCGCTGATGGTGCTGCCGGTGATGGTGATGCGCCCGGGCGCCGTGTCGATCATGGTCTCCGGCGTCACGCGCTTGGTTTCCAGCGCCAGAGCCACGGTGAAGGGCTTCATCGTCGAGCCGGGCTCGAAGACGTCGGTCAAAGCCAGGTTGCGCAGCGGGCGCTTGCCTTTGCCGGCACGCTGGCCAGGGTCGTAGCTGGGGTAGTTGGCAAGGGCCAGCACTTCGCCGGTCTGCACGTCCAGCACCACCACGCTGCCGCTTTGCGCGCCATGCTCGCGAACGGCATCGCGCAGGCGCTGGTAAGCGAAAAACTGCACCTTGGAATCGATGGACAGCGTCACGTCGCTGCCGTTTTGCGGGGCCACCGGCTCGCCGATGTCTTCGACCACGCGGCCCAGGCGGTCGCGCACCACGGTGCGCTGGCCGCCGCGCCCGTCCAGCGCCGTCTGGAAACTTTTCTCTATGCCCTCCAGGCCCAGTTTGTTGTCGATGTCGGTGAAGCCCACCACATGTGCCGCGGCCTCGCCTTCGGGGTAGCGGCGTTGGTATTCGCGAATCGACTGCACACCCTTGATGTCCAGCGCGGCAATGCGCTGCCAGGCGGCTTCTTCGATATGCCGGCGCAGCGTGACGGTGCCGGTGGCGCCTTCCATGCGTTCGGTCAGCGCCGCCTGGCTCATGCCCAAGGCTTGGGCCAGAGCCTGGCGTTGCGCGCTGTCAGCGGCAAAGGTTTTGGCTTCGACCTGCACCGAAGGCATGGCTACGCTGGTGGCCAGCGCCAGGCCATTACGGTCCAGGATGCGGCCGCGGCTGGCCGGCAGCGTCTGCTTGTGGACGAAGCGTTTTTCGCCTTGCTGCTGATAGAACTCGGTGGCGATGATCTGCACATACACCGCCCTGCCCAGCAGCACGGCGAATGCCGCGCCCACCAGCAGCACCACGAAGCGCGAACGCCAGGGCGGCGTCTTGCTGGCCAGCAACGGGCTGGTGGCGTAGTTCAGGCTGCGCGCACTGTTGACGTTGGACGCAGAGCGCGGGGGCTTGCGGCTCATCGTGGCGTCCTCGCTGCCAGCTGTGTACCAGGTGCGCCGGGTGTGTCGGGTGCGCCGGGTGCGCCGACCGAGGCAACGGCTTCGGCTGAACCCGGGTCGATGACGCGCTCGGTCACCCCGGGCGACGCCGTGCGCATGCGCAGCTTTTCGCGCGCCACTTTTTCCACCCGCAGGTGCGTGGCTTGCGCCTGAGCTTCTGCGTCCAGGCGCTTGAAGTCGGCGTCCAGCTTGCGCTGTTCTGCGCGCGCCTTGTCCAGGTTGGCAAATACGCGACGCGATTCGTAGCTGGTGCGCACCAGCAGCAGACTGCTGGCCATCAACACCAGCACCAGCACGACGAGCAGGCGGGCACTCATGCAGCAGTCTCCTGCACGCCTTCGGCCAGCGGCACGGCCGTGCGCTCGGCCACGCGCAGCACGGCAGAACGGGCGCGCGGGTTGGCGCGCACTTCTCCCACACCGGGCTTCACACGGGCCAGGGCCTGCAGCTTCAAGGGCTGCACAGGCGCGAATGGCGCGCGGCGGTCATAGGCTTCCTTGCTGTGGCGCTGGATGAAGGTCTTGACGATGCGGTCTTCCAGCGAATGGAAGGCGATCACCGCCAGCCGCCCGCCCGGCGCCAGCAAGGCCAGCGTGGCGGCTAGGCCCTGTTGCAGCGCCTCAAGCTCTGCGTTGACGTGAATCCTGAGCGCCTGAAATGTGCGCGTTGCAGGGTCCTGGCCCGGCTCGCGGGACTTGACGGCGCCAGCCACGAGCGTGGCCAGTTCCCCAGTGCTTCGCACGCTTGCCCCGCTGTCGCGGCGAGCGACAAGCGCCTTTGCAATCTGCACAGCAAACCGTTCTTCGCCATAGTCACGAATTACCTCTGCAATCTGCCGCTCTGCGGCATGGGCCAAGAAGTCAGCGGCGGTTTCGCCGCGGCTGGTGTCCATGCGCATGTCCAGCGGCGCATCGAAGCGAAAGCTGAAACCGCGCACGGGGTTGTCGATCTGTGGGCTGCTGATGCCCAGATCCAGCAAGACGCCGTCGACCTGGCGCAGGCCCAGCGCCGCCAGCCCGGCGGCCATGTCGGCAAAGCTGGCGTGGCATACCGACAGGCGGGCGTCGGTGGCAGCCAGGGTTTGCGCTTCGGCGATGGCTTCCAGGTCTTTGTCGAAAACCACCAGGCGGCCTGCGGGCGACAGCTGGGCAAGGATGGCGCGTGCGTGGCCGCCGCGTCCAAAGGTGCCGTCTACATAAACGCCTTGTGGCTGCTGCACCAGGGCTTCCACCGCCTCGGTCAGCAACACGGCGGTGTGTTTGAAGGCAGGCGCAGTGCTCACCGGTGCGTGGCTCATCGTATGACCAGGCTGCGCACCGCTTCGGGCCGGCCGGCTGCAATGGCGGCCACTTCGCGCGCGTCGTAGCGGGCGCTGTCCCACAATTCAAAGTTCGAGCCCACGCCCATGAACTTCACTTCTTTTTCCAGGCAGGCCCAGGCACGCAGCTCGGGCGGAATGAGCACGCGCGAGGCGCTGTCGATTTCCACCTCGGTGGCCGAGCCCACATACACGCGCCGCCAGGCGTCGTGTTCGACAGGCATCGCCAGGATGCCGGCCTCGAAGGTTTCCCATACCGGCAGCGGGAACAAGGACAGGCAGCCGTCAGGATTCTTGGAAATCACCATCTGGCCCTGGCACAGCGCGAGCAGCACATCGCGATGGCGCGCCGGGACCGCTACGCGCCCCTTGGCATCCAACGTCAGTACCGGGCCACCCCGAAAGACCGTATTTCCCACTTTAGTGCTCGCTCGCCCTACTTTTTCCCACAGCTCAACTGTACCTGCCCGCCAGCGCAGGGTCAACGCGATCCCGTGGGCAAAATCTCAGTCGAATCAAGGACTTACAGCCCAGTCTTGAGGCTGGTGGCGCGGCTAAAAAGCCTTTTGCATGAATGACTTGGCGGTTGCAGTGAAAGTGCTTTGTGACGCCTGTAATAAGCTCACTCACCTACCCCCCTGAACAAAAAAGTTTCGCACCTGGCCGATGCTCGACAACGACCCCCTTTGGAAATTGCGCCACGCCCTGGCCGGCCTGGCATTGGCGCTGCTGATGTCGGTGGTGTTGGCGGCCTACGCCGGCGCCTTCCTGGCTGACCTGTTCGGTGACAGCTACGGCCGCCGCGTGGCGGTGTACTCGGCGCTGCTGGCCTATGTGGTGGCCGGCGCGGTGGTGCTGTTCATGAAGGTGGCGCGGCACGAAACACGGCCGCTTTCAGCGCAGCGCGTGCTGCTGTGGACAGCCAGCCTGTGGGCCTGGCCGATGCTGTTTCTGGCGGGCAAGGGCCACAGCAGTAGCAATCGCAAACCTTGACTGATCCGGCCAGATCTACTCTGACTGCAGGATCCGCCGCCCTGCAGCACTTTGCACCGGGCGTGCGTTCATCGGGTACAGCCGCGTGAAGATGTTGATCTGCTCTGACGTGGCTGAGACCGGCTGGCGCATCACCACCCATTGCACGCCTTCCGTGCAGGGCGGCGTCGTCAGCGAGCCCATGTAGGTGTAATAACGGCGATCGGTGGGCAGCAGGTCGGCCGGGTCTATTTCGGCACGAGCGCGCATTTCCTGGTTCTTTTCCAGTGGCAGGTTGTTCCACACCGTTTGCACCACGGGCTGCGCGGCACCCTTGCCCAGCAAGACCGCCAGCACGGCCAGTCGCCCTTCGCTGTTCTTGTGCACCAGATGCACAGACAGCTCGAACTGCCGCCCGTCGATCCGCTCTTCAGACGGCCGGTGGAAGTGGAATTGCAGCAGCTCGTAGCGTTTGCCGCCGATCTCCATGCTGTTGCCGGGCGCCATGTTCACCTGCACGGTGTGGCCGTTGTCAATGACGGCAAAGCCGCTGGGCTGGTACCGGAAGCTCACCGGCTCCAGATCGACCGCAATGCCTTCGCGGATGTCGATCGGGCTTTGCCGCTCGCCGGTGGCGCAGGTTGAAAATTCAGGCCGCAAACCACCCCAGGCTTGCGGCCCGACGTCTCCGCTGTAAGACCAGTGCACGGGTCCTCCCTTGGCTGCGGCTGAGGCAGCAGGCCTGGGGCGTGCCTTGGCTGCAGGTCGCGGCAGCAACTCTGCAGCTGCAGGGCTCGCTGCAGACGGCAGATTGACGACGCGCAAGCCAACGGCACTGCCGTTGGGCGCGCGCTGCACGCCTGCCAGCCGTTCGGCCAGGCGCTCGCGAAGGCGGTCGATGGGATCAGCAGCACTGGCTTCGGCGGGTGGCGCCTTGGCGCCTTTGGCCGGGGCTGCGTCGTTGGCCAGGCTGGACGAGACGAATCCAAAAGCGGTCAGCGCCAGGATCAAGGCGGCACGGGCCGGGGGCAACAGACTTAGCGGGCTGCTCATGCCGGAGATATCGGCCCGCGGCGCCCGCCACTTGAGCCCGTTCAACTGAACAAGCGTTCGAGGGTTCGGGGGTACGGGTGTACGGGTGTGCGGGTGTACGGATGGGGCGTTCAGCCCGCCGACTGCAGCTGCAGCTGCGGCTTCACCCACAGCCAGGCGACGATGCCCACCGTCATCAGCCCCGCCGAAGCCAGCGCCAGCCCCAGCGGCGAATGCATCACCAGCGGCGCCAGCGCCCCGGCCACCAGCGCATTGGCCAGGCTGCCGGTGCAGGCCTGCACCGAAGAGGCCATGCCGCGCCGCTCGGGCACCAGGTCCAGCACCATCAAGGTCACCACCGGCACCATCAGAGCCCAACCGAAAGCGAAGATGGCAATCGGCACCATCGACCACCAGGCCGCTGGCTCGAAGAAGAAATTCAGGACCACATTCACCACCGACACCAGCAGCATGATGACGAAGCCATGGCGAATCTGGTGTCGTGGCTTCACCTTTCCGGCCAGCCGGCCCGACAACCAGGCACCGCCCATGATGCCGCTGATGGTGAGGCAGAAGAACCAGAAGAACTGCGTCGGCCCCAGGCCCAGGTGTTCGCTCAGGAAGACGGGCGCCGACAGCACATACAAGAACATGCCGTTGAATGGCACGCCGCTGGCCACTACCAGGGCCATGAAGCGCGGGCTTTTCACCATCTGCCAATAGCCGGTGAAGAGGTTGCGGGCATTGAAGGGCTGGCGCGCGGGCGGGTCCAGGGTTTCTGGCAGCCAGCGCAGCACGGCTGCCAACAGCACCAGGCCGATGGCGGCCAGGAACCAGAAGATGACATGCCAGTCGGCGTTGACGAAAATCAGGCCGCCGATCATCGGCGCCACGGCCGGGGCGATGCCGAAGTAGATCGTCACTTGCGACATCACGCGCTGCGCATCGGCCGGCGGAAACATGTCGCGGATGACGGCCCGCGAGACGACCATGCCGGCACCGGCGCTCATGCCCTGCACCGCGCGCCAGAACACCAGTTCACCGATGGTGGCCGACAGCGCACAACCCACCGAGGCCACGGTGAACAGCAGCATGCCGCCCACCACCACGGGCCGGCGCCCCAGGCTGTCGGAAAGTGCCCCGTGGAACAGGTTCATCACGGCAAAACCCAGCAGGTAGCTCGAAAGCGTTTGCTGCATCTGCACCGATGTGGCGCCCACAGACTGCGCAATGCCGGCGAATGCCGGCAGATAGGTGTCGATGGAAAACGGCCCCAGCATGCCCAGACAGGCGAGCAGCAGAGCCAGCGTCCAGCGCGGTCCGGGCCAGAGCGTGGCGGCGTTTGGGTTCATGTTTTGGGGGAAACCCTGAAGTCTAGGGGTCTTGCCAGAACGGTGCTTCAATGGCCCCATGGATACAACTTCATCGCGCAGAAGGGTTCTGCTGGCCGCCGTTGCTGGCGCGGCGAGTGCGCTGGCCGTGCCGGCTTGGGCCGACGCGCGCCGCAGCCTGCCGGCCATGTCCGAAGGGCCGTTCTACCCGCCCGGCGCCTGGCGCGCGCGCTGGCCCGACTGGGACGCCGACCTCACCCGCGTTCAACGCAGCGACCCCACCCGCGTGGCCCAGGGCGAACTGCTGGGCCTGCAGGCCACGGTGTTGGACAGCAACGGTCGCCTGATCGACGGCGCCGAGGTCGAGATTTGGCAATGTGATGCGCTGGCGGCTTATCACCACCCCCGCGTGGCGCAGACGCCAGGCAGCTTCGACCCCGGATTTCAGGGTTTCGGCAGCGCGCGCAGTGCAACAGATGGGTCGCTGCGCTTTCGTACGATTCGCCCGGTGGCCTACCCAGGGCGCACGCCGCACATTCATGTGATGCTGCGCCATGCAAGCTTCGGCGAATGGACCTCACAGCTGTTCGTCGCCGGCGAGCCTGCGAACGAGCGAGATTTCTTGTGGCGAAAACTGGCTACAGCCGACCGCCAGACCGTGGCGATGACGCTTCAGGCCGCACCCGAAGCCAGCGGCCTGCGCTGGCTGGTGAATCAACGCCTGGTCGTGCCCGCTTGAAGCGGTTCGAATAAAAAGTGTGAAGCAGGCCGATAGGCCGGATTCTGTGCAACGCCCTGCCTTGCGGTCGGACGCCGTGACCGCCATTCCTCTGGGCCGGGGATCGCTCCACCGGCTCGGTGCCACCTACCCGCCAGCTCCGCGGGCCGCATCAACGCTGGCCTACTTGGTGTTGCTGCACGTAGAGATTGCCCGTTTCACCCGAACCAGGGCTTGGCCCTGGTTCGGGTGGCTGCTTGGTTCGGGCTTTCGCCCGAGGCTGCCGCGGCTTGCGCCGCGACATCCCGCCAGCTTGCGCTGGCGCCTCGCAGACCACCCTTTCCAGGACCCTGGTCCGACTCGTCTCTGTTGCTCTGATCCTCAGCTCGCGCTGGGCAGCCGTTAGCTGCTACGCCGCCCTGTGCAGTCCGGACCTTCCTCCAGTGCCGTGTTTCCACGCTCGCACCAGCGGCGGTCTGGCCTGCTTCACCAGCGGATTATCACCACAGACTTTCAGCATGGCACCTTCGGGAACGCCGCTGTCCCTGCCGCTTGGTGTCACCGTGCAGACAGCCGAGCAGCACATTGCTGCCGGCATCACAGGCCTGGGGCTGATCCAGCTCCCGGCCTTCGATTTGGAGCAAGCGCTGAAATGCAGCGATCTGGTGTGCACAAGTTGACGCCGGAAGGGTGGGGGGAGAGGGGGCAAAAATGTGAACGGAACCGTGCCTGGCCACCCCAGGCACGCCGCTTGCGTTAAAAGCGTGGTTTGCCATCAGCCATCAACGGCCACCCATGGACCTGACACCGCGCGAGAAAGACAAGTTGCTGATCTTCACCGCCGCCTTGTTGGCTGAGCGCCGCCGGGCGCGCGGCCTGAAGCTGAATGTGCCTGAATCGATTGCCCTGATCAGCGCGGCGATCATGGAAGGCGCGCGCGACGGCAAGACCGTGGCCCAGCTGATGGGCGAAGGCAAGGCGGTGCTGACGCGCGACGACGTGATGGAAGGCGTGCCCGAGATCGTCACTGAAATCCAGATCGAAGCCACCTTCCCTGACGGCACCAAGCTGGTCACCGTTCATCAACCCATCTGCTGACACCATGATCCCAGGCGAGCTGCTCATCGACGATGGCGAACACGAACTCAACCCCGGCCGGCCCACTTTGACGCTGGAAGTGGCCAACACCGGCGACAGGCCGATTCAGGTGGGCTCGCACTACCACTTTGCCGAGACCAATGCGGCGCTGGCCTTCGACCGCCAGGCCGCGCGAGGCATGCGGCTGAACATCGCCAGCGGCACTGCCGTGCGCTTTGAGCCTGGGCAGGAACGAACGGTCAGCCTGGTGGCTTATGGCGGCCTGCGCCAGGTCTGGGGCTTTCGTGGCCTGACAAACGGAGGCGTGTGATGACGCGAACCATCGGCAAGCGCGCCTATGCCGAGATGTACGGCCCGACCGTGGGCGACCGCGTTCGCCTGGCCGATACGGGGCTCATCATCGAGGTCGAAAAAGACTTCACACTCCAAGCTGGTGAGGGCCGGGCAAACGCCGCGGGACAAGCCGTCGGCTACGGCGAAGAAGTGAAGTTCGGCGGCGGCAAGACCATTCGCGACGGCATGGGGCAAAGCCAGGTCGTCAACGGCCCAGGCCATGGTGAAGCGGCCGATTGCGTGATCACCAATGCACTCATCGTCGACCACTGGGGCATCGTCAAGGCCGACATCGGCATCAAGGGCTGCCGCATCGCGGCCATCGGCAAGGCCGGCAACCCCGACGTGCAGCCGGGCGTGGACATCGTCATCGGCCCAGGCACCGAGATCATTGCCGGCGAAGGCATGATCGTGACGGCCGGCGGCGTCGACAGCCACATCCACTTCATCTGCCCACAGCAGATCGAAGAAGCGCTGTGCAGCGGCATCACCACCATGCTGGGCGGCGGTACGGGGCCAGCCACCGGCACCTACGCCACCACCTGCACGCCCGGGCCAGAGAACATCCACCGCATGCTGATGGCAGCCGATGCCTTCCCGATGAACCTGGGCTTTCTGGGCAAGGGCAATGCGACGAAACCCGAGGCGCTGAGCCAGCAGATCGCCGCAGGTGCCATCGGGCTGAAGCTGCATGAAGACTGGGGCAGCACGCCAGCGGCCATCGACAACTGCCTGACCATGGCCGAGGTGACGGACACCCAGGTCAGCCTGCACAGCGACACGCTCAACGAAAGCGGCTTCGTCGAAGACACCATTGCCGCCACGCGCGGGCGCACGCTGTGTGCCTTTCATACCGAAGGTGCCGGTGGCGGCCATGCGCCCGACATCATGCGTGTGGTGGGCGAAGCCAACTTCCTGCCCAGCAGCACCAACCCGACCATGCCCTATACCGTCAACA
The DNA here is from genome assembly GCA_038209585.1 of Burkholderiales bacterium. Lineage (GTDB taxonomy): Bacteria > Pseudomonadota > Gammaproteobacteria > Burkholderiales > Burkholderiaceae_C > Rubrivivax. Next base: position 47,435 of record JBBQXN010000015.1, read on the forward strand.
CGGTGGACGAGCATCTGGACATGCTGATGGTCTGCCACCACCTGGACGCCGGGATCGCCGAAGATTTGGCGTTCGCCGAGAGCCGCATCCGGCGCGAGACCATCGCCGCTGAAGACGTGCTGCACGACCTGGGCGCCATCAGCATGATGTCCAGCGACAGCCAGGCCATGGGCCGCGTGGGCGAAGTCGTCATCCGCACCTGGCAGACGGCGCACAAGATGAAGAGCCAGCGCGGCGCCTTGGCCGGCGACAGCGAAAGGTCCGACAACACGCGCGTGAAGCGCTACATCGCCAAATACACGGTGAACCCTGCGATCGCGAATGGAATCTCGCATGAAGTGGGCAGCCTGGAAGTGGGCAAGTGGGCCGACATCGTGCTGTGGCGCCCGGCCTTTTTCGGCGTCAAGCCCAGCCTGGTGCTGAAAGGCGGTTTCATTGCGCTGGCGGCGATGGGCGACCCCAATGCCAGCATCCCCACACCGCAGCCGGTGCACTTCCGGCCCATGTTCGGCAGCTTCGGCGGTGCGCTGAGTGCCACCTCGCTCACCTTTGTAAGCCACAGCGCGCTGGACGCGGACATCGGCGCTGAGTTGGGACTCCAGAAGCGCCTGTCGGCGGTGCGCGGCTGCCGCAGCGTGGACAAGACGCACATGGTGCACAACAGCTATCTGCCGGTGATGGAGATCGACCCGCAAACCTACCGCGTGCGCGCCGACGGGCAGTTGCTGACCTGCGAGCCGGCCACCGTCTTGCCGCTGGCGCAGAAGTATTTTCTTTTTTGACGCGGCTCAGGATGACGCCGACCTAATTGCCGATCTGGGTGAGCTTCAGTGCGGTCATGATGTACTTCCGACGCGTTATTACAAAATTTGTCCTAGCGTTCGCCTCTCAAGACCACAAGCAGCATCACGAACCCGCCGGACCTGCCCATGCTCACTGTCAATAAAGTCATTCCTGGAGCACGCGGCTTGGCGCCCGTGCTGCTCAAACGCGCCGCCCAGGTCGAACTGGACTGGGACGTGCGCCAGAAAAGTCGCTTCGATGCCACCGACAGTCAGGGCCGCAAGCTGGGCGTGTTCCTGCCTCGCGGCACGGTGGTGCGCGGCGGCGACTGCCTGGTGGCTGAAGACGGCACGCTCATCCGCGTGCTGGCCGCGCCGCAGCCGGTGCTGGTGGTGCGGCACTGCAGCGAACACGGCAGCGCCTTCGACTTGACCCGCGCCGCCTACCACTTGGGCAACCGCCATGTAGCGCTCGAGTTGCAAGCCGACCGCCTGCAGCTCGAACCCGACCATGTGCTGGCCGACATGCTGCGCGGCATGCACCTGATCGTCAGGGAAGAGCAGCAGGCTTTCGAACCCGAGGCGGGTGCCTATGCTGCTGGACACGCGCACGACCCGGTGTCTGATTCCACGTCGAAACCCCCGCCGAAGCCGGTGGCGATTCCGGTGCGCGCAGCACCAGCGCCCCATGTGCACGGCCCGGGCTGCGGGCATGACCATGACCATGGCCATGGCCACGGCGAGCACAAACACTGAAGCAGCCCCATCCGCAGCCAGCTTGCTGCGGCTGATGTGGCTCGCCTCACCGGCACTGCCGGTGGGCGGCTTCAGCTATTCCGAAGGGCTGGAAAGCGCGGTGGAGGCAGGCCGGGTGACGGGCGAAGCCGATGCCGGCGATTGGCTGGCGCACCAACTTGAACTGAGCCTGACCCGTAGCGAGCTGCCTTTGCTGGCCCAAGCCCACGCAGCCTGGGCAGCGACTGACGAAGCGGCCGCCGTGGCGCTGAACGCCTGGGCTTCGCAAACGCGCGAAAGTGCAGAGATGCGCGCGCAGACCGAACAAATGGGCCGCTCGCTGCTGGACTGGCTGCGCAATGGCGAGCAAGCCGATGACGCCCGCCTGATCTGGCTGGCCGCGCTGCGCCCTGCGCCGGCCTGGCCGCTGGCTTTCGCCCTGGCTGGTGTGCTGGCCAAGGCGAGTGCGCGCGACACCGCCCTGGCCTTCGGCTTCGGCTGGTGCGAAAACATGGTTCAGGCGGCCATGAAGGCCGTGCCGCTGGGTCAGGCTGCAGCGCAACGTGTGCTGGCTCGCCTGGCTGCGCCACTGCCGGCGGCAGTCGACAGGGCATTGACGCTGCCGCCGCAAGATCGCCAGGCCTTTTCGCCCATGCTCGCTGTGCTCAGCGCGCAGCATGAAACGCAGTACTCACGCTTGTTCCGGTCCTGACGGAGCCGGGCCCGGTTCCTGCATCATCCGTGACCATGAATACTGCACTGCACGCCATTCCCGGACGCACCAAGAAGCTGCCCCCCTTGCGCGTAGGCGTAGGCGGCCCGGTAGGTTCTGGCAAAACCACGCTGCTGGAAATGCTGTGCAAGAACATGCGCGATCGCTGGGACCTGGTGGTGGTCACCAACGACATCTACACCAAGGAAGACCAGCGCCTGCTCACCGTGGCCGGCGCGCTGGAGCCAGAGCGCATCGTGGGCGTCGAGACAGGCGGCTGCCCGCACACGGCCATTCGCGAAGACGCGTCGATCAACCTGGAAGCGGTGGACCGCATGCTGGAGAAGTTTCCGCAGGCCGACATTGTTTTCATCGAGAGCGGCGGCGACAACCTGGCCGCCACCTTCAGCCCCGAACTGAGCGACCTGACGATCTACGTCATCGACGTGGCCGGCGGCGAGAAGATTCCGCGCAAAGGCGGCCCAGGCATCACCAAGAGTGACCTGTTCGTCATCAACAAGACCGATCTGGCGCCCTATGTGGGCGCCAGCCTGGATGTGATGGAAGCCGATACACGGCGCATGCGCCCGGCCTGGGAAAGTACCCGGCCTTACGTGATGACGAACCTGCGCACGATGGTGGGGGTGACCGACGTGGTGCGCTTCATCGAAACGCGTGGGCTGCTGGCCGTCTGACGCTACCCAGGCCAAGCCCGGGTAGGGCGTTCCAGGTGTGCATTCCAGGCAGGGGTTCCAGGTATGGGCACGGCGTCACAGCCACCCCTTACAGTGCAGCACTGTTCGCAACCACTTGAGGAGTTCACCATGGGTCTGATGTCCTTCATGAAAGAAACCGGCGAAAAGCTGTTCGGCACCGGCCAGGCCAAGGCCGCCACGCCGGCCGCGCCAGCCCCGCCCACGCCCCAGGAAGTGGCCGCGCTGAGCAAGACCGCGGGCGACGCCATTGCTACCTACATCGGCACCCAGGGCCTGAAGGTGAATGCGCTGGACGTCGGGTTCGATGCCCCCACCTCGACCGTCACGGTATCCGGCACGGTGGACGACCAGGCGACGAAGGAAAAGGTGCTGCTGTGCTGCGGCAACGTGTCGGGCGTGGAAAAGGTCAACGACATGCTGGTCGTCGTCACGCCCACGCCCGAGGCCCAGTTCCACACGGTGGTCAGCGGCGACAACCTGTCGAAGATCGCCAAGGCTTTTTACGGCGATGCCAACAAGTACCCGGTCATCTTCGAGGCCAACAAGCCGATGCTGAAGCACCCGGACAAGATTTACCCGGGGCAGATGCTGCGCATCCCGCCGCTGTAAGTACAAACGCGGGCAGCCAAGGGGGCCAAAGTCTCGAAGTTGTACTTTCGCTTTGCCGCGATGAACGCCGGCAAGTCGACCGCCTTGCTGCAAGCCGCGCACAACTACGAAGAGCGCGGCCTGCGTGTACGCCTGTTCACCGCCGCGCATGACGAACGCAGCGGCCAGGGCGTGGTGGGTTCGCGCCTGGGGCTGCAGCGTTCGGTCGAGACTTTCGGGGTGGATACGGTCTTCGACCGCGCTCTGCTCGATGGCTCCACCCCGCTGGCCTGTGTGCTCATCGACGAAGCGCAGTTCCTGCAGCCTGAACAAGTGCGGCAACTGCACCGCCTGGCCCATCAGGCCCGGCTGCCGGTGCTGTGCTACGGCTTGCGCAGCGACTTCCGCGGTGATGCTTTTCCCGGCGCTGCCGCCTTGCTGACGCTGGCCGACAGCCTGGAAGAGATGAAGACGATCTGCGCCTGCGCGCGCAAGGCGACCATGAACATGCGCATCGACGCCCAGGGGCGGCGTGTGAACGACGGCGAGCAAGTGGTCATCGGCGGCAACGAACGCTACCGTGCCGTGTGCCCGGGCTGCTTCTACAGCGACGACGAAGCGCCTGACAGCGCCTCACTGGCGCCCGGTCTCTTCGGCTGAACGGGCTGATCGTCTAGCCCCGCCGCGCCATCAACTGCCCCATGCGCACAGCGCCACCCGGCGCCCAGGTCGGGTTGAAACTGAGAGGCCCTGCGGGAAACAGCATCACCACGGTACTGCCCAGCATAAAGCGCCCCATCTCGGCGCCGGCAGGCAGCACGACGTCACGCCCGGCATAGGACCACTCGCGCAGCTTGCCGGGTCTGGGCGGATTCACCTGGCCATGCCAGACCGTGGCCATGCTGCCGACGATGGTGGCGCCCACCAGCACGTTCACCCAGGGGCCGTATTCGCTGTCGAACACGCACACCACGCGCTCGTTGCGGGCAAACAGGCCCGGTACGCCGCGCGCGGTGGCCGGGTTCACTGAAAACAACTCGCCCGGTACATGAATCATGCGCAGCAGCCGGCCGGCACAAGGCATGTGAATGCGGTGGTAGTCCCTGGGACTCAGATAAATCGTGGCGAAGTAGCCGCCGTCGAACTGCGCTGCCAGCGCTGCGTCGCCGCCGACCAGGGCCTGGGCGCTGTAGTCGTGGCCTTTAGCCTGGAAGATGCGCCCGGCTTCGATGCGGCCGAACTGGCTGATGGCGCCGTCCACAGGGCACAACAAGCCGCTGGGTCCGGCGTCTGACAGCGGGCGCACACCGGGCGCCAGGGCGCGCGTGAAGAAGTCATTGAAGCTCGCGTAGGCAGCAGGGTCGGGCTGTGCGGCTTCTGCCATGTTCACGCCATAGCGGCCGATGAACCAGCGCACCAGGGCCGTGGTCAGGGCGCCGGCGCGCGCCCCCGCCACCAGGCCCGCAAACTGCGTCAAGGCGCGCTTGGGCAACAGGTACTGCGGCCGCACGGCACGGCGGGCCGCTGTGTCTGTTTCACTCACCTACGTCACTCTTCGCGCAGCGCGTCAACGCACGGGCGACATCGCATGCAGCGCCCGCACCGCGCCAGCCCCGATGCTGGCGCCGAAGCGCTTGGCCAGTCGCTCGGCCACGTTGTCGTGCGGCGTGTAGTCAACGATTTCTTCAGCCTTCACCACTTCGCGGGCGACGAATTCCAGGCTGCCCAACTTGTCGGCCAGCCCCAGTGCCACCGCCTGCTCACCATTCCAGAACAGGCCGCTGAAGGTTTCCGGTGTTTCTTTCAGCCGCTCACCGCGTCCGGTGCGCACGGCGGCGATGAACTGCTGGTGAATCTGGTCGAGCATGGCTTGCGCAAAGGCCACTTGCTGCGGGTCTTGCGGTTTGAAGGGGTCGAGCATGCCTTTGTTGCCGCCGGCAGTGAGCAGCCGGCGTTCGACGCCCAACTTGTCCATCAGCCCGGTGAAGCCGAAGCCGTCCATGAGCACGCCGATGCTGCCCACGATGCTGGCCTTGTCGACATAGATTTCGTCCGCGGCCACGGCGATGTAATAAGCGCCGGAGGCACAGACCTCTTCCACCACCACATAAAGCTTCTTGGCATGCTTGGCTTTGAGGCGCTGGATTTCGTCGTTGACGATGCCGCTTTGCACCGGGCTGCCGCCGCCTGAATTAATGCGCAGCACCACCGCTTGCGCACCGGGATCCTCGAATGCGCTGCGCAGGGCGCTGACCAGTATCTCGGCGCTGGCTTCGCTGTCGGCCGCGATCTCGCCACGCAGTTCCACCAGCGCCGTGTGCGGCGTGCTGGTGGCAGCCGGCGTCATGCGGTTGGACATCAGGCCCCAGACGATGGCCAGCACCAGGGCCAGCCAGGCGGCGCGGAAGAACAGGCGCCAGCGGCGGTCGCTGCGCTGCTGGCGCAGCATTTCCATCGCCACGCGCTCCAGGGCGCTCTCGAAAGCGGGCGTGGTGCCTTCTGATGTCGGTGCCATCGGTGGGGTGTCGGGGTTGGGGTCAGGGCGGGTCATGGGGTGGTCTTATCAACGGCCAAAGCAGCAGGTGTGGCGGGTGCGGGCCGAATGTCTGAAGAAGGATACCAATGCACCTGGCCGCCTTGCTCAACGACAGCCACGGCTCTCAACTTGCCGCGCCCGCAGGGGCCAGCGACGCAGCGGCCGTCTTCAGGTTCATACGTCGCGCCATGGATGCTGCAGATGATGAAGCGCTTGTCGCTGTCGAAGAATTCGCCGGGCTGCCAGTCCATTTCTGTGGGCACATGCAGGCAGCGATTGATGTAGGCGCGCACCACACCGTCATAACGCAGGGCAAATGCGCGCGCCGGACGACCGTATTCCAGCACGTCCCAGACATGGGCGATGCCGCCTTCGGCCAAAGCCGCGCTGGGGCATAGCGCGATCATGGCCAAGGCCTAGCGCGGAGCCGGCTCCGCCGGTCCGCTGCAAGAGCCCCCTTGGGGGGTAGCGAACGCAGTGGGCTGGCGGGCTTCATTCAGGCATGGACCAGAAGCCAGTCGTGCAGTTCGCGCGTGCTGTGAGCCACGAATCTGGGCGCGTGGACGGCAAAGGCCGCAGGTTCGTGCGCGCCGTAGCTCACGCCTACGCTGGCCACGCCGGCGTTGGTGGCCAGCAGCAGATCGTGCGTGGTGTCGCCGATCATCAAGGTGCGTTCCGGCGCCACGCCCAGCTCGGCCATCAATTCTTGCAGCATCAGCGGGTGCGGCTTACTGGCGGTCTCGTCGGCGGTGCGCGTGGCGTCGAACACGCCTTGAAGCTGCGAATGCGCCAGCGCATGGTCCAGCCCACGGCGGTTCTTGCCCGTGGCCACGGCGAGCAGGTGATTGCGCGATTTCAGCGCTTGCAACATCGGCAAGCTGCCGTCGAACAGCACCAAAGCGTCCTGGCTGGCGAAATAGTGGTGGCGGTAGCGCACACCCAGTTCCGGGTAGCGCGCTGCTGGCAAGCCGGGCACGGCATGTTGCAACGCATCTTGCAGGCCCAGGCCGATGACGTAGGCCGCAGCGCTGTCGCTGGGAACTGTTGCCCCGATGTCGCGGCAGGCGTTCTGGATGCACTGCACGATCAGGGTGGTGCTGTCTGAAAGCGTACCGTCCCAGTCGAAGGCAATGAGGTCGAAGTTTCTCTTTCGGGTCATAAATGCTGCAGAAGTGTGTGGCATTCAGCGGGCAAGGGTGCGGCCAGGGTGATGCGCTCGCCGCTGGCCGGGTGGTCGAAAGCCAGTTCGCGGGCGTGCAGGAACATGCGCGGGAAGCGCTGCTCACGCGCGAAAACTTTGTTGCGGGTGAAGTCGCCGTATTTGGGGTCGCCGACGACAGGGTGGCCGGCGTGCGCCAGATGAACGCGGATCTGGTGCGTACGGCCGGTCTTGATGCTCACGTCCAGCAGGGTGCAGGCACCCATGGGCTGCTGGGCCTTGATCAGGGTGATCGAGCGGCGACCGTCGGCGTGGGCGGCTGAGACCACATTGACGTGGCGTTCGCCGGCACTGTCCAACGTCTTGTGCAGGGCCTCGTCGATGACTTTCAGATTCTTGGGCCAGGCACCGAACACCAGGGCCGCATAGGTTTTGTCTGTACTGCGAGCGCGAAACTGCTCCTGCAGCGCCACCAGCGCGCTGCGCTTCTTTGCCAGCAGCAGCACGCCCGAGGTTTCCTTGTCCAGGCGGTGTACCAGTTCCAGAAACTTGGTCTTGTTATCCGCGCTCTGCCTGGACTTGCGCAGTTGCTCGATGACACCCGAACTTACCCCGCTGCCACCATGCACCGCGACGCCGGCGGGTTTGGAGATGGCCAGCAGGTAGTCGTCTTCCAGCAGCACCGGGAATTCGCGCGCCGGCACGACCACGTCCGAGGGTGCCGGCAAGCGCACCGGCGGCACGCGAATTTCGTCGCCTGCGGCAACGCGCGTGTCGGCCGACGCACGGCCCTTGTTCACCCGCACTTCGCCGGAGCGGATGACGCGGTAGACATGCGTCTTGGGCACGCCTTTCAAGATGCGCAGCAGGAAATTGTCCAGCCGCTGGCCTGCCGAGTCGGCATCCACCGTCAAGCGCTGAACTGCCGGCGCGGCAGACTTCTCGGCGCCCGCCACTTTGCCCCCTATACTTATTAGCGCCACGTTTGTGCCGTAAGTGCTTGATTTATCGGAGTTTACCCGGGTACTTAACAGCATATCGTGGGACATCGGTGGCTTGTGCCCCGATGAAGGTCATGCAACGCCTGGCCGGGGCGCGCGGGTTGGGAACACCTTTCGTGTCCCGGCAGCTGCACCGGTCAGGCGGCAGAGAGTCGAAGAAGAACCCAGCAACACGGCCGGCCAGTTTGCCGCTGTGAAGCACCGAAAATTCCAGGTCTGCCCCGCAGGGACAGGCCGCGTCAGACACCGCCAAAGCCCCATGTCGCCCCGTCCCCCCGCCCTTTCGGCACCCCCAGCGCCCCGGCATACCGCTTTGCAGCGGTTCACCGGCGTGGCAGCGGGTCCCGCCGGAACATCGTCGCGCAACATGCGGCGTGCGGAGCAGACCGACCCGACGCCAGGCCCCACCCGGCCCGACTGATCGCACGCGCCAACGCTGCGCTGCTTCACATTGAACAGCAGCGCAGTCCAGGGCATTTCGAGACCCCGGTTCTTCCCCTTCGCTCGTGCATGGGGTAGTCAAGTGATGCGCACCGCAAAAAACGGCAGCGCAGAAATGGGGGAATGCACATGAAACGCATGCTGATCAATGCCACGCAGGCTGAAGAGCGCCGGCTGGCCATCGTCGATGGGCAAAAACTGCTCGACTTCGAAACCGAAATCGAGGGCCGCGAACAGCGCAAGGGCAACATCTACAAGGCGGTCATCACCCGCGTGGAACCGAGCCTGGAAGCCTGCTTCGTCGAATACGGCGAAGACCGCCACGGCTTTCTGCCGTTCAAGGAAATCTCGAAGAACTTTTTCCGCGAAGGCACCGACGCGCGCACCGCGCGCATCCAGGACGCCGTGCGCGAGGGCGACAGCCTGCTCGTGCAGGTCGACAAGGAAGAGCGCGGCAACAAGGGCGCCGCGCTGACCACCTTCATCAGCCTGGCCGGCCGTTACCTGGTGCTGATGCCCAACAACCCGCGCGGCGGTGGCGTCAGCCGGCGCATCGAGGGCGAGCAGCGCGAAGAGCTGAAGGAAAACCTCGACCAGCTCGACTACCCGAAAGGGATGAGCCTGATCGCGCGCACCGCCGGCATCGGCCGCAGCGCCGAAGAACTGCAGTGGGACCTGAACTACCTGCTCAAGCTGTGGGACGCCATCGACGGTGCCTCCACGGGCGGCAAGGGCGCTTTCCTGATCTACCAGGAATCGAGCCTGGTCATCCGCGCCATCCGCGACTACTTCACCGCGGACATCGGCGAAATCCTGATCGACACCGACGACATCTACGACCAGGCGCTGCAGTTCATGACCCATGTCATGCCTGAGACCGCCAGCCGCGTGAAGCGCTACCGCGACGACGCGGCGCTGTTCAGCCGCTTCCAGATCGAGCACCAGATCGAAACGGCCTTCAGCCGCACGGTGAACCTGCCCAGCGGCGGTGCCATCGTCATCGACCACACCGAGGCTCTGGTGTCGGTGGACGTGAACTCGGCGCGCAGCACGCGCGGCAGCGACATCGAGGAAACCGCCACGCGCACCAACCTGGAAGCCGCCGACGAAGTGGCGCGCCAGATGCGGCTGCGCGACCTGGGCGGCTTGATCGTCGTCGACTTCATCGACATGGAAGAGAGCAAGAACCGCCGAGAGGTAGAGACCCGCCTTCGTGACGCCTTGCGCAGCGACCGTGCGCGGGTTCAGTTCAGCACCATCAGCAAGTTCGGGCTGCTGGAGCTTTCCCGTCAACGTCTGCGCCCGGCGCTGAGCGAAGGCAACCATATCACTTGCCCGCGCTGCAACGGTACCGGGCACATCCGCGACACCGAGAGCAGCGCGCTGCAGATCCTGCGCATCATTCAGGAAGAAGCGTTGAAGGACAACACCGCTGCCGTGCATGTGCAGGTGCCGGTGGAAGTGACCAGCTTCCTGCTGAACGAGAAGCGTACCGAGATCACCAAGATCGAGATGAAGCAGCGCGTGACTGTGCTGCTGGTGCCCAACAAGCACCTGGAAACACCGAACTACAAGCTCGAACGCCTGCGACATGACGACCCGCGCCTGGAAGGCCTGCAGGCCAGCTACACGATGATCGAGGAGCCCAGCGAAGAAGTCGGCATCACCCGCCGTCGAAGTTCCGAAGATCGGGCCAAGCCGAAGCAGGAACCGATCATCAAGGGCGTTTTGCCAGACATTCCTGCCCCGCCCGCGCCCGTGGCCCCGCCCAGGCCA
>JBBQXN010000016.1:0-57535 GCA_038209585.1 Burkholderiales bacterium
CAAGGTCAACGAGACATATTACCACTCACAAGAACTTCGCGTTCCGGGGTTCCATGGCTGCAAGACTGACGTTCGGCGTGACCCGGAAAATGTAGATGTGGTGTATGTCAAAAATCCAGTTTCGCATCGGTGGATCATCGCGCAGCGAGTGAATCGACTTGAGGCCAGGGGAATGAACAGCTGGGAGATGCAACTGTACAGCGCCGAGCTTGTGCAGCGCAAACGCCTGTCGGTAGAGCATGCGAAGAATCCAGATCGCGTAAATCGCGAAGCCCGCCTATGCGGTTTGATCGATACCTTAGAGAAAGAAGGACACAAGCTCTTCAAGCAGCTGCGAGAAGAAGGAAGGGTAGATGCCAAGCCGTTGCTTGATCCTGCGCAGGGTTCGGAGCGTGCAAGCCCGGTGCCTAAAACTGCCAAGGGTGTCGAATCTGATGACGCACAGTCGAAACGCGAAGCACCTGCAACGGCAGAAGGCTTTGAAGATTACTCGGGTGGGCTGCAATGAGCGCCATCGCCGAAGTCACGTTTTCGCGTCAGGTCGCGCTTACAGCGCTCCTTGCCCTTGAGATCGGTCACCCATTAGCTCAGCAGGCTTTTAGTGTCGGAAGGAAGTTGCTTGCGCCTGGCGCCGGCAAGCGCATCACTTTATTCGCCGGGCCGCCGGGCTGGGGCAAGTCTTGGCTGCGCGACAAGCTACACGCCGTATGCGTGAATGATGCCGGTGCGGTTACACACCAGTTTCCTCACGCCAAGCCGTCTGTATGCATTGAAGCGTCTGAATCGGGCGGGGGCGGCTTCAGTTGGGAAGAGGTATATGACGACATCGTCGGGCACGATCTTCGCAGGCCGCGCATTGGCAGCCTGCCTCTGCCGTGGGAGCTGATCGATCCGGCTACTCAACCGCAAGGCAACCGGGTAAGCAAGAAAAAGTCAGCCGCAATCAAGAAACTCAAACATGACCACACGCAGCAACTGCTCATCGATGAGATCGCGCATCTCTTGGTTGATGGTTCACCTAAAAACGTCGCGTCGGCAGCGAGAGCCTTAAAGAGTTTTTCGAATCAGGCCATTTTGAAAATTGCGCTATTTTGTTCCTACGACGGCCTCAACCTGCTCAGTATAGATACACAGCTGACCCGCCGGATTCAACTTGTCGAATTGCGGCCGTACGATTCTATGAACGCTGACGACCAGCGCTGTTTCTTCAACGTTGTTTTAACGATCGGCAGGAATCTTGGACTGGACGACGGCGAGCTGCAAGTGCGTTGCGAGGTACTTATGGAACGCACCGATGGTGCCATTGGTGCACTGGTTGGGACTTTCGAGCAGTCGCTTGCGCTTCTTGATGACAACAAGCCGTTTTCGTATGCGCTTCTTGACGAGTGCATGCCTTCCCGGCAATGGGCAGAACAGGTTCGCAAAGAAAACCTGGATGCGCGGGCGCGCTTGGGAGAACTGCGATGAGCGCGTCTTGCATCCCACGCCTGCACAGTCTCGCCCCTCGGGGTATTGGCACAGAAGATGTTGAGTCGCTTTACAGTTACGTGCTGCGACTTGCCAATAGTCATGAGATTGCATTGAACCCGTTGCTGCGGCAACTGGGTCCCCATACTGGCCAGAATCTGGCCAACAGCAAACACTACGTAGATCAGGTTCACGACACGCGTTTCGGTGGTGGCAACGCGGCTGTTCAGCAATGGGTCGACTTGTTGGAGGCCGCGACGGGGATGCAAGGACTTCGTTCGCTGACCTACGCCAGTTATGGCCGCATATTCACCGGGCGGGGCAGTGGGGCGATGCGCCGGCAATGGTGCCCGCACTGCCTGGACAGCGACCTTGTGAAGTTCGGAGACCCGCACCTGCGCTTGCTATGGACGGTTGGTCATGTCACGGCCTGCCCAGTGCACGGTTGCAAACTTGAGTGTGTGTGTCCTCATTGCGGAGAGGGCGCCACGCCCCAAGGCCGTAAGGCCAAGCGCATGTCAATGCTGGGCCCCGGCGCTTGTGGCGCATGCGGCGGTTGGCTGGGTGCCCTCTCAATCGGCGGTGACGCAGAAGCGCGTTCGGTAAATGTGGCGACAGACAAGCAAGTCTGTGAAGCGCGCGAGATCGCCAATCTCGTGGCGCGGCCTCTTCTTGATGGAGAAAGTGTTGTGGTCAATAAAGTGCTGAATGAAGCCAGTCGTCTGTATTTCGGGGGATCCATGGTCGGACTCGCCGAGTGGGTGGGATTGAACAAGTCAACGGTTCACGGATGGTTGTCGGGCAAAGTCATCCCGGAACTGGCAAGGCTTGTTGACCTTGCCCTGAAGCTACACATTGGGCTGAGGGAGTTGATCGTTGGTGATGTTGCTGCGTTACCTGCGAGTCTGGCTTGCAGTTCAGCCGGTTTAGAGCGCAGAGAGCGGCAGGCGCCAGCGCCCGACGCGAAACGGGCGATGCTGGAAACTTGGCTTGCGAGTGCGGATCACGTAAGCGTTCGGGGTGTTGCTAACGAGTTGGGTATTTCGCATCGTGACGTCTACCACTACATCGGCGCGGCGGCGCGTATTTACGTGGCTCACAAGCGAGAGCTTCGGGTGGAGCAGCGAGCGCATCTGCTTGCCAATACACAGAAGACTGCTGAAGACGCCATCGAAGCGCAAGGTGGAGGCTTGCGTGCGCAGGTCCGGATTACCAGAGATGCAGTGCAGGTGGAATACCCTCAGTTGTCGTACTCGGACCTGATGAAGATCACGCGGGACGCCGCGAACAGCGGTCCGTTCGAGATTTCTGAGGAGAGCAAACGCAGGGCTTGACACCACAGGCAAGCCGCGAAGCGCCTGCTATCCACCGGCCGGCACACGGTTTCCGCTCGAGGGGAAAGAGCGGAAGTGTTGGTCGACCGGCCCGTCTCGCTGGCGCATCCGTAGAAGTTTGACTGGGGCGTGATTCGAGCGGCTTCGCAAGGACCTCCAGACCATAGGTCAGTAATAAAAAGCCACCCTAGGGTGGCTTTTTATTGCCTCCGCATCGGTTTTTACCCTATGACGAAGGTCTCCCTACGCAAGCAATTCATTGCCGAAGGGCAGACATATGGCCGGCGGCACAGACTGGGCGGAACCGTCCGGGCCAGTGACTTGGTGGAGACGAGGAGGATCGAACTCCTGACCTTCGCATTGCGAACGCGACGCTCTCCCAGCTGAGCTACGCCCCCACTGACAACGAAAATCTTAGCACTTGACGCGTTCCGTTCGCGGTCATTTCGCTGCGACAGGCATGTGTGGCTTGGTCGGCGAAATGGCAAGCAGGCAGGGCCCAGCTTCAAACAGCACGCTTTTTGGCGTGCACATCGGGCGTTCTGGCACCGCCACAAATTCCTGACATCGGTTCAATGCATCCCGGTGCCAGCTGGGGTTGTCACGCCCTTCACCCCACATACAGCGTTGCCCATGATCAACGCCGCCCGATTCCCGATCGATCGCAAGACTGGCGGTCATTTACGGTGTGCTCATGCTCACCTTGCTCGCCGTGACGACCGTGGCGTTCATGACGCTGGAGCGGTTGGACGCTGCCTCTGACCGCGTGTCCACGCGCTATTCGCCACAGCTCGACCGTATCTCCAATGTGCAGTTGCTGATGTTCCGCATTTCCTTGGAAGCGCGGCATACGATGCTGTTGCAGGTCGGCCTGAGCGCGGCGAAAGCCTTCAATCGCATCGGTGGCTTCCGACAGGAAATGCTCGACAAGCTCGAAGCCTTCGAGCCAGCGCTCACCACACCTGAGGGCGAGGCCAACGCCGCCAAGATCCGCGAGGCAGACAAGCTGTTCTGGCGCCTGGCCGGCGACGTTGTCGGAAAGATCCAGGCTGGTGAAGTTTCTGCCGCCTTTGCCCAGCTTGATGGCGAGCTTGTTGCCGGCGAAACGATGCCAAGCGCGCCAAGCTGGTCTGGCACTGGCGCGAACGGCTTCTTTGACGCGGCGCGCGGAATCAGCAGTTTGAACCAGCGGCCAGGGCAGGCGAGCAGCCGCCAGAGCCTCCAAGCCGTGGCACGTTCCACCATGGCAGCAGACAACCTGCGCAGCCATGCTCAGGAGCTTGAGCGCGCAACGGCTGCCTTCCATGTGTATCGCGCTGCCTGAGCCAGGCTGGGGCTCAGACCGGGATCAGGCACGCCTCTTCGCGCTGAGGGCTGACCGGGCGAGCTGAGGCATGTGACGTCTGCCACTTCCGGTGCGCTGGCATGCCCGGGTTCGGGCCACCCGCTAACATCGCGCCGCCGCTGCATCGCCGCTGCACTGCCGCCAAGGAGACCCGCATGAAGCCCATCGTCAATCCGGCCTGGCTGGAAGCCCAGTACAACAACCGCGCCCTGGTGCCCGATTTCGCGCGCGTTTTCGAGCGCTGGGCCGAAGCCTCAGCGCTGGTGCGCAGCAACTCACCGTGTGTTCTGGATGTGCGTTTCGCCGACGGCCCGGGCGGCACGCTGGACGTGTTTCCTGCGACAGCCGGTACAGCGGCACCCGCGGCTGCAGCGGATGCAGGCGCGCCCGTGCTGGTGTTCATCCACGGCGGTTATTGGCGCTCGCTGGACAAATCCCAGCATTCGTTCGTCGCGCCCTCGTTCAATGCCGATGGCGCCATGGTCGTGGTGCCCAACTACGCGCTGTGTCCAGAAGTCAGCATCGAACACATCTGCCTTCAGGCTGCATCAGCCGTGATCTGGGCTTGGAGAAACGCGCGTGAATTTGGCGGTGACCCTTCCCGCATCGCTCTGGTAGGCCATTCGGCTGGCGGCCATCTGGCCACCATGCTGCTGAGCTGTCGCTGGAAGGACATGGCGGAAGACATGCCAGCACAGCCGCTCACGGGCGCCTTGTCGATCTCGGGCTTGTACGACCTGGAGCCGTTGCGACATGTCGCATCCGTGCAGGCCGACTTGCAGCTCACGCCACCCTCCGTGGCCCGACTCAGTCCAGCCTTTTTCCCCAGGCCGAAAGGCGGCCGGCTTTTTGCTGCCGTGGGCGCCGAAGAGAGCGACGAGTTCTTGCGCCAGAACCGGCTTATTCGAGAGGTCTGGGGCCCGACTGCGGTGCCGGTGTGCGAAACCGTCCCGAACAAGAACCATTTCACCGTGCTGGAGAGTCTGGTTGACCCGCGCGGCCGCCTTCACGAACTGGGCCTGCGCTTGCTCGGCTTGCGCTGAAGCACTGGCGGCTGCCCGCGACGTGATGCCAGTCACCGGCAGTTCAGGCGATATCGCCGTCCACGTAAAACCAGCGGCCCTCGTCAAGAGCGAAGCGGCTGGTCTCGTCCAGCCGCTGTGCACGGCCGCCGAGCTTGCTGCGCGCCACGAAGTGAACGGTGGCTGAGTTCTCAGACTGCCGCTGATGCGCTTTGACCTGTAAACCCAGCCAGCGCAGGCCAGGTTCAGGGTTTTGTAGCAGGACTGGGCGCGTGCTGGCGTGCCAGGTCTTCTGCAGGTAGTCGCTCAGGCCCAGCACATAGGCGCTGTATCGCGAGCGCATCAATGCTGCAGCGTCCGGTGCCCGGTACTGCAGCGCGCCCTGGTGGTAGCGGCCGCAACAATCGATGTAGGGCAGTTGGAGGTCGCAGGGGCAGGGCGGGCCGGCTTTGGCGGTCGTGTTGGCTTCAGCAGACATGGCCGTATTGTTACAACCCGGCGCTGTGGCCTTCCCGGAGCGCAGGCGTTGACCCAGGGGTCATCCCGCCCGTGCCTGTGCCTGTGCCTGTGCCCGTACCTGTAACCTGTGCCTGACACCGAGCGCTCAGTGAATGCGGGTATCGACCAGGAGTCTGGCGATTGCATATATTCCCCACGGAACCGGGACAGCCCTGCCTCGCCACGAAAGTTTGACTTGATGGAGCCACACAACGTTCGTGTTGCAGCGCTGCTGCTGACCAGCACGGCGCAGGTAGCGCACGAATGAACAGAAGGCATTTGCTGCAAGGCTGCTGCGGCGCCATGGCCGTGGGGCTTTTTACCGGATTACAAGCGCGTGCGGCGGCCGAGCCAGCGCATAGCGAGCTTGTTCAGCAAATGGTCGCCGCTGCATTCGATGGCATCGACGCCACGCGGCTGAAAGACACCCATGCTCACCTGCTGGGTCAGGGCGACGGCGGCACCGGCTGCACCATCCACCCGTCCATGCTGCAGTGGTGGCGGCCGCTGGAAGTGCTGCGCCGGCACGCCATCCTGCATGCCGCTGGGGTAGACGGCAACGCGCCTTCGGTGGACCGGGCCTACGTCGAAAGGCTGCATTCGCTGGTGGCTGGCTTCCCGGCCGGTGCGCGATGGTGGCTGTTCGCCTTCGATCAGGCCTGCGACGATGCTGGCCAGCCCGTGCCCGACTGGACCACCTTCCATGTCCCAGACGCTTATGCACGGCAGGTGGCGGCTGCGCTGCCGCAGCGCTTCGACTGGGTGGCCTCGATTCACCCTTACCGGTCCGACGCGCTGGCGCGATTGGAGGCTGCTTTGGCGAACGACCAGCACCCAGGCGCCGTGGCCGTGAAATGGCTGCCCAGCGCGATGAACATCGACCCGCGCGATCCGCGCTGCCGCCCATTCTGCGAACGCCTGGCGCGCGCCGGTGTGCCTCTGATCGTGCACTGCGGCGAAGAGAAAGCGGCACCCGGCGCCGGGCGCGACGAACTCGTCAACCCGCTGCTGGTGCGGCACCTGATGGCGCATGGCGCGCGCGTCATCGTTGCGCATTGCGCTTCGCTGGGACAGGCGCGCGACATCGACCGCCCGTCTGCACCCAAACGCCCGGCATTCGACTTGTTTGCGCGGCTGATGGACGAACCTGAATGGCAAGGTTTGCTGCTGGCCGACATTTCGGCGGTTTTCCAGCGCAACCGCAAGCCGGCCGTATGGCAAACCTTGCTGCAGCGCAGCGACTGGCATGCGCGGCTGTTGCACGGTTCTGACCACCCGTTGCCCGGGTTGAAACCGCTTTATTCGCTGCCCGCTCTGCACAAAGCCGGCGTGCTGGACGAGGCCGATATCGTTCCGCTGCAGAAACTGCGCGACCACAATCCGCTGCTTTTCGACTTCGTGCTCAAGCGTCGTTTGCACCGCGGCGGCCAGCGCCTGCCAGCCGCATTATTTGAAGCCGATGCCCTTTCTGTCCGCCTGACACGCCTGACACGATGAACGACGAGATGAACGACAACAGTTCACCGAACCAGTTCGACCTGCTGCGCCAGCGCCGCTTCGCCCCGTTCTTCTGGGTGCAGTTTCTGGGCGCGGCCAACGACAACGTCTTCAAGTTCGCCTTCACCGTGCTGGTCACGTACCAGCTGCAGGTGCAGTGGCTGCCGGCCAGCTTGGCCGGGTTGGTCATCGGTGCGCTGTTCATCCTGCCTTTCGTGCTGTTCTCGGCCACCAGCGGGCAATTGGCCGACAAGTTCGACAAGGCGCGGCTGATCCGTTTCACCAAGAGCTTCGAGATCGTGGTGATACTGATCGCCGCCTGGGGCTTCTGGGCGCAGAACATCCCGGTGCTGCTGGGCTGCATCTTCCTGATGGGCCTGCAGTCCACGCTTTTCGGCCCAGTGAAGTTCGCGTACCTGCCTCAGCACTTGAACGAACGTGAACTCACGGGTGGCAACGGCATGGTCGAGATGGGCACCTTCGTGGCCATCCTGCTGGGCAATGTGGCTGGCGGCTTGCTGATTGCACTGCCCGAGACCGGCGCGCGTGCCACAGCGCTGACCTGCGTGGCCCTGGCACTCCTGGGCCGCTTGCTGGCGCGAACGGTGCCGGTCTCACCTGCCACCGACCCGCAACTGAAGATCAACTGGAACCCGGTGACCGAGACCTGGCGCAACCTGGTGCTGGCGCACGGCAACATCGTCGTTTTCCGCTCGCTTTTGGGCCTCAGCTGGATGTGGTTCTTCGGCGCCGTGTTCCTGTCGCAGTTCCCGTCGTTCGCCAAAGACGTGCTGCACGGCGACGAACAGGTGGCTTCGCTGCTGCTGGTGGCGTTCTCGATCGGCATCGGCATCGGCGCGCTGCTGTGCGAGATGCTCAGCAAGCGCCATGTCGAGATCGGCCTGGTGCCGCTGGGCGCCATCGGCATGAGCGTTTTCGCCCTCGACCTGTACTTCGCCTCGCGCAGCCTGCCGCCGGCCGATGCGCTGACGGTGGCGCAATTCATGGCCCAGCCGGCGCATTGGCGGGTGCTGTTCGACCTGTTCGGCTTGTCGTTGTTCGCGGGTCTCTACAGCGTGCCGATGTATGCGCTGATCCAGCTGCGCAGCCCGGCCACGCACCGCGCCCGCATCATCGCGGCCAACAACATCCTCAATGCACTGTTCATGGTGGTCAGCTCCGTCGGCGTGGGTGTGCTGCTCTCGGCGGGCTTCAGCATCCCGCAGGTGTTCCTGGTGATTGCGCTGCTCAACGCGGTGGTGGCTGGCTACATCTTCCTGGTGGTGCCTGAATACCTGCTGCGCTTCGTCGCGTTCATCCTCACGCGCGTGGTCTACCGCTTCAAGGTGCGTGGCGGCGAGCACATCCCGGCAAAAGGCGCGGCGATTCTGGTGTGCAACCACGTCAGCTTTATCGACGCCATTCTGCTCATGGCGGCCACCCCGCGGCCCATCCGCTTCGTCATGGACCGGCGCATCTTCACCAAGCCGGTGCTGGGCTGGATGTTTAGGCTGGCCAAGGCCATTCCCATCGCCCCGCAGCGCGCCGACCCGGTGGCCTGCGAACGCGCTTTCGCCGCAGCCCGGCAGGTGCTGGAAGAAGGCGATCTGCTGTGCATATTCCCTGAAGACAGCATCACGCGTGACGGCAGCCTGGGCGAATTCAAGGGCGGGGTGATGAAGATCCTGCAGACGCACCCGGTGCCCGTGGTGCCGCTGGCACTGCAGAACCTGTGGGGTTCTTGTTTCTCTGGCGCAGAAGCTGGCGCGGCCATGGTCAAACCCTTTCGCCGCGGGTGGTTCAGCCGTGTTGACCTGGTGGCTGGCAGCGCTGTTGCGGCCGCAGCAGCCAGCCCGCAAGGTTTGCGCGAACGCGTGGCGGGGCTGTTGTTGACTTGAGTTGACTTCAATTGATTTGGTAAAGCTTGTGTTCTGCGGTGGGTCTTCACGAACACTGACTTGCACTAAGAACTGTATGTACGTACAGTATTCTGGTGGAAGTTTCCTCTCCCCCCAGCCTGTTCGACAAGGCCTCCCTCACCGACCTGCACCCCGCCTTGTGGCACGCCCACCAGCTGGCGCGGCCCGGCGGCAGCGTGCGGCCCAGCCGATTTGCCGTGCTCGACGCCGCCTTGCCTGGCGGCGGCTGGCCCACGCAGGCTCTGACCGAACTGCTGCTGCCGCATCCCGGCCTGGGTGAGTTGCGCTTGCTGGCGCCGGCCCTGGCGGCAGTGCAGGGCGCGGGTCACAGCCTCATGTGGTTCGACCCGCCGGCTGCACCTTGCGCCTGGGCGCTGGGCGCCCTGGGCATCGACACTGCGCAGCTCGTCGTCGTGCATCCGCGCCAGCCCGTGCGCGGCGCGGCACGCCAGCGTTTGCCAGCGGCCGATGTGTTGTGGGCGCTGGAACAGGCGCTGAAAAGCGGCCATGTCGGCGCCGTGGTGGCCTGGCTGCCGGCGCGCCTGCCGGTAGACACCTTGCGCCGCCTGCAATTGGCCGCGCAGGCGCACGACGGCCCGGCCTTCGTGCTGCGCGACGTGGCTGCGCGCCAGCAGGCCAGTGCTGCGCCGTTGCGCTTGTTGCTGGCTGCTGCCGGGGCCGACATGCTGCGTGTGACCGTTTTCAAGCGCCGTGGCCTGCCGCTGGCGCAGCCGCTGCTGCTGGCCTTGCCGCCCGTACTGTCGGCTGCCGGGCTGGCGCGCGCGCAGCTGCGGCGCGGTGCGCTGGAACCGGCCGCCACGGCCACGGCGGCAGCGGTCTTGCTGACCAGCTGAACCCCAGCCGGTTCGCTCCCTCGCCCCTGCCCCCGTCCCCACCATGCTGTGGCTTGCCCTGCATCTGCCCTGGCTGTCGCTGGAAGCCTTCTGCACCACCTTGGCGGCGGACGCGCGCCTGCGGCCCATCGCCTTGCTGGACGGGTACGAGGTGGTTGCCGTCAACGAAGCTGCCGTGCAGTGCGGTATTCGGCCTGGCTGCAAGCGGGCCACGGCGCTGGTCTTGTCAGCGCAACTGTTGCTGACCGAGGCCGACGCGCTGCGCGACGCCGCTGCCTTGCAGGCCGTGGCCCATGCCGCGCTGGCCTTCACGCCTTCGGTCAGCCTGCACGACAGCCACACCGTGCTGCTGGAAGTGCAGGCCAGCCTGCGCTTGTTCGGTGGCGCGGCTGCACTGCTGGCGCGCTTGCAGCAGGCTGTGCAGCCGCTGGGCCACTGCGTGCAGGTGGCAGCAGCACCCACGGCGCTGGGTGCGGCGTTGTTGGCGCGCTGGTATCCACCGGCCGTAGCCGGCTGCCTGGCACGCGCGCTGGGCCCGCACGCTACGCAGCTGGCGCCATTGCAAAACCTGCTGGACGGTGCACCCGTGCATCTGCTGGGCCCCGGCCGCGCGCATTGGGAAGCGCTGCAGGGCATGGGCCTGCACACCCTGGCCGACCTGCGCGCCTTGCCACGCAGCGGCCTGGCAAGGCGCTTCGGCGAGGCCTTGCTCGACGACCTGGACCGCGCACGCGGCCAGCGCCCCGACCCGCGCGTGTGGCTGCAACTGCCGGCCATGTTCGAGTCTCGCCTGGAACTGTATGCCCGGGCCGACACCACCGAACAAGTGCTGCACGGCGCGGCCGTGCTGCTGGCGCGGCTGGTGGCCTGGGCGCAGGCGCGGCAGTCGCGGGTGGCGGCTTTCACACTCTTCATGCACCATGAAACCCGGCACCGTGACAGCGCCCCGTTGGCTACTGAGCTGCTGGTGGCTCTGGCCGAACCCGCGCTAGACCCGGCGCATCTGCAAACCCTGCTGCGTGAACGCCTGGGCCAGCTGCAGATGGCCGCACCCACGCTGGAACTGCGCCTGCACTGCCAGCACGCGGTGCAGGCCAGCGCGCCCAACGGCGAACTGTTTCCCACCCGCGCCAGCGCCACCGAAGGCCTCACGCGCTTGCTGGAACGTTTGCGCGCGCGCCTGGGCGACACGCAGGTGCTGCGCCTGCAAGCCGTGGCCGACCACCGGCCCGAGCAAGCCAGCCGCAGCCTGCCTGCGCTGGGTGCGGCGCAGACAGCGACGCAGACAGCGACGCAGACAGCGACGCAGAGCATCAAACAAGACAAGGCCAAAGCCGCCCATGCGGCCGTCATCGCCTTGCCACTGCACCGCCCGGCCTGGCTGCTGCCCGAGCCACTGCCACTGGCCGAACGCGACGCGTTGCCCCTGCTGGAAGGCCGCCCGCTGCAACTGCTGAGCGGCCCCGAGCGCATTGAAACCGGCTGGTGGGACGGCCAGCCCGCAGCGCGCGACTACTTCATCGCGCAGACCGAGGACGGCTCACTGGTGTGGGTGTGGCGCGGCCGGCTGCCGGCTGCGCAGCACGAGGTGAACTGGTTCCTGCAGGGGCGCTTTGCCTAATCTTCTGCCTGACTGGCACCGCGCACCGAATCCCGCCCATGCGCGTCGCGCAAGCGGCCCACCGTGGTGTCCAAAGCGCGCTGCAGCTTTTCGATGGCGCCTCGCACGGCGTCACCTGTCTTGCCAGCGTCGTGGCTGACGAGCACCGGCTGGCGACCAGCCAGGCGAGCTTCGAGCTTGCAGCGCTTGTCCTGATCGCCGTTGCGGGGGCCGCTGGTGTCGCTCAGGTGCACCTCGATACGCGTGATCTGGTCGCGAAAGCGCACCAGCTTGTCCTTCAATTCAGTTTCGACCCAGGCCGCCAGTGTGTCGTCACCGTGAATGTTCTTGTCTGTATTGAGTTGGACTTGCATGGTCTTGTTCTCCTGAATTGCAACGGACCCCCAGTGTGCCTGCCGCAAAGACCTAGATCGCGACCTTGTCATTGCGCCTGTGCCGGTCGTTGCACCCAGTTCAGTTCAGTTCAGTTCACTTCGCGCCCGGCGCGGCGCGCAGCACCAGCACCGGCTGGCCATCTTCGCCCAGCAGACGAAGCACCCGGCCCTGGATTTGCCAGCGCCGTACCAGGGGCAGGAGGGCCAGAAACTCGCGCTCGTTGGCTTCCGTGTCCAGCGTACAAGCCATGCGCGTGGTGGCGCCAGGCTGCAGTTGCAGCTTGTCCGCGTCCAGCTGTGCCGAACCCATTGCGCGGTTGCAGCCCGTGAAGCCGCTGTAGCGTTTGCCGCCGTCTTCCAGCCGCAGCTCTGGCGGCTGAGGGGGCGACATCTCGGCTGCGGCCGAAGAGGATTGCACCAGCGCAGACTGCACTTGCCAGGTCGTTCCTTGCAACGCCACTTCGGTGCTGCCAGAAGGCATGGGGCTGCTGCAGGCGCCCAGCAGGGCTGTGAATGCGATGGAAATGGCAGCGGCAATGGCCGTCTTTGCGGTCATGGCGATCCTCAAATTTCAAGTGCTGGAACAGACAGGTGGAAGCGCCCTTTGCCTCAAGCCAGCACCTTCAGCAGCCATTTGTTCAGCGCCTGCACTTCTTCTACGCAAACTGAATGCTCCATGGGGTAGTCGTGCCACTCCACCGCGTGGCCCAGTGCTTCGATGGCCTCACGCGCTGCGGTACCGCGCGCCATCGGCACGACGCCGTCGTTGCGCCCGTGGCCCAGAAATACGGGCAGCTCGTGCTGGGCTGCGTGCTCGCTGGCCAGGCTGGCGGCCAAAGGCAGGTAGCCCGACAGGCCTGCCAGGCCCGCGAGACGGTGGCCGTAGCGCAGACCGGCACCCAGCGTGATGGCGCAGCCCTGCGAAAACCCGGCCAGCACGATGCGATGGGCAGGCACGCCACGCGCCACTTCGGCGTCCAGCAGCGCGTGTACTTGCGCGAACGATTCGCGGACGCCGGTTTCGTCTTCGCGGCGCACCAGGTCAGCCACCAGGATGTCGTACCAGGCGCGCATGGCGTGGCCGCCGTTGATCGTTACCGGTCGCGCCGGTGCGCGCGGAAAGATGAAGCGCACGGGGCCCACGGCTTGCAGCTTCAGTTCGTCTGCCATGGGCAGGAAGTCGGTGCCGTCGGCGCCCAGGCCGTGCAGCACGATGACGGTGGCGCGCGGCGCGCGGCCAGGGTTCAGTTCGATGGTTTGCAAGGCGTTCATGTTCAGGTCTTCAGTGAGTCAGTAGCTCAGACCCATGGCCTCGCGCACGTCCTTCATCGTCTGGCGGGCCACGGTGCGTGCGCGCTCCGTGCCCATTTCCACGATCCAGTGCACTTGCTTGGGATTGGCGGTGAAAGCTGCAGCGCGTTCGCGCCAGGGCTTTTGTTCTTCCAGGATGGCGTCGATGACGGGCTGCTTGCATTCCAGGCAGCCGATGCCGGCCGTGGTGCAGCCCTGGCGCACCCAGGCGTGGATAGCGGCATCGGTGTAGACGCGGTGCAGATCGAACACAGGGCATTTGTCGGGGTCGCCGGGGTCGGTGCGGCGCACGCGGGCCGGGTCGGTGGTCATGCCGCGAATCTTTTTTTCCACCACCTCTGGCGCGTCGCGCATCATCACGGCGTTGCCATAGCTCTTGCTCATCTTGGCACCGTCCAGACCTGGCATCTTGGGCGTTTCCGTCAGCAGCGCCTGGGGTTCGGTGAGGATGCTCTGGCCGCTGCCTTTCAGCACGCCCTGCAGCAGTTCGCTGTCGTCTGCTGTCCAGCCCGGGGTGTTCGCTGTGGCCTTGGCCAGGATGGCTTCGCCTTTGGCCAGGGCTTCGACTGAGCCGGTTTCACCGAAGGTCTTGCGTTGCTTTTCGAAATACCGTGCGTCGTCCTTGCTCAGCTTGCCTAACGCGCCAGCGGCACGCGCTGCGAAATCGCCACTGCGGCCATACAAATGATTGAAGCGGCGGGCGACTTCCCGCGTCAGCTCCACATGCGAAGCCTGGTCGGCGCCCACCGGCACGAAGCCGGCCTTGTAAATCAGGATGTCGGCGGCCTGCAGCAGCGGGTAGCCCAGGAAGCCGTAAGTCGCCAGATCGCGATCTTTGAGCTTGTCCATCTGGTCCTTGTAGGTCGGCACGCGTTCCAGCCAGCCCAGCGGCGTACCCATGGCCAGCAAGGTGAAGAGTTCGGCGTGTTCGGGAATGCGGCTTTGAATGAAGATGGTGCTCTTGTCCGGGTCCAGGCCGGCGGCCAGCCAGTCGATCACCATTTCATAAACGAAGAGCTCCATCACCTCGCGCTCTTCGTAGTGCGTGGTCAGTGCATGCCAGTCGGCGACGAAGAAATAGCAGTCGTGGTCCTGCTGCAGGCGCACCCAGTTTTTCAGGGCGCCGTGGTAGTGGCCGATGTGCAGTGCGCCAGTGGGGCGCATGCCGGAGAGAACGCGTGCTCGCATGGGGGTGGCGGAGGACTGGAAGGAAGCCCGGATTCTGTCAGCACACCTACACTGCCGGCCTTCCGATCAAAACACCATGCAGCGCATCGTCACCCTTGTCTCAGGCCGCGGCTCCAACATGCAGGCCATCCACGCCGCCTGTGTTGCCCAAAGCTGGCCCGCGCGTTTCGTGGGCGTGGTCTCCAACCGCCCGCAGGCCGGGGCGTTGGCTTATGCGGCGCAGCAGGGCATTGAAAGCCGGGTCGTCGACCATCAGGCGTTCGACAGCCGGTCTGCTTTCGATGAAGCCCTGGCAGCCACGGTGGATGCATTCGCCCCTGATCTGGTCGTGCTGGCTGGCTTCATGCGAATCCTCGACGCGGCTTTCGTGCATCGCTATCAGGGCCGCATGCTCAATATCCATCCTTCGCTGCTGCCCGCCTTCACGGGTTTGCATACCCACCGCCGCGCGCTGCAGGCCGGCTGCCAGGTGGCGGGCACCACGGTGCATTTCGTGACGCCAGAGCTCGACCATGGCCCCATCGTCATGCAAGCCGTGGTGCCCGTGCGCCCGGGGGATGACGAGCACAGCCTGGCAGCACGCGTGCTGGCGGCCGAACACATGATTTACCCGCTGTGCGTGCGCTGGTTCGTCGAGGGCAAGCTGCAGATCGCAGAAGGCCGGGTGCGGCAGCGCGACGGCGCGTCGCAGGTGCTTGTCTGAGAAATTCCGAGCTGAGAAATTCAGTCGGCGATTTTCTCGAAACGCAGGCGCGGCACGCCGCCTATGGACACAGTCTCGAAGAACATCGCGTGCGGCCTTACCCACAACCCGCCCTGGCCGTACAGCGCCCGGTACAGCACCAGCGCTTCCACGCTTTCGCTGTGGCGAACAGCGCCCAGCACTTCATATTCACCGCCCTTGTAATGGCGGTAGCGGCCTGCGGGCGTGTCGGGCAGGGGCGGCAGGTCAGCGTTCGGCGTGTTCATGGGCGGGCAGGATAATCCCGCCGATGCATCCCAACGCCTTGCTTGACCTGAACACCGAGCTGCTGCGCGCCGTGCTGCGGCTGGACCAGCCCGCCGACGGCATCGTTTCAGCTTTCTTCCGCCAACACCGTGGCCTGGGCGCGCGCGAGCGCCACACCCTGGCCGAGACCACCTACACCGTGCTGCGCCAGCGCTTGCTGCTGCAGCACCTGGCGCAAAGCGGCAGCGGCCCGCTGGAGCGTCGCCTGGCCCTGCTGGCCTGGCAGGGCGGCGACGTCTTCCTGCGCGGTGCCCTGGCCCCGCACGAGCAGCTTTGGCTGGACGAGAGCCGCAAGATCGACCGCGCCAGCCTGCCCGAGAAGCTGCGCCACAACCTGCCGGATTGGCTGGCCGGCGCGTTGCAAACGCAACTGGGTGACGATTTCTGGCCCCTGGTGCAAGCGCTTTCTGAACCCGCGCCGCTGGACCTGCGCGTGAACCTCCTGAAGGCCAAGCGCGAAGACGTGCAAGCCGCGCTGGCAGCAGCCGGCATCCACGCCCAGCCCACGCCGCATTCGCCCTGGGGTCTGCGCGTACAGGGCAAGCCGGCGGTGAACAAACTGCCGCTGTTCACGGGCGGGTCCATCGAAGTGCAAGACGAGGGCAGCCAGCTGCTGGCCCTGCTGACCGACCCCAAGCGCGGCGAGATGGTGGTGGACTTTTGCGCCGGCGCCGGCGGCAAGACCCTGGCCCTGGGTGCTGCCATGCGCAGCACGGGGCGCTTGTACGCTTTCGACGTTTCCGGCCACCGGCTGGACGCGCTGAAGCCGCGCCTGGCGCGCAGCGGTTTATCCAACGTACACCCAGCGCAGATCGCCCACGAAAGAGACGAGCGCATCAAGCGCCTGGCCGGCAAGATCGACCGCGTGCTCATCGACGCACCCTGCTCAGGCCTGGGCACGCTGCGCCGCAACCCTGATCTGAAATGGCGCCAAAGCCCTAAGTCGGTGGCCGAATTGCAGGTCAAGCAAGCGGCCATCCTGGCCGGTGCGGCACGCCTGCTCAAACCCGGCGGGCGGCTGGTGTACGCCACCTGCAGCCTGCTGGCGGCTGAAAACGAAGACGTCGCGCAGGCCTTCATCAACGAGCGTCTGGCGGATTTCAAAGTCTTGCCCGCAGCTGAAGCGCTGGCTGCTGCACGCGTGGCCGAGCCTGAATCGCTGTGTGCCGGCCCCTACCTGCGCTTGTGGCCGCACCGCCATTTCACCGACGGTTTCTTCGCCGCAGTTTGGGAAAAACGCTGACGCGGCGGGGCTTTGCGCGTGATGCGGCTTGAAATGCTGAGTTTTGTCGTCATATTCCCGGGAGATAGAGACGGTGAGGATGGGCCGCGCTACAAGCCGCCCAAGTCACCCAAGCCGCCCAAGTCACCCCATCGCGGACTTTGGCCCTGTGCGCGCCTTACAATGCGAAGTTGTTTTTTAAACAAGGATGCTGAATGGATTCGCTGTGGATGGCGCATGACGCGCTCGTGAGCTGGTTGGCGCACGGGCTGCTGCAAACGACATGGTGGCAAACGCTGCTGCTGGCGCTGGTTTTCACCCATGTGACGATTGCTGCCGTCACCATCTACCTGCACCGTTCGCAGGCGCACCGTGCGCTCGAGCTGCATCCCGTCATCTCGCATTTCTTCCGCTTCTGGCTGTGGCTGACCACGGGCATGGTGACCAAGGAATGGGTGGGTATCCACCGCAAGCACCACGCCAAGTGCGAAACAGCGGACGACCCGCACAGCCCGCAAACGCGCGGTATCAAGACGGTCCTGCTGACTGGCGCCGAGCTCTATCGAGCCGAGTCCAAGGTCGAAGAAACCATGGCCAAGTACGGCCACAACACGCCAGACGACTGGATCGAGCGCAATCTGTACACGCGTTTCAGCTGGCAGGGTGTGGGCTTGATGCTGGTGGTGAACCTGCTGCTGTTTGGCGCTGCTGGTGCGGCAGTCTGGGCACTGCAGATGGCGTGGATCCCCATCACGGCTGCCGGCATCATCAACGGCCTGGGCCATTGGTGGGGTTACCGCAACTTCGAGGCGCAAGACGCGTCGACTAATCTGTCGCCCTGGGGCATCCTCATCGGCGGTGAGGAGTTGCACAACAACCACCACACCTACCCCACGTCAGCCAAGCTGTCGGTCAAGCCTTTCGAGTTCGACATCGGCTGGCTCTACATCCGAACTTTCGAGATTCTGGGATTGGCCAAAGTACGCAAGACGGCACCCAAGCTGGCGCTGGGCGTGGTGAAGGCTGAAGCTG
This sequence comes from Burkholderiales bacterium, assembly GCA_038209585.1. Taxonomy (GTDB): domain Bacteria; phylum Pseudomonadota; class Gammaproteobacteria; order Burkholderiales; family Burkholderiaceae_C; genus Rubrivivax. Next base: position 17,694 of record JBBQXN010000016.1, read on the forward strand.
ATGGCAAGACGCTGGAAGCCATCATCGCCAACCGCTACGAGGTAATGGCGAAGTACGCCACTGAACTGAAGCGGGCAGTGCGCGAAGAAATGCAGATGCTCAAGAGCAAGGGTCACGACAACAGCGTGCGCTTCAATAATCTGCACTTGGCCAAGGCCTGGTTGCACCGCGACCACGACAAGATTCCGCAAGGCGTGCAGCCTGTTCTGCAACAAGCTTTGGGCGACAGCCCGCAGCTGGCCAAGCTGGTGGCCATGCGCGAGGAACTGCGTTTGCTGTGGACGCGAACCAACGTCTCGGCAGAGCAGTTGGTAGCCGACTTGCAGGCCTGGTGCCGCAAGGCTGAGGACAGCGGCATCGCTGCCCTTCAGGATTTCTCGCTGAAACTGCGCGCTGCCCACGCCTGACGTCTCATGTTTCAACGATGACGTGGCCCCCTCAGGGGTCACGCGCCAAAAAAAGCCCGTTCGAAGCGGGCTTTTTCGATGGGCGAAGCCCGTGGGCTGAATCAGCCCTTCTTGGCGTACGCGCTGCACCAGCCTTTGTTGGCCACTACCTTGCCTGCGAACAGCGGGCAGCCGGCGACAGCGTCGCTGGCCTTGCCTTGGTACAGGGCGCAGTTGCCACAAATCTGGCCGGCGGCGTAGTTCTTGTACTTCGTCTTGTCGGCCTTGGTGGCGTCGGCCACATAACCCAGGGCGATGGCTTGCGGGTCTTTCTCGCTGAGCAGGTTGGCTTGTGCCGAAGCGGTGCGTGAAGCCAGCAGGGCAACACCGGCAACGGGAACGATTTGAATGAATTGGCGACGTGAGGTCATTGGAGACTCCGTGATTCTGGTTTCGAAGATAGGCGCCGAAAAAGGCGACAACCGCGAATTTAACGCTTCCGGCGTGCTTCCCGCTGACACGAGCGCAATGCCCGAACATCTGACTCAGGCTCAAGTTGTGACCTGGCAAGACGAAGAAGCAGTGATGCCGGCACGGCGAACCTGCCCACTTCATGCGCTCACCTGGCCGTTGGTCTCTCTATCTCAGCGCTGCACTTGCAGCCTGGCTGGCCCCGCCTCTGCCACTGCCGGCCTGGGACCAGGCGCCCATGGCCCAGGCGGCAAAGCGCCTGGGCCACGGTGCAGAGGCGGCCTTGCTGCCGCTGCAGGGCTTGCTGCAGGAAGCCGCAGCCGGCGACGACCCGCAGCGACTGCGCCTTGTGAACCAGTTCTTCAATCAACGCGTCACATTCACGCCCGACATCGTTGTGTGGGGCCAGGAAGACTATTGGGCCAGCCCGCTGGAAACCTTGAACCAGGGTCGCGGCGATTGCGAGGACTACGCCATCGCCAAATACGCCAGCCTGCTGGCAGCAGGCGTGATGCCGGCACGCCTGCGCCTGGTTTACGTGCGGGCGCAGATAGGCAGGCAAGCGCAGGCGCACATGGTGCTGGCCTACCAGGCCTCTGCCGCCGACGAACCCTTGATCCTGGACAACCTGCGCAGCGAAGTCCTGCCCGCCAGCCAGCGCCCCGACCTGACCCCCGTCTTCAGCTTCAGCACCGAAGGCTTGTGGCAAGGCAATGGCGGTGCACCAGCCGGCGACCCGCTGCTGCGTCTGTCACGCTGGCGCGCGGTGTGGGCCAAGACGCTGGGCGAGGGCTTCCGGTGAAACTTTCCGTGCCGTTGGCTGCCCAACCCGCCGAGACCATGCCATGACCATGACCCGCCGTATCGCGCTGCTGATCGCAGCGGTGCTGTTGCCGGCACTTTTGGGCAGCCTGTGGCTGCACACGCTGGCGGCGCGCGACGCGTTGCAGACAGAACTGCGCACCCGCAACCAGGACACAGCCCTGTCCCTGGCCCTGGCCTTGTCGCAGCAACGTGGCGACAAGGCAGCCGTGGAAACGGTGGCCACGGCGCAGTTCGATCTGGGCCACTACCAGCGCCTGGTGTTGCGAGACCCCTCAGGTGCGGCGCTCTTCAACCGCGAACAACTGGCGCGCCAGGCCGATGTGCCGGCCTGGTTCGTTGCTGCCTTGCCCATCACCGCTGTGCCTGGGCGCGCGTCGGTCAGCGACGGTTGGCGCGAGCTGGGCACATTGGAAGTCGAGTCCCAACCCGGCTGGGTGCATGCCGCTCTGTGGTCGGCAGCCACGCGCACGGCGGGCTTTCTGGCTTTGCTGGCAGCGGCGGCGGTGGCTGCCACCGCCGGGTTGCTGCGCAGCTGGCAGCGCCCGCTGCAGGCCACGGTGAACCAGGCGCGCGCCATCGAGCAGGGCCGTTTCGAGCTGGCCAGCCTGCCCGCGCAGCCTGAGTTGCGCGAATTGACGCACAGCATGAATTCCATGGTGCGCAAGCTGAAAGATGTGTTCGGTGCCCAGGCCGATCAAGTGGCGCTGCTTCAGCGCCAGGCGCAGACCGATGCCGTCACCGGCCTTCTGCAGCGCCGCCATTTCGTCAGCCGCGTGGCCGACCGCCTGGCCGATCCTGCGGCCCTGGGCAGCGCCTTGCTGCTGGTGCGTGTGCAGCACCTCGATACAGTCAATGAACGTCTGGGCTTCGAGGCCACCGACCGCTTGCTGGCCGCCAGCGCCGAGGTGCTGCTGGCCTACGCCGACCGCGTGCCCGGTGCGGCAGCCGGCCGGCTCAACGGCAGCGACTTCGCTCTGCTGCTGCCCGCCGCTGGTGTGGCGGCTGAGACTGCCCAGTCGCTGGCGGCAGCTTTGCAAGCCTCGCCACTGGCCCGCGCTGGTTCTGCGCGCTACGCCGTGGGCGGTGTGGACGGCCTGCGCGCGCAGCGCCTGGGGGTCGCACTCGCCGCAGCCGACGCGGCATTGGCCGAAGCCGAGGTCACAGACGCGCCCGTGGTCGAAGAGGCCGACCGCCGCGCGCTGGACGGTTCAGGTGCCCGCGCCTGGCGCAGCCAGATCGCCTCGGCGCTGGAGGCTGGCCGAGTACGTCTGGCTGAGTTCCCTGTCGTCGACGCCCAGGGTCAGCTGATCCACCTGGAATGCCCCCTGCGCGTCCAGTTCGGTCCGCCGCCTACTGGTTTCGACGGCGCTGACGAAGAGGAAGCCGCGTACCGCCCGGCGCGCGACTGGCTGGCCCTGGCGCAACGCAGCCGCCTCATGCCGCGCGTGGACCTGGCAGCGCTGGACCTGGCGCTGGCCGCCATCTCACGGGACGGGATACCGCGTGGGGTGCATGTCTCGCAAGCCTCGCTGGACGAAGCAGGGTTCGCTGACATCGTGGCGCAGCGTCTGGCGCAAGCACCGCGAGCGGCGCGCAGCTTGTCAATCGAATGGGTCGAAAGTGCGCAGCCCGTGTCGGGCTCGGCTTTGCGCGCTGCTGCGGTGGCCTGGCGCGCGCTGGGCGTGCGTCTGGGTGTGGAACATGCCGGCGCTTCGCCCCAGGCGCTGTCGCAATGGCAGGCCACGCGCATCGACTACGTGAAGATCGACGCCCGACACCTGCAAGGCGTGGCCAGTGACGATTCGGTGCGCGGCTATGCAGCGGGCCTGGTGGCTCTGGTGCACGGTTTGGGGCTCAAAGCGCTGGCCGAAGGCATTGCCGATGCTGACGATCTGGCCGCCTTGTGGACGCTGGGCTTTGACGGCGCAACCGGGTCGGCCGTGGTGTTCAGCTAACGTTCAGTTACGCGATATCGCCCGCATGCGTGCCGAACTGCCCCTTGCGGCGGTCGGCAAAGAAGATCTGCAGGGTTTCACGTACGGTGCGAAAAGCCAGCTCTTCCCAGGGCACGTCTTCTTCGCTGAACAGCTTCGCTTCGATGGTCTCCGGCCCGGGGTCCAGCGTGTCGTCGAGCATGCGGGCGCGATAGAACAGGTGCAGCTGCCCTGCGCGCACGACGTTGAACAGAGTGAACAGGCCTTGCAATTCGATGCGCGCACCGGCTTCCTCCACGGTTTCGCGCAGCGCGCCCTCAGCCGTGGTTTCGCCCATCTCCAGAAAGCCCGCAGGCAACGTCCACAGCCCAAAGCGCGGTTCGATATTGCGCCTGCAAAGGAGCACCTGATCGTTCCAGATGGGTACGGTACCGACGACGTTGATCGGGTTCTCGTACTGAACATCGCCGCACGCCGTGCAGGTTGCGCGTTCCCGGTTGTCCAGGGTCGGCATGCGGTATTCGGCGCGGTTTCCGCACGTTCGGCAGTACTGGATGCGGCGGGGAAGATGCATGCACATCAGTGTAGCTTTGGGTGGAAGCCAAGGGTGGGGGCAGGGGTTGCCATGGCATCATCAAAAAGCCCTTTGACTTGCACCCGACGCCATGAACTACGTTTTCGCGCCCGCTCCCGTTGTGTCCGTGCCCGTGGTCGGCAGCGGGCAGGTGCCTGTGCACCGCGTCTACTGCGTCGGCAGGAACTATGCCGATCACGCGGTGGAAATGGGATTTTCTGGCCGCGAGCCGCCGTTCTTCTTCCTCAAGCCTGCCGACACGGTGGTGGCGGTGGCTGCAGATGAAACCGGCGCCGTGGACTACCCGACGCTGACTGAGAACTACCACCATGAAGTCGAGCTGGTCGTTGTCATAGGCCAAGGCGGCAGCCACATCCAGGCCGCTGATGCGCACCAGCACATCTTCGGCTACGCCGTGGGCCTGGACATGACGCGCCGCGACCTGCAAGGAGAGATGAAAAAGCAGGGTCGCCCGTGGTGCATAGGAAAGGCCTTCGAGCAGTCGGCACCCATCGGCCCGATCACGCGCATCGCCAGCACGGGCGAAATGCTGGCCGGGGCCATCAGCCTGTCGGTGAACGGCCAGGTACGCCAACAAGGCGATCTGAAGGACTTGATCTGGAGCGTCAACGAGACCATCGAACAACTCAGCCTGGCCTGGGCGCTACAGCCCGGCGACCTGATCTATACCGGCACGCCCGCGGGCGTGGGCGCCGTGGTGCGCGGTGACGTGATGCAGGCGCAGATCTCTGGCCTGGCCGGTCTGCGCGTGGCGGTTCACTAGTTGGCAATCAGCATGCAGCTCTACAGCTACTTTCGCTCATCGGCGTCTTACCGTGTCCGCATTGCGCTGGCGCTGAAGGGCCTGCAGGCCGACTACATGGCGGTTCATCTGGCCCAGAGCGAACAGTTGACGCCGGCATTCACCGAAGTCACGCCAGCGCGGCTGGTGCCCGTGCTGCGAGATGGCGAAGCATCGCTGACGCAATCGCTGGCGATCCTTGAATACCTGGAAGAAAGGCATCCCAGCCCGGCCTTGTTGCCCGCAGCACCCGTTGAGCGTGCTCGCGTGCGCGGGCTGGCGTTGGACATCGCCTGCGAGATTCACCCGCTGAACAATTTGCGCGTGCTGCGCTACCTGGTGGAAGAGCTGGGCATCAGTGAAGCCGACAAACTGCGCTGGTACCGGCATTGGGTGGAAAGTGGCCTGGCTGTCGTGGAAAGTCAGCTGCAACAGCAGCCTTCCACCTTCTGCCATGGCGAAACGCCGACGCTGGCCGACTGCGTGCTGGTGCCGCAGATCTACAACGCCCAGCGTTTCGATTGCAGCCTCGCCCATGCGCCGCAAGTGATGCGGGTGCACGCGCGCTGCATGGCACTGGATGCCTTCGTGAGCACCCGCCCCGAAGCCTGCCCGGATGCGGGTTAGCGCTTGAGCGCGGTTCGCCTGCTGGTGCCGGCCTGGGCCGTACCCCTGCCCAGGATCGTCAGAGCGGCAATGAGTACCCGTCATGGTGGCGTCAGCACCGGCCCCTGGGGGGCGCTGAATCTGGGGGTCGCTTGTGCTGACGATCCGGCGCATGTGACGACCAACCGCCAGCGCTTCGCCGCTGCGCTGGGCGCACAGCCGGTGTGGTTGCGCCAGGTGCATGGCACCGCAGTCTTGCGCCTGGAAGCTGGGTCGATATCAGCCGACCTGCCACCCGCCGACGCCGCCTGGACCACTGCCACCGGCATCGCCTGCGCCGTGCAGGTGGCCGATTGCCTGCCCGTGCTGCTGAGCACGCGCGATGGCCGCGCAGTGGCTGCCGCCCATGCAGGCTGGCGCGGGCTGGCCGCAGGGGTGCTACAGGCTACGGTGGCATCCATGCAGCAAGGCGCTGGCGTGCAGCCAGGCGAACTGCTCGCCTGGCTGGGCCCCTGCATCGGCCCGGCTGAATTTGAAGTTGGTGCCGATGTCTTGCAGGCCTGTGCTCAAGACCCGGCAGCGCCTGACCCGCGTTTCTTCCTGCGCCACGACCGTGCAGACGGATCAAAGCGCTGGCTCGCCGATCTGCCGGCAATGGCTGGCGCTGCGCTGCAGCAAGCGGGGGTGCCAGTGCAGGCCATCCGCGCCGCCGGCCGCTGCACCGTGGCCGAGCCTTCAGACTTCTTTTCTTTCAGGCGCGACGGCATCACCGGGCGCATGGCCGCTGGCATCTGGCGCGTCGCCTGAAGTCGCCCCTGAACTTGCACGCAGGGCTTCCAGTTCGGCGGCCTCTGCCGCACGCCGAGCGCGATTGCGACTGCCCGTACCCATGATGTAGACGATGATGCCCACCGGCAGCAAGCCGTAAAAGACCAAGGTGATGGCCGCGCCGAGAACGGTACCTTGTGGCGATATGGCTTCAGCCACTGTCATCATCACGACGACATACATCCAACCGATGGCAATGATGTACATGCTGGGGGCGTATGATTTTTTGTGCTGAGGCCGGACTTCGTCGTCAACCCAGGGTAAGGCCCGGTGGATAAAACGATGCGGTCAGAGCGCCAACAAGATTCAGGAGACAACGATGGAACGCAAGCCTAACGCGGCGGCAGCCGACACGCCCTTGGCGGGTCTTGTCAAGCTTCAGAGCGACTACATGCTGCAAGCCACCGAGCTGTGGAATTCTGCTCTGCAGCAGATGCAGGTCGCTGGTTCGAATTCGGCGAATCCTGCGAATCCCGTGCCCGACCGCCGGTTTGCCTCACCAGCCTGGTCTGGCAATCCTGCTGCAGCCTTCACGGCACAGATGTACCTGCTGAATTCGCGCGCCATGCTCGGTATGGCTGACAGCCTGGATGCCGACGACAAGACCAAGGCACGCGTTCGTTTCGCCGTGCAGCAATGGGTAGACGCCGCCAGCCCCAGCAACTTCATGGCACTGAACCCGGAAGCGCTGGACATGGCTGTGAAGACGAACGGCCAAAGCATCGCACACGGCATGCAGCATCTGCTGGAAGACCTGCAGAAGGGCCATGTCTCGCAGACGGATGAGTCGGTGTTCGAGGTGGGCCGCAACGTGGCCACCAGCGAAGGAACGGTTGTTTTCGAAAATGAACTGATACAGCTCATCGAATACAAGCCGCTCACGGCGCAGGTGCACGAACGGCCGATGCTCTTTGTGCCGCCCTGCATCAACAAATACTACATTCTGGACCTGCAACCCGAGAACTCGCTGATTCGCCACACGGTGATGCAGGGGCACCGCACCTTCGTGGTCAGCTGGCGCAACCCCGACGACAGCCTGAAGGCCCTGGGTTGGGACGACTACATCGAACAAGGCCCGCTGGCGGCCATGGCCGCCGTGCAGGCGATCAGCGGCTGCGAGAAGATCAACACGCTGGGCTTTTGCGTCGGCGGCACCATCCTGGCCACGGCGCTTTCGGTGCTTGCAGCACGCGGCGAGCACCCCGCGCACAGCCTGACCCTGCTGACGACGCTGCTGGATTTCGAGAGCACGGGCATCCTCGACATCTTCATCGACGAAGCCATGGTCAAGCTGCGCGAGATGACCCTGGGCAATGAAGCCCCGGGCGGCCCCGGCCTGCTGAAAGGCCAGGAACTGGCCACCACCTTCAGCTTCCTGCGCCCCAACGACCTGGTCTGGAACTATGTCGTCGGCAACTACCTGAAGGGCGAATCGCCACCGCCTTTCGACCTGCTGTACTGGAACGGCGACAGCACCAATCTGCCTGGGCCGATGTACTGCTGGTACCTTCGCCACACTTACCTGCAGAACGACCTCAAGCGGCCCGGCGCGCTGAACGTGCTGGGCGAAAAGATCGATCTGGGCAGCATCAAGGCGCCGGTGTTCATCTACGGTTCGCGTGAAGATCACATCGTGCCGTGGACGGCGGCGTATGCGTCGGTGCCGCTGCTTAGAAGCAGCAGCCGCGCGCCCAACGTGAAGTTTGTTCTCGGCGCCTCGGGCCACATTGCCGGCGTCATCAACCCGCCAGCGAAAGGAAAGCGCAGCCACTGGATCAACGACAAGCTGCCGGCCCGGGCCGAAGACTGGCTGACGGGTGCCACCGAAGTGCCGGGCAGCTGGTGGCCGCAATGGACGGGCTGGCTGGAGCCGCATGGCGGCAAGCGCGTTTCCGCGCCCAAGACCCCTGGCAGCCGCAAATACAAGGCCATCGAGCCCGCACCTGGCCGTTACGTCAAAGCCAAGGCCACGGCCTGAGTTCACCGCAATCAGCCCGAGGAACAAACCATGAGCACGAGCATGAGCAACAGCCAAGACATCGTCATCGTCGCCGCCGCCCGCACGGGCGTGGGCAAGTTCGGCGGCAGCCTGGCCAAGACGCCGGCGTCTGACCTGGGCGCCACGGTGCTGAAGGCGCTGCTGGAGCGCGCCAAGATCGAAGGCGCCCAGGTGGGCGAGGTCATCCTCGGCCAGGTACTCACGGCCGGCGTAGGCCAGAACCCGGCGCGGCAAGCCGTCATCAAGGCTGGCATGCCGAATGAAGTGCCGGCCATGACCATCAACAAGGTCTGCGGCTCAGGCCTCAAAGCCGTGATGCTGGCCGTGCAGGCCATTCGCGACGGCGACAGCGACATCATCATCGCCGGCGGCCAGGAAAGCATGAGCCTGTCGCCCCACGTGTTGATGAACAGCCGTGAAGGCCAGCGCATGGGCGACTGGAAGATGCTTGATTCGATGATCAGCGACGGCTTGTGGGACGTCTACAACCAGTACCACATGGGCACCACGGCCGAGAACGTGGCCAAGAAGTACGGCATCAGCCGCGAAGCGCAAGATGCTCTGGCCCTGGCCAGCCAGACGAAGGCCGCTGCCGCACAAGAAGCGGGCCGCTTCACTGATGAGATCGTGCCGGTCAGCATCCCGCAGCGCAAGGGCGACCCGGTGGTGTTTGCGACCGATGAATACATCAACAAGAAAACCAGCCCTGAGGCCCTGGCCGGCCTGCGCCCGGCTTTCGACAAAGCGGGCACCGTCACCGCCGGCAATGCCAGCGGCCTGAACGATGGTGCGGCCGGCGTGGTGGTGATGTCTGCGGACAAAGCCAGGGCCCTGGGCCTGAAGCCGCTGGCACGCATTGCCAGCTATGCCAGCGCCGGCCTGGACCCGGCTTTCATGGGCATGGGCCCGGTGCCGGCCGCCAAGCGCGCGCTGGAGCGTGCCGGCTGGAAGCCGCAGGACCTGGACCTGCTGGAAATCAACGAGGCTTTTGCCGCCCAGGCCTGTGCCGTGCACCAAGAAATGGGCTGGGACACGAGCAAGGTCAACGTCAACGGTGGCGCCATCGCCATCGGCCACCCCATCGGTGCCAGCGGCTGCCGCATTCTGGTGACGCTGCTGCACGAAATGGTGCGGCGCGACGCAAAGAAGGGCATTGCATCTTTGTGCATAGGGGGAGGCATGGGTGTTGCGTTGACCGTGGAACGCTGAGAATCGAGAATTCAACCAGGAGAGAACAACATGGCTCAGAAAGTCGCATACGTCACCGGCGGCATGGGTGGCATCGGAACCGCCATCTGCCAGCGCCTGGACAAGGAAGGCTTCAAGGTCATCGCCGGCTGCGGCCCCAGCCGCGACTTCAAGAAGTGGCTGGACGAGCAGAAGGAAGGCGGCTACAGCTTCTACGCCAGCGTGGGCAATGTGGCCGACTGGCAAAGCACGGTGGACGCCTTCACCAAGGCCACGGCCGAACATGGCTCGATCGACGTGCTGGTGAACAACGCCGGCATCACGCGCGACCGCATGTTCCTGAAAATGACGCCCGAAGACTGGAAGGCCGTCATCGACACCAACCTGAACAGCATGTTCAACGTCACCAAGCAGGTGGTGCCGGGCATGGTGGAAAAAGGCTGGGGGCGCATCGTGCAGATCAGTTCGGTGAACGGCGAAAAAGGCCAGGCCGGGCAGACGAATTACTCGGCAGCCAAGGCCGGCATGCATGGCTTCACGATGGCGCTGGCGCAGGAGCTGGCGAGCAGGGGTGTCACGGTCAATACCGTCAGTCCGGGTTACATCGGCACCGACATGGTCCGCGCCATCAAGCCCGAAGTGCTGGAAAAGATCGTCGCCACCATTCCCGTCAAGCGTCTGGGCATGCCCGAGGAGATCGGCTCCATCGTCGCCTGGCTGGCCAGTGAAGACTCAGGCTTCTCGACCGGCGCCGACTTCAGTTGCAATGGCGGCATGCACATGGGCTGAAGCAGGGGCTGATTGACCAGCCGCCGAAACCAGCTGACGCGCAGCGGCTGCCAGTGTGGCAGCGCTGCCGTCGGCCAGGGCCAGCGGTTCCGCCTGGCCGAACTGCTGGTAGTTGCGCGCAGTCGACCGGTCGTACACCGGGTCGTAGTGGCGCACCAGGAGGTCTTTGACGACTTCGGCCCAAGATCCTGCTTGCGCTTGCATCTGCCAGTCGTCGACCACGGCATGGCCTTGCACGGTGCGCAGCACGTCCAACCTGGTGCAGAAGGCAGGTGTATCGGCGACGAAATGTGCATAGTCCTCCAGCAGGAAGGCCACCCGCTCTGCAAGCGGCATCTGCACTTCGGCGCAGGGTGATTCACGCAAACGCACCAGCAGCGGCTCGGGCACGCGCAATCGGCCGATGGTGCGGCTTTCGCTTTCTGCAAACACCATGCGATCGGGATTGAAACTGCGCAGCGCTTCCCACACCGCCGTATCGAAAGCTTTCTGCGAAGGTTGCGCCTGCCAGGGCAGGGGGCCCAGTACCGATCCGCGATGGGCAGCCAGCGCTTCCAGGTCCAGCACCTGCGCGCCCTCGGCCGCCAACGCGTGCAAAAGCCGGCTCTTGGCCGAGCCCGTGCGCCCGCCCAGCACCTGAAAGCGCAAGCCTGCGGGCAGGGTCTGCAGATCGTTGACGACAGCGCGGCGAAACTCGCGGTAGCCACCTTCCAGAACATGGACGGTGAAGCCGATGGCGCCCAGCACGGTGCCCAGCGATCCTGAACGCTGCCCGCCGCGCCAGCAATACACCAGCGGCTTCCAGCCTTGCGGCTGGCCCAGCACATGCTGTTCGATGTGGGTCGCAATGTTGCGCGCCGCCAGTACGGCACCCTGCTTGCGCGCGTCGAAGGCCGAGACCTGCTTGTATTCGGTGCCGACGCTGGCGCGTTGCGCGTCGTCCAGCGTCGGCCAGTTGACGGCGCCAGGCAGGCGGTCTTCTGCGAACTCGGCTTCGCTGCGCGCGTCGATGATGGTGTCAAACGCTTGCAGTCGCGTCAGAGCCTGGTCGGCGGGGATCATGCGCATGGCCATGTGGGGCTAAACCTTCAAAGGGTTGGCGAGGCCACGGCGTCCAGCAGCTCGCTTTCAATGCGCAGCTGCGCTTTGGTTTGCTGCAAAGCCGCGCCATCGACAAGAAAAGTATCTTCCACGCGCTCGCCCAGGGTGCTGATCTTGGCCAACTGCAGGTTGACGCCGTAGCGCGCCAGCACGCGCGCCAGGTCGTACAGCAAGCCTGAACGGTCGCTGGCCGAAACCGTCAGCAGCCAGTTTTGTGCCTTGTCGTCCGGGCTTAAAGACACGCGTGGCGTGACCGGAAAGGACCGCACGCGGCGTGACACGCGGCGGCGCTGCGGTTCGGGCAGCGGGCCTTTGCTGCAAAGTGCCAGCGTGGCCTGGTTTTCCACGAGCGAGATCATGTCGCGGTAGGCCACGTCCTGCGTTTGTACTTCGCCGCTGTAGGCGCCATGGCTGCTGGTGACGACCTGGAATGTGTCGAGCGCATAACCGGCACGCGTGGTGTGGATCTTGGCATCTTGGATGCTGAAGCCGGCGTTGTCGAAATAGCCGCAGATGCGGGCGAAGAGGTCGCTTCTGTCGGGCGCGTAAACGAGCACCTGCAGGCCGTCGCCAACGGATGAAGCGCGAGCACGCACGATGGGTAGCGCGCTTTGCACATGGCGCCACAGCGCGCGTGCATGCCAGGCGATTTCTGCCGCGTCGTGGCGCGCGAAATAGCTCACTTCCAGCGTCTTCCACAGCGGCTCTTCGGTGCCGGGCAGCGCAGAGTGCAGCGCCAGGTTCTGCCTGGCTTCCTGCTTGCGGTGCTCGATATCGGCCTGCAGGTTGAGCTGCTCGCCGCCCAGGGCGCGCAGCGTGGTGCGGTAAAGGTCTTCCAGCAGCTTGGCCTTCCAGGCATTCCACACGCGCGGGCTGGTGCCGCGGATGTCGGCGACGGTCAGCAGATACAGTGCTGTGAGGTGCCTCGGGGTGGCCACCAGTTCAGCGAATCGGTGGATGACTTCAGGGTCGGAGAGGTCTTCCTTCTGTGCCACGCGGCTCATCGTCAGGTGGTGCAGCACCAGGAATTCGACCAGGTGCGCGTCTTCACGGGCGATGCCATGGTCGCGGCAGAAGCTGCGCGCATCTTTGGCGCCCAGCTCCGAATGATCGCCACCTCGCCCTTTGGCCACATCGTGAAAGATCGCTGCCACATAGAGCAGCCAGGGCGCGTCCCATTGCGCGGCCAGCCCGCTGCAGAACGGGTATTCGTGAGCGTGCTCGGGGATGAAGAAGCGCCGCACATTGCGCACCACCATCAGGATGTGCTGGTCTACCGTGTACACATGGAACAGGTCGTGCTGCATGCGCCCGACGATGCGGCGAAACACCCACAGGTAGCGGCCCAGCACGCTGGTCTGATTCATCAGGCGCATGGCGTGCGTGATGCCGTGCTTTTGCCGCAATATGTCCATGAACAGTTCGCGGTTGATGGGGTCCCGGCGGAAAGCCGGGCCCATCACGTTGCGCGCGTTGTACAGCGCCCGCAAAGTGCGCGCAGACAGCCCCGCCAAGCCGGGGGTTTGCTGATAGACCAGAAAGGTCTCCAGAATGGCGTGCGGGTTACTTGTATAGACGTCATCGCTGGCCACTTCCAGCATGCCCGCGCGGTCAAAGAAGCGGGCATTGATGGGTCGCATCGGCACGGCGCTGCTGTCGTTCACGTACTCCTCGATGTTGAGCATCAGGATCAGGTTGAGCTGCGTCACGGCCTTGGCCGCCCAGTAATAGCGGTGCATCAGCACTTCAGAACTGCGCTGGTCCTTGGCTGCGCGGTAGCCGAAGCTCTCAGCCACGGCCGTTTGCAGATCGAACACCAGCCGGTCTTCGCGGCGCCCGGCCACCGTGTGCAGCCGCGCGCGGATGAGCTTCAGCGTGGCCTCGTGCTTGGCCAGTTGGCTGGCCTCGAAAGGCGTGATCAAGCCGCGCGCAGCCAGCTCTGCCCAACTGCTGCCCAGCCCCGCTGCGCGGGCCACCCAGATCACTACCTGCAGGTCACGCAGCCCGCCCGGGCTTTCTTTGCAGTTCGGCTCCAGCGCGTAGGGCGTCAGGTCGTATTTGTTGTGGCGCTGTTCCATTTCCAGCGACTTGGCGCGCAGGAAGGCGCGTGCGTCCATCGCCTGCGCCTGGCTCTGGCCAAACTCGTTGAACAAGGCTGTCGCACCGCAGATGCGGCGCGACTCCAGCAAGGCGGTTTGCACGGTGACGTCGCGCCGTGCTTCTTCCAGGCATTCCTCCACACTGCGCACTGAAGAACCAATCTCCAGCCCGATGTCCCAGCAGGCAGTGATGAAGCATTCAATTGCCTGGCGCAGGCTGTCGCCTGGCGTTCCAGGCGCGCTGCGCGGGCCGTGGCCAGGCTTGTCTTGCGCTGGCAGCAGCACCAGCACATCGACATCGGAATGCGGAAACAAATCGCCCCGCCCGTAGCCACCCACTGCCACCAACGCGGCGCCAGGCGGCATTTGCGCTTCAGTCCAGGCAGCAGTCAGTGTGGCGTCTACATGCTTCGCCAGTGCGCGCAGCAGCCGTGACACAGCCGCACGGTTGGGGCGCGCGTCATCGAATTGCTCAATGATCTGCGCCTTGCCCTGGCGGAACTGCGCACGCATCTCGGCCAGCGAACCAGGCGCCAGATGTCCGCCACCGCTGCACAGCGGCTTGTTCATCGACAACGGCTGAATGTTGAAGCGGTGGTTCGCTTCAGGACGACGCCACCAGCACAGGCGCGTTGCAGGCGGGCTGCAGCACGGCTGCCGGGTGGTGGCCCAGGCGCTCGCCGTAACCCAGCGTCGCGAAGGCGGGTGCCTCGGGGCTGCCGGCCGAAACTGTCAGCACTTCATAGCCGGTTTCGGTGACGAGCACGCTGTGTTCCCACTGCGCTGACAGAGAACGGTCCCGGGTGACGATGGTCCAGCCGTCGTAAGGGCGTGCGCCCTTGCGGTCTTCCTTGATGTCGCGCTTGCCGGCGTTGATCATCGGCTCGATGGTGAAGATCATGCCCGGCACCAGTGTTTCCAGCGTGCCCGGGCGGCCGTAGTGAAGTACCTGCGGTTCTTCATGGAAGCGCGCGCCTACGCCGTGGCCACAGAACTCGCGCACGACGCTGAAACCAGCGTTTTCGGCAAACGTCTGAATGGCGTGGCCAATGTCGCCCAGCCTGGCACCTGGCTTGACGCGGGCAATGCCCTTCCACATGGCCTCAAACGTGATCTGGCACAAGCGCTTTGCGGCGATGCTGCCTTCCCCGACGATGAACATGCGGCTGTTGTCGCCATGCCAGCCGTTCTTGATGACGGTGACGTCGATGTTGATGACGTCGCCGTTTCTCAGCGGCCTGTCGTCTGGAATGCCGTGGCAGACCACTTCATTCAGACTGGTGCACAACGAAGCAGGGTAGGCCGGATAGCCATGGGGTTGATAGCCCAGTGTCGCGGGGATGCCGCTTTGCACATTGACCATGTAATCGTGGGCCAGACGGTCGATCTCCAGTGTGGTGACGCCAGCGCGCACATGGGGCGTCAGGATGTCCAGCACTTCGGATGCCAGCCTGCCGGCCAGTCGCATGCCTTCGATGTCGGCTGCAGTTTTGATGGGTATCGCCATGGCGGCATTATCCCACCGGGCCCCTAAAATCGTCTTCTGCCCTGCGTATTGGCTATGCAGCGGGCCACGGCCTCCCCTTCTTCAAGCGCGCCATGCTTCCAAAAACGCCCCCACCGGTTCCATTCGAGGGCGGCAACGCACTCTCAGATTTTCGCGCCCGTGCCTTGCTGGCCAGCGTGCAGGCCGTGTGCCCGCGGGTAACGGCATTGAGCGCGCGTTTCGTGCATTGGGTCCAGGCTGAAGCTCCACTGCAATCGACAGAGCAAGACCGCTTGGCCGCGTTGCTGCAATACGGCGAGCCTTTTGCCGGCGGCGCAACGGGCGAACGCGTCGTCGTCATGCCCCGTCTGGGTACCGTGTCGCCTTGGGCCAGCAAGGCCAGCGATATCGCGCGCAATTGCGGGTTCGAGGTGCGCCGCGTCGAGCGCGTGACCGAGTATCGGATCAGTCTGAAGGGTGGGCTTTTCAGTGCAGCCAAGCCGCTGTCTGATGAAGAGAGGTGGACCGTCTCGGCCTTGCTGCATGACCGCATGACCGAGAGCGTGGCTTTCGAGCGCGATGCCGCTGCTGCGCTGTTCTTGCAGCAGCCTGCAACGCCGCTGGTTCATGTGGACGTGCTGGGCCAGGGGCGCCAGGCCCTGACGCGAGCCAATGCCGAATTCGGCCTGGCGCTGTCTGATGACGAGATCGACTACTTGCAGCAGGCATTTGCCGAACTTCAGCGCAACCCCAGCGACGTCGAGCTCATGATGTTTGCCCAGGCCAACAGCGAGCATTGCCGGCACAAGATCTTCAACGCCAGTTTTGCCATCGACGGCCAGGCCATGCCGCACACGCTGTTCGGCATGATCCGTCACACCGAAAATGCCAATCCGCAGCACAGCGTGGTGGCCTACAGCGACAACGCTGCCGTGATGCAAGGCGGCCCGGTGCAGCGATTCGGGCCCCTGGGTTTCACGAATGCGCCCCCGTATGCCAGCCGCGCCGAGACCGCGCATGTGGTGATGAAGGTGGAAACGCACAACCACCCCACGGCTATCAGCCCTTTCCCAGGTGCAGCAACGGGCGCGGGCGGCGAGATTCGCGACGAAGGCGCCACCGGCCGGGGTGCCAGCCCCAAGGCGGGGTTGACGGGGTTCTCGGTCGGCCACCTGCGCCTGCCGGGACTGCACGAACCTTGGGAGGCCCACCCCATCGGCAAGCCCGCCCACATCGCCAGCCCGCTCCAAATCATCACCGAGGGCCCATTGGGCGGCGCCGCCTTCAACAACGAATTCGGCCGGCCGGTTCTAGGCGGCTACTTCCGTGTCTTCGAGCAAAGCGTGGCCGGTGTGCACCGTGGCTATCACAAGCCCATCATGATCGCCGGCGGGTTGGGCAGCATCGAAGCCAGCCAGACGCACAAGCTGCCGTTCGGCGCGGGCACGATGCTGGTGCAACTGGGTGGGCCGGGAATGCGCATCGGCATGGGGGGCAGTGCGGCGAGTTCGATGGCTGCAGGTGCCAACAGCGCCGCGCTGGACTTCGACAGCGTGCAGCGCGGCAACCCCGAGATTCAGCGCCGGGCGCAGGAAGTCATCAACCACTGCTGGGCACTCGGTGCGCACAACCCTGTGCTGGCCATCCACGACGTGGGCGCAGGCGGCATCAGCAATGCGTTTCCTGAACTCGTCGACGGTGCAGGGCAGGGCGCGCGGTTCGACCTGCGCAAAGTGCCGCTGGAAGAAAGCGGCCTGGCACCGAAGGAAGCCTGGTGCAACGAAAGCCAGGAACGCTATGTGCTCGGCATCGCGCCCGAAGGGATGCCGCTGTTCGAGCAGATGTGCCTGCGCGAGCGCTGCCCCTTTGCCGTGGTGGGCACTGCCACGGCCGAACGCGAACTGGTGCTGGAAGACGGCCCCGAAGGCGAACGTGTCATCGACATGCCGATGGACGTGCTGCTGGGCAAGCCGCCAAAGATGCACCGCGATGTGCAGAGGGTGGTGCGCACCGAAGCGGCGCTCGATCTGACCGGCGTTCTGTTGGACAGCGTGGCGCTGGACGTGCTGCGCCACCCCACGGTGGCCAGCAAACGATTCCTCATCACCATCGGTGACCGCAGCGTGGGCGGCATGACCCACCGCGACCAGATGGTCGGCCCCTGGCAGGTGCCGGTGGCCGATTGCGCCGTCACCCTGGCCGACCACGCCGGCCTGCGCGGCGAAGCCATGGCCATGGGCGAACGCACGCCGCTGGCCGCGCTGAACGCGCCGGCCAGTGGCCGCATGGCCGTGGCAGAGGCCATCACCAACCTGCTGGCCGCGCCCATCGACCTGGATCGCGTGAAGCTCAGCGCCAACTGGATGGCCGCTTGCGGCGAGCCCGGGGAAGACGCTGCGCTGTACGACACCGTGCACGCCGTGGGCATGGAGTTGTGCCCGGCCCTGGGCATCGGCATCCCCGTGGGCAAGGATTCGTTGTCGATGCGTACGCGCTGGACGGAAGGCGACACGGCCCGGCAGGTCACCGCGCCCGTCTCACTGATCGTCACCGCCTTCGCCAGCCTGGCTGACGTGCGTGGCACGCTCACGCCGCAGCTGCAGCCCGGCGACACGACCCTCGTGCTCATCGACCTGGGCCAGGGCAAGAAGCGCATGGGCGGCAGCCTACTGGCGCAAGTACTGGGACAGTTCGGACAACACGTGCCTGATCTGGACGATGCTGAAGCGCTGAAGTCGCTGGTCACCGCCATCAATGTGCTGCGCGCGCAAGGCCGCATCCTGGCTTATCACGACCGCAGCGACGGCGGCTTGTGGGCGGCAGTGTGCGAGATGGCCTTTGCCGGGCAGATCGGCGTGAGCCTGAACGTGGACATTCTGGTGACCGAGAGCGACGGCATCAGCGACAGCCGCGCCGAGTACGGCGATTCGAAGAACTGGGCTGGCCAGGTGAGCGAGCGGCGCAACGATTTGATGCTGCGCGCGCTGTTCAACGAAGAGATCGGTGTCGTCATTCAGGTGCCCACTGCGGTGCGCAACGAGGTGGTGCAGACACTGCGCGAACACGGCCTGAGTCGCCACGCGCACTTCATCGGCAAGCCCAACACGCGCGGCGCGGTGGAAGTGTGGCGCGACACCAAGCTGCAGTTCAGCGCCCCGCTGCAAACGCTGCAGCAACAGTGGGACCAGGTGAGCTGGCGCATCGCGCAGCAGCGCGATAACCCCGCCTGCGCCGACGCAGAGCATGAAGCCGTTGGCGCCGTGGACGACCCTGGCCTGCATCAGCACCTGAGTTTCGACCCGAGTGAAGACGTGGCCGCGCCTTTCGTCCACACCGCGCGGCCCAAGCTGGCCATCCTGCGCGAGCAGGGCGTCAATTCGCATGTCGAAATGGCCTGGGCCATGGACCAGGCGGGGTTCGCCACATTCGACGTGCACATGTCCGACCTGCAAGCCGGCCGGGCGAAGCTGTCCGACTACCGAGGCCTGGTGGCCTGCGGCGGCTTCAGCTATGGCGACACCTTGGGTGCGGGCGAAGGCTGGGCGCGCAGCGTGCTCTTCAACCCGGCGCTGGCCGAAGCTTTCGCCGAGTTCTTCAACCGCCCCGAGAGCTTTGCGCTGGGCGTGTGCAATGGCTGTCAGATGATGGCCGCGCTGAGCCCCATCATTCCCGGCACCGCCGCCTGGCCGCGCTTCACGCGCAATGCCAGCCAGCAGTTCGAGGCCCGCTTGTCGATGGTCGAGATACTTGAGAGCCCGAGTCTGTTTTTTCGGGGTATGGCCGGCAGTCGCTTGCCCATTGCCGTGGCCCACGGCGAAGGCCTGGCAGATTTCAGCCAGCGCGGCGACGAAAAGACCGTGCATCGCGCCATGCGCTTCGTCGACAACACCGGGGCGGCGACGGAGGCTTATCCGTCGAACCCGAATGGCAGCGCTGGCGGGCTGACAGCGGTGACCACGACCGACGGCCGCTTCACCGCGTTGATGCCGCACCCGGAGCGTGTGTTTCGCAACGCACAAATGAGCTGGAGCCCGGGCCGCGCCGAAGAATTCAGCCCCTGGATGCGCATGTTCCGCAATGCGCGCCGCTGGGTGGGCTGAGAGCGGCTCAGTCCGTCTCAGCGCAACACGGTCACTTCCAGAAACTTCACCAGCGTGGCGAAATAGAAGTCGGCGTTTTCGCGCCGTGCAAAGCCGTGGCCTTCATTGTCTGCCAGCAAATACCAAACGGGCGTGCCGCTGGCTTGCAGCTTGCGCACGATCTGCTCGCTCTCGGTCCAGGGCACACGCGGGTCGTTCTTGCCCTGGGCGACCAGCAGCGGCTTGCTGATCTTCTCAGTCAGGTTCAGGGGCGAGATGCTTTCCAGGAAAGCACGCATCGCCGGGTCGCGCTCGTCGCCGTATTCCACGCGGCGCAGGTCGCGGCGGTAGCTCTCGGTACGTTCCAGGAAAGTGACGAAGTTGCTGATGCCCACTGTGGCGGCAGCGCCTTGGATGCGGTCGGCCAGGCGCACGCTGGCGGCCAGAGCCATGTAGCCGCCATAGCTACCGCCGCCCACCACCACACGCCTCGCGTCCAGGCGTGGGTGTGTGGCCATCCAGTCGATGGCGGTGCCCATGTCTTTGACCGAGTCTTCGCGCAAAACGCCGTTGTCCAGATTCAGGAAGGTCTTGCCGTAGCCGGATGAGCCGCGCACGTTGGGTTCCAGCACGGCGATGCCCATTTCTTGCATCAGGTAGTTGAGGCGACCCTTCCAACCCAGCTTCGACTGCGCCTCGGGACCGCCGTGCACCGACATGTAGACCGGTCGATGGCCGGTGAAGCGCGCGGGCGGCAGGTAGAGCACGCCGCTGACGGTGCGGCCGTCGAAGCTCTTCCAGCGCACGATCTCGGGTTCGGGCAGGCTGGCCAGGTCCAGGTTTGCAGGCTTCACGGGTTCGGTCCAGGCTTGTACCTGGCCCGTCTTGGGGTTCAGCGACTGCACTTGGGCGGGGCCCTGCGCACTGCTGACGACCATGGCAATTTCGCCCGTGGCGTCATGCGTGCGCAGGCTGCCCACGCTGCCGGCGGGTAGCCGCGTGCCGGCGGGCAGGCTGCGCTCTGCGCCCGTGATGGCGTCCAGCAGACGCAGTTCGTCGCGGCCGTCGACGTTGGCTGTCAATGCCAGCAGGCCGCTGCCCGGTTGCAGGTCGCCGTCGGCCACGTCCCAGGGAATGTGGGCCGTGAGGCGCGTCAAACCCGCCGGCGCCGGGGTGGCCAGGTTCAGGCGCATCAATTCGCGGAATTCACTGGCGCGGTCGCTGACAACGAGCACCGATCGGCCGTCCACCGCCCAGCCGGCTGCAAAGTGGCTGGCGGTCAAAGTTTCGCCTGCTGCTGGCAGCAGTTGCTGGCGCTGGCCATCGGCCAGGCGCAGCGTCCAAACCTCGCTGCGGGTGGCCGAGATGTAGCGCGTCATCACGGCGCGCGATTCGTCGGGCGAAACCTCGATGCCGAACCAGCCGCCACCTGGCAATTCGGCAATCACGCGGCGCTGGTCGGGCTTCATGGGGTCGACCAGGGAGACCAGCGTGCTGACTTCAGCCCGCGTGCCGTCTGCGGCCGTGCGGTCCAGTGGCACCGAGGTGTAGACGACCTGACCGCTGGATGGCAGCCAGGCGGCAAAGGAATGGCGCTGGCCAGCCGGCGTGAGCTGTGTCGTGGCGCGCGACTCGGGGTCCAGGCGGAAGAGCTGGAAGACTTCGTCGCCGCCCGTGCCGCGGGTGAAGACGATATAGCGGCCGCGCTGGGGCTCCCAACGGCCGTTGTTCACCGGGTCGGCGGCGTCGGTGAGCTGTTCCAGCTTGCCCATGGGGCTGCGCAGCCTGAACAACTGCGTCGTGCTGGACCCTGGCAGCCGGTGCGTGACCAGCATTTCTCGCTGCAGCGGGTGCCAGTCCACCACGCCATGACCCACCACCTGGCTGTAGCGCTGTATCGGCGCCAACAAGGCTTGAGACAGCGGCGGCACACCTTCCACGCGCATGGCTGCGGGAGGCACCAACTGCTCAGGGTGCGGGCTGACGGAAGCGCAGCCGCTCAAGGCGGCTGCGAAGAAAATGGACAGCGCCAGTGTGGCGCTGCGGGCGGTGGGAGAGGTCATGCCGCCATATTAGCGGCGCCCACCGTCTCCGCTGAACATCAGGCCTTGGCCGACTGCTCGATGCCGGCGATGGCCCAGGCGCTGTCGGCGCTGCCAGCGTCCTTGACCAGATGCCAGATTTCATTGAAGTCGGCCGCTGCACCGCCGGCTTCTTCAACGATGCTGCCAGTGAACTGAACGCTCACCACCTGGCGGCCATCCTCTTCGGCCACATCCAGCACCTTGGCATCGACGCGGGGAACGTCGGTGGTCTGCAGCGCGCCATTGCGGTCCTGAATTTCCAGGCGCACTGCGGCAAACATTTCCGGCGTGGTGAAGCGGCGCAGGTCGTTCAGATCGCCCGCGTCATTGGCCGTTTGCATCCGGATGAAGATCATCTTGGCGATGCGCTCGAAACCTTCGCTGTCGAAGCTGGCAGGCACGAAGGCGGCGGGGACATATTTGGCGGGTGCGATGGCTTCAGGCTCCACCCGTTGCACAGCGGCTTCGACCGATACCGGTTCGCCAGGAACCTGGCCTGCATTGGCAGCGCCAGGCCGGTAGTCGGGCATGGCAACCGGCCGTACTGGTGCGGTGCTTTGCGGCTCGGGCTGGCGGTCAAAGCCTGTCCTGGCCATGGCGTCATTGCTGTTGCCGTTTGTCTTGCCATTGTTGGTACCAGCACCAGCCATCGAAGCCTGGCGTGACGATCCGCCGAAGCGCGCCATCAAGAAGCGCACCAGGAAGAAGGCGCCGACACCCAGCAGCGCCAACATCACGAAGTTGGCCAATTCAGCGCCCAAGCCCATGCTGCTGAACAGCGCCGCCAGACCCAGACCTGCTGCCAATCCGGCGATGGGGCCCAGCCAGGAGCGCTTGCCCGCAGCGGCTGCAGCACCCGCTGCGGCCGGTGCTGCAGCGGCAGTACCGGCGTTTTGTTGACCTGCCTGCCCAGGCTGGGCGGGCTGCGCAGGCGTCTTGTTCGGTGCCTGGCGTGCGGGCATGTCGCGCTGCATGCCTTGCGAGCGTGCGCCACCGAAGCGCTTCGCTTCAGCATCTTCAGGCAAGCTGACAGACAGCACCACCGCCAGGCCAACGGCGACGGTCATCAGACGGTTCATCAAGAGGTTCATGCGTGAGTTCCTTTATCCACAGAGAACAAGTGTGCAGCCTTTGCAAAATGGGGGCTTTTGCGGGTAATCCAAGGCCCCGGCAGACGTGAGTGATGTGTCTTGCATAGGGAGCATCATCACCTGTTTCCAAAGTACTTTCCTCCTGCGCACGCCCATGACCCCGACTCTGCTCTGGATTCTCAGCATCGCCCTCATCCTCATCGGCATCGCCGGCACGGTCTTGCCGGCATTGCCCGGCACGGCCCTGGTGCTGGCCGGCATCGTTCTGGGGGCCTGGATCGACGATTTCACGCGTGTTTCCACCACCACCGTGGTCGTTTTGGCGGTGCTGGCCGTGTTTGCCTGGGTGCTGGACTACGTCGCCGGCCTGATGGGTGCCAAGCGCGCCGGTGCCAGCAAACAGGCGCTGGTGGGCGCGGCAGTGGGCACCGTGGTGGGCCTTTTCATGGGCATCGTCGGCGTGCTGTTCATGCCGCTGGTGGGGGCCGCTGTGGGCGAATACCTCGCACTGCGCGACGAGAAGAACGCCCTGCGCGTGGGCGTGGCCACCTGGGTGGGCATCATGGTCGGGCTGATCGCCAAGGTGGTGATCGCTTTCATGATGGTGGGTATCTTCATCGGCGCCTTACTGCTCTGACCCGGGGCAGGCTTGCGTCATGCGCCGCCCAGGCGGCCCAACCACTCGTGTAGCACCAGGCGGGTGTCCTGTATGCCGTTCAGGCTGGGCAGCCAATCCATGGCGCGCAGCGTACCGTCGGGCGAAACGCCCATCGGCGCCAGCGTCAGCTGAATCGGCACGCCGCCCGCATTGATCGCGTCGAGGAAAGCCCTCGCTGCGCGCGGCATGTGGTAGTCGTGTGTGACCAGCACGATGTGGCGCACACCTTGCTCGCGCAGCAAAGCAACGGAGCGCGTGGAATTTTCGCGCGTGTCGCGCGACTGATCCTCAGTCCAGCGCAGCTTGAAATTGAATTCGGTTCGTGCCAGTCGGGCAGCCAGCGTGGCCTCGGCAGGCCCATCGGCCGCACCCCAACCCGTGCCGCCACTGAAGGCCAGCGGCAGGGCAGTTTGTCTGGCCAGAAAAATACCGTAACGCAGCCGCTCAACGCCGCGTGCGTGCAGCTGCGCTGTGCCGTATTCCAGCGCCATGGGTGAACGCCCGCCACCCAGCACGACGATGGCCGTCAGCGGCGAACCGCGCAGCGTGGCGATGTCGGCGGGGCTCAGCACCGCTGGTGCGTGCAGGAACCAGTGTCGCAACTGGTGGCCGGCGGCTGCGGTGCTGGTCCACCACAGCCCGGCGCAGGCTAGCACTGTCAGCAGCCACCCCATCAGCCGGTGGTTCGGCAACAGGCGCGCGCCGATCAAAACCAGCAGTAGCAACGGAACCGGCGGCAGCAGCAGGATGCCGATCACGGGCTTCCAGTGCGAAACGCCCAGGGCGAGCAAGAGCTCGTTCATCTGGAGCAGCCGCCAGCCCGTGGGCCGGGGCGATGCCTGCGGCTGATCAGAAGAAGGCCTGCAGCCCCGTTTGCGCGCGGCCCAGGATCAAAGCATGGATGTCGTGCGTGCCTTCGTAGGTGTTCACCGTTTCCAGATTGATCATGTGGCGGATGACGTGGTACTCATCGTGGATGCCGTTACCACCGTGCATGTCGCGCGACATGCGGGCGATGTCCAGTGCCTTGCCGCAGCTGTTGCGCTTGATCAGGCTGATCATCTCTGGCGCGGCCTGGCCTTCGTCCATCAACCGGCCCACACGCAGCACGCTTTGCAAGCCCAGCGTGATCTCGGTCTGCATGTCGGCCAGCTTCTTCTGGATGAGCTGGTTCTGCGCCAGCGGGCGGCCGAACTGCTGCCTGTCCATCGTGTACTGGCGCGCGGCATGCCAGCAGAACTCTGCTGCGCCCAGGGCGCCCCAGGCGATGCCGAAGCGCGCCTTGTTCAGGCAACCAAAGGGGCCTTTCAAGCCGCTGACGTTGGGCAGCAACTGCTCTTCGCTGACGAACACGTTGTCCATCACGATCTCGCCCGTGACGCTGGCGCGCAGGCTCATCTTGCCTTCGATCTTGGGCGCGCTCAGACCCGCCATTCCTTTTTCCAAAATGAAGCCGTGGATGGCTTCCTGGCCACCCACGGTGCCGTCTTCGTTGACCTTCTTCGCCCAGACAACGAAGACATCGGCGATCGGGCTGTTGGTGATCCACATCTTGCTGCCCTTGACCACGTAACCGGCCACGCCGTCGCGCACCGTGGGCGTGGCGCGCGTGAGCATGCTGGCGGGGTCGCTGCCATGGTCGGGCTCGGTCAGGCCGAAGCAGCCCACCCACTGGCCGCTGGCCAGCTTGGGCAGGTACTTCTGGCGCTGCGCTTCGTTGCCGTAGGCGTGGATGGGGTGCATCACCAGGCTGCTCTGCACGCTCATGGCGCTGCGGTAGCCGCTGTCTACGCGTTCGACTTCACGCGCCACCAGGCCGTAGCAGACATGGTTCAAGCCGGCGCAGCCGTAGCCTTCGATGCTGCTGCCCAAGAGGCCCAGTTCGCCCATCTCGCTCATGATGTTGCGGTCGAAGGTTTCATGTCGCGCGGCCATCAGCACGCGCGTTTGCAGGCGTTCCTGGCAGTAAGTGTGGGCGGCGTCGCGTACGGCGCGCTCGTCGTCGCTCAACTGCTGCTCGAACTGGAAAGGGTCATCCCACTGGAACTTGGCGGCCATGGTGCTTGTCTCCGGATAATCGAACCCCAGTGTAAAGAAACAGAGTCAGGTCGGCTGACATGCTGGCGACAACCCCAACCCGTCAAGAAGCGAGGACCTATCCATGAAAGAAGAAACCATCACGCTGGGCGGCGGCTGCTTCTGGTGCACCGAAGCCGTGTTCGAGCAGGTAGATGGCGTGATTGCCGTCGAAAGCGGCTATTGCAACGGTGAAGCCAAGAACCCCAGTTACGAACAAGTGTGCACAGGGCAGACCGGCCACAACGAAGTCGTGCGCGTGCGGTTCGACGCTGAGCGCATCAGCCTGCGTGAAGTGCTGGAGATCTTTTTCGTCACCCACGATCCCACTTCGCTGAACCGGCAGGGCAACGACGTGGGTACCCAGTACCGCAGCGGCATTTATTGGCACACCACAGAGCAAGAAGCCGTGGCACAGGCGGTAAAAACCGAGTTGAACGCCCAGTTGGGCGGGCGCGTAGTGACTGAAATTCAGCAGGAAGGCAACTATTCAGCGGCCGAGGCCTACCACCAGCACTACTTTGCGCAGCACCCGGGCCAAGGCTATTGCGCCATGGTGGTGGCGCCCAAAGTGGAAAAATTCCGCAAGACTTTCAAGCACCGCATCAAGACAGCCACCTGAACCATTGCCGCGGTGGGGCGGTGGGGCGGTGGGGCGGTGGGGCGGTGGGGCCCTGGGGCGATTCCAGCCAGCTGGTTGAGCTCTGGGCTGGCGCTTTTTGGATGGCTTGTCGGCGCGCTTCGTCTCCCACATGTGTGCGTGTTGAGCATTGAAATGTTGCGCAGGCGCGAGCTACACGCTGCGCGCACCATTCAGGCCGCGCCACGCCAAGTCCTACAGGACAGGTCCCGTTTTTCGTCAACACTTGCCCGACATTGACGATGCGAAATTCACCGATGAGCAAATCCGATGCCGTTGCAAAGCCTTCTTGGCAAACGCTGATTTTGTTGTGTCGTGATTGCAGCAAGCGCAGCAAAGGCCCCAAAGGTTTTTCGTCCAAAGAAGCCATGGCCGAGGTTCGCCTTGCGGTGCGGGCAGAGCGCCCGAGGCCGCGCGTGGTTCGCTGCAGTTGCATGGGGCTGTGTCCGAAGCAGGCGATCGCCGTTGCCCGGGTGGGCGTGCTGGGCGTGATGGGTGGGATGGGCGCTGCAGGTGGCGCGCAGTGGGCAGCGGCCGAGACGCTTCTGGAGGTGCGGCAGTTCGTGTCTGATGCCGCGAGGCAAGGCTGCGCTGCCGCTCGGCCAGCGGACGGCGCAGCACGCTAGAACGGCGCGAAGCTGCTGGCCGGTTCGCTGTCGGCAAAGACCGAATCCAGGCCGCGGCGCAGCATCTGGCGCCGCCTGCGCGATTCTGGGTCTGCGCCAGCCAGCGCGGCGAAAACCGGCCCACGCAGCAACCACAGATCTACCGGTTCTTCGGCTGCGCGAACTTGCACGCGCAACCAGAGTGCTTGGCCTTCAGGCACTTCGTCCAGCGCCAACAGATAGGTCTGCTTGAGATCGACGAAGGCGCGCCGCGCAGCCAGACGGGCCACGCGGTCCCCTGGAAGTCCGGCGCCCTGGGTGTAGTGGCGCGGCGATGTGTGGGGCGTTTGAAGGGCAGGCAGGGCTTGAGAGTTCATGAAAATTGTCCGAACTGAGAGCGTGGGGCGCGGGCGGGAAAGTGGCGGTTCAGCAGGGCCAGTCGACCCTCTGCTTCGCGTTGGCTGTAGGCCAGGCCAACGAGACGGAAGACCTCGGCACGCAGATGCCAGAGTTCGCGCAGTGAGCGCGCCAGGGCGATGCGGGTGCGCAGGCTGTCGGCTTCGTCCAGCTCCACATCGGCCACGGCGCGCATGAATTCCACGCGCACGGCGGGCACGCGGTTCATGGGCGGTGCGCTGTCGGCTGGGGCAGGGGCCAGCAGCCAGAACAACACACGCTCCCAGGCCGAGCCGGGAGCCTGCCGCAGTGAGGGTGGCGGCACGCCCAGATGGCTGCTGGTATGGGCCCCCAAGGTGGACCGGGGCTGCCAGCGCGACAGGATGTTGAGCGTTTTCATGATCTTGTTATCGGACGAGCGGGATGACGACCTGAGGCCATGTTGCCGCCGGCACGACGGCCCGATAGCGCGAGAAGCGGCGTTGAAGTCGCGCACTTCATGACTCGATTGCGGGTGCGCGGCAGGAAGCGGTAGGCTCGCCATCCCCAACGAAGGACGGAGCGTGCAATGAAGTGGATACGTCGCGCGGCCTGGCTGGCCCTGCTGCTGCTGCTGACTGCAGCCGCGCTGCTGTGGACCTATTCGCGCCGCGCGTTGCCGCAGACCGACGGTTTGCTGAACCTGCCTGGCGCACGTGCTGAAGTGCGAATCGAACGCGACCAGCACGGCATTCCCACCATCCGCGCGGCCAGCGAGCGTGACCTGGCCTGGGGGTTGGGCGTGGCCCATGCACAAGACCGGCTGTGGCAGCTGGAAACGCATCGCCGCATCGGTGCCGGCCGGCTGGCCGAAGCTTTCGGGCCCGGGGCGCTGAACGGCGACCGCTTCTTGCGCGCTCTGGGCGTGCGCCGGGCTGCGCAGGTGCAGTGGAACAACCTGGCGCCCGCCTCGCGTGAACTGCTGCAGGCCTACACCGACGGCGTCAATGCCGTCATCAGCCATGGCCTGCGTGCCAGACCGCCCGAATTCATCATCCTGGGCATCGAGCCCGAACCCTGGACGCCGGTAGACAGCCTGGCGTGGGCCCTGATGATGGCTTGGGACCTTGGCGGCAACTGGAACAGTGAACTGCTGCGCCTGCGTCTGGCCCAGGTCATGCCGGTGCACCGAATCCAGCAGTTGCTGCCGCCCTACCCGGGCGAGATGCCTTTGCCGGTGGCCGACTACGCGGCGCTGTACCGCAGCTTGCAGCTGGGGCCGCCCGAACAAAAGCAGTCTTGGCTGGAAGGTCTGGACAAGCTGATGGCCATCGCTCCACCTTCGGGCGTGGAAGGCGTGGGGTCGAACAACTGGGTGCTGTCTGGCGCGCGCAGCGCCACGGGTCAGCCGTTGCTGGCCAACGACCCGCATCTGAAGCTGAGCACGCCAGCGTTGTGGTACCTCGCCAGACTCGAGATTTCTGGCGCTGCCCCAGGCCTGAAGGTGGCTGGCGCCACGCTGCCAGGCCTGCCGGGTGTGGTGCTGGGTGCCAACGAACACATTGCCTGGGGATTCACCAACACCGCGCCTGATGTGCAGGACCTGTACCTGGAGCAGGTGGACGCCACCGACCCCAGCCGCTACAAGACCCCCGAAGGCTGGGCCAGTTTCGAGACGGCACAGGAGCTGATCAAGGTCAAGGGCCAGCCCGACGTGGCCATCACCGTGCGCAGCACCAGGCACGGCCCGGTGATCAGCGACGCCGGTATCGCCGACGACGTGTGGGCCAAGCCCGCGCAGGCCGGCGCTGCACCCTATGTGCTGGCCATGCGCTGGACGGCGCTGGACCCGGACAACGACGCGCTGACCCCCAGCCTGGGCTTCAACCGCGCGCGTTCGGTGGAAGAGTTCATCGCCACCAGCCGCGGCTGGGTGGCGCCGATGCAGAACATGGTGGTGGCCGACCGCGCTGGCCGCATCGCCATGGTGGCCCCGGGTCGCATCCCCGTGCGCCAGCCTGAGAACGACCTGATGGGCCTGGTGCCCGCGCCCGGCTGGGACGCCCGCTACGACTGGGCGGGTTGGGTGAATGCCGACGAGACCCCGCGCGTGACCGAGTCACCGAGTGAGGGCTTCATCGCCACGGCCAACCAGCGCGTCACGGCACCTGGCTACCCGCACTTCATCACCAGCGAATGGGCCGCGCCCTGGCGCCAGCAACGCATCGAAGACGTGTTGCGCTCGCGGCCCCAACACACGCTGGCGCAGATGGCCGAGTTGCAGATGGATGTGCAGTCACTGGCTGTGCCTGTGCTGTTGCCCTGGCTGCTGAAGGCGGCTTCCACCCACCCCTTGGCGGCAGCAGCGCAAGCGCAGCTGGCTGGTTTCGATGGCGCGATGAACGCCGAATCTGCTGCGCCGCTGATTTTCTGGGCCTGGCAGCGACAGCTGGGTTACGGCGTTTTCGCCGACGATGCGGGCCCGGCGCTGTGGAAGCGGAGCCTGCAAAGCCGCAGCTTTACCGATGCGCTGGTGAATGTTTTGAAAACAAAAGACAACAGCTGGTGCGACGACCGCAACACCCCTGCCGCCGAGACCTGCACCATGCAGTCCGAAGCCGCGCTGGCCCGCGCGCTGGATGAACTGCAGGCCCGATTCGGCGGCGACCCGTCGCGCTGGCGTTGGGGCCAGGCGCACCAGGCCAGGTCAGAGCACCGGCCTTTCAGCCGTGTGAAGCTGTTGGCGCCGCTGTTCGAGCTGCGCATGCCCGTGGGCGGCGACACGCACACCGTCAACGTATCACGCGTGGGTCTGCGGCCGGATGAGACAACCGGCGAGCTTTATCTGGACGAACATGGCCCGAGCCTGCGTGCGATTTACGACCTGGGTACACCGGCCAATTCACAGGTGATGCATTCCACCGGGCAAAGCGGCATCGTGTTTTCGCCGCTGTATCGCAGCTTTGCGCAGGCCTGGCGCCGTGGCGGCTATGTGCCGCTGTGGGCTGAAGGGGCGCCGGTGGAGGTGCTGGTGTTGCCGCCCAGCCCCTGAGATGGGCTGCGCGCGTCAGACCGCGCCGAACTTCAGCTTGCGCTCTGCGGTGTAGGTCCACCACGGGCGCGGCGGCGCACCGCGCATGAATTCAGTGGCGGCCAAAAAGGTGTCCAGCACGCAGGGGTCCTGCCGCTTGCCGGTGTGCTGGCACAACGCCTGGTACAGCGCAAAGGCCTCGCGCGTGGTCAGTTCCTGGGGCTGGTGCACGCCGATGCTGCGCAGGTCGTCGGCCAGGCTGGGGCCGATGTTGGGCAACTGTTCCAGGGCTTCGCATTCGGCGGCTGTGCGCGCCTTGCGTGGTTTCAGGGCGCGCGGGGGTGAAAGGGCGGCGGCGGCGTTCATGGGGCTTACATCAGCGGCGTGTTGCGGATCAGGCCCACGGCCACGCCTTCCAAAGCGAAGTCGGTGCCCGGCGGTACCACGATGGGCTCAAAGTCGGGGTTCTCGGCAAGCAGTTCGATGTGGCTGCCCACGCGGTGAAAGCGCTTGACGGTGACCTCGTCGCCCAGGCGTGCCACCACGATCTGGCCGTTCTTGGCTTCGCTGGCTTTCTGTACCGCCAGCAGGTCGCCGTCAATGATGCCGGCGTCGCGCATGCTCATGCCGCGCACTTTCAGCAGGTAATCGGGCTTGCGCTGGAACAGCGAAGCCTCGATCTGGTAGGTCTGTTCGATGTGCTCTTCGGCCAGGATGGGGCTGCCTGCTGCCACGCGTCCCACCAGGGGCAGGCTGAATTGCTGGCTGAACTGGTTCATCCGCGCTTCAGCCAGCGAGCGCAGCGTGTTCGTCTTCAGCCGGATGCCGCGCGAGGTGCCACTGACGAGTTCGAGCACGCCTTTGCGCGCAAGTGCTTGAAGATGCTCTTCGGCAGCGTTGGCCGACTTGAAGCCCAGTTCGGTGGCGATTTCTGCGCGCGTAGGCGGCGCGCCGGTGCGTTCGATGGCACTTTGCACCAGGTCCAGAATCTGCTGCTGGCGTGGCGTGAGCTTCGGACTTTCGTTCATGCGCTGATCTCCGGATGTGACTTCCTGAATGAATGACTGAACTCGCAGAACCGAACCGTCATGCCTGAGCTGTCTTTATGTCCAGCCACTGTATTTTCATCCATAAATCGCCTCCATGCCAAGCCCCCCATCCCCTGACGCGCATTTGCTGATCGTCGCCACCGGCGGCACCATCGCCGGCCGCGCCGCACGGGCTGAAGACAACCTGGGCTATCGCGCCGGCGAGATCGGCGTGGCCGAACTGGTGGCCGCTGTCCCGGCGCTGGCTGGCGTGCCCCTACGCACGCTGCAACTGGCGCAGATGGACAGCAAGAACATGTCGCATGCCCTGTGGCAGGCGCTGGTGCAAACGCTCAAAGTCGAAATGGCACGCGACGATGTGACCGGCATCGTCGTCACCCATGGCACCGATACGCTGGAAGAAACCGCCTTCTTCCTGCAGCGCGTGCTGGCGCCGGCCAAGCCAGTGGTGTTGACAGCGGCCATGCGCCCGGCCACGTCGCTGCAGGCCGACGGCCCCCAGAACCTGCTGGACGCCGTGAACGTGGCGCGCACCCCCGGCGCGCGTGGCGTGCTGGTGGTGCTGGCCGGCCAGGTGCATGCAGGCGACGAAGTGCGCAAGCGCGACGCCTACCGGTTGGAGGCCTTCGACTCAGCCCCGGCCGGGCCGCTGGCGCTGGTGGAAGAAGGCGTGGTGCGCTGCCTGCGACCCTGGCCGCAGGGCACTGCCCTGGGCGCTGCGATTTGCAACCTGCCCCTGGCCCGATGGCCGCGGGTGGGCTGGATCACCAGCCATGCCGAATTTGATGCCGCGCTGGTGGACGCGGCCGTGGCAGCAGGCTTTCACGGCCTGGTCCTGGCTGGCACCGGCAACGGCAGCCTGCACGAAGCGCTGGAGGCGGTCGCAGCCCGCGCTGCGCAGGCGGGTGTGGCGCTGCGCCTGAGCACCCGCTGCGCGAGCGGGCGCGTGGTCGGCGCCGCGCCGCGCGAAAACCAGCCGCTGGACGTCAGCGCTGAGGCCAGCCCCGCTCAGGCGAGGGTGGCGTTGCTGCTTGAGCTTCTGGAGCGCCTGGCCGCCCCCGCCACGCCCAGCACACCCAGCAGCAGCAGCGCATAAGTGCCCGGCTCGGGCACCGGGCTGATCTCGTACAACACCGTGCGGTTCGACAATCCACCCGCCACTATGCTGCCTGCCGTGGACTCGTGCGCCACCGCCAGGAAGTAGCGGCCAGCGCTCTCGAACGCCACCAGGCCTTCGGGTCGCAGCACGCTGGCGTCGTCAGACACCAGCATCTGCAGGAAGGAAGCATTGGCAGGGTCGGTGATGTCGTAGATGGCCACCGCGCTGCGTGTGGTGCGCTCCAGGCCGATGAAGGCCAGCGTGCGCCCGCCCAGGCTGAACAGGGCCACGCCTTCCGGTTCCACGCCCTTGTCGTCGCTGCGGTTGTCGGCGTACACGCCGGCGGCCAGGGCCGCCACTTCAAGCTGGTTGCCGCTGTCGAAGACGAGATGACCGTCGGCGTCGCGGATCGAGAAAGAGCGCCCGCCCAGGGTGTAGATCTCGGTCATGTTCGTGGTGTTGCCATCGCCGGTGGCGCCGTCACGCAGGATGTTCAGGCGGCCCAGGTTGCTGTTCAGGCGCAGGTCGGCGGCATTCGGGAACACGCCCGGGTCCAGCGTGACGGCGCTGTTGCCCAGGCGCACGATGTCGGCGTCGTCCCCGAACGCATCGCCTTCGTTGGCCATGACGAAGAAAGCCTGGCCGCCGGCGCTGTAGCTGGCGATGGCGTCAGGCATGTACAGGCCCTTGACAGGCACGTTGCGAAAATTGCCGACGATGCCGTCCTGGTCGCTGGTGTCGATGGCGTTGCCCGGCACGCTGTAATCCTTCGCGCCCAGCGGCAGGATGCGCGTGAACTGGCCGGTCTGCAGGTTCAGTTCAGCAATCGAATTGTTCTCTTGCAGCGTGACATGGGCGAACTGCCCGCCCGGGGCGATGGCGATGTATTCCGGCTCGAAAGCCACCGAAGCGGCCACGCCGGCCTGGATGCGAACGCCCGTGGCGCGCAGGGCGGCTTCCTGGCCATCGAAAGCACCGAAGCCCGCGGTGTTCACCGTGGTGCTGAAGCCACTGCTGCGGTCCACGTTGATCAGGCTGACGCTGCCCACCGGGTTGTTGCTGTTGCTCTGGCGTTCGCCTTCGTTGGCCACCAGCAGGCGGCTGCCGTCGGGCGTCCAGGTCAGCATGTCGGGCACGGCGCCCACTTGCACACCGCCCAGCGCCGCGCTTGCCGGGCCGGTGTTCAGGAAGGCCTGGGTGTCGAAGAACTGCACGGTGCCGGGCAGCCCTGCGTTCGTGCTGTCGGCAAAAGCCAGTGCCAGCGTGTTGCCGCTGATGGCGATGCTGTTGATGCTGCCGAAGCCCGTGGTGGTGAAGCTCTGGATACGGTTGCCTGCCAGGTCGAGCACATCCACCCCGCTGCCGCCCACGACCCACAGCGCGCTCGTGCCAGCGTCCCAGATCGGAATCTCGGCCGAGCGGCCGATGGTGTTGCCGGCGTTGTGGTTGAAGGTCCACAGCGGCGTGATGGCAGCAATGGGGTTGGCGGCCTGGGCCGGTGCGGCCAGGACGAGGGCGGCCGAAACGGCTGAAACGGCCGAAACGGCAATGGATGAAATGTTGGATCGGCGGTTCACGGCTGGAGCTTCCTGCGGGTTGTGCAAGAACCGACCGTAAAAACTATCGGTGACAGCGCCGTGACAGCCAGCGTCGGCCTGGCCCCGCAGTCACGGGGTCGTCATGCTTTCGCTGTCAGACGACTTTCAGGTTCACGTCGATGTTGCCGCGCGTGGCATTGCTGTAGGGGCACACCTCGTGCGCCGCTGCCACCAGCGCTTCAGCGGCAGCGCGCTCCATGCCAGGGATGCTGACTGCCATGTCCACCGAGATGCAGAAAGCGCCGTCCTTGCCGGTCATCGGACCGATGGACACGTCAGCCGTGATGGCCACTTCTGCCGGCAGGCTGATCTTCTGTCGCCCGGCCACCGCCTTCATCGCGCCAATGAAGCAGGCCGAGTAGCCCGCGGCGAACATCTGTTCCGGGTTGGTGCCTTGGCCGTCGTCACCGCCCAGCGCCTTGGGCGTG
Source organism: Burkholderiales bacterium (assembly GCA_038209585.1). Lineage (GTDB taxonomy): Bacteria > Pseudomonadota > Gammaproteobacteria > Burkholderiales > Burkholderiaceae_C > Rubrivivax. The sequence continues at coordinate 51,595 of JBBQXN010000016.1, forward strand.
GACAGCGTGACGGACAAGCGCTCGTCGTTGGACTTGGCAGTGCCTGTGCGGCCGCCGGTGGCGGTGGCGGTGGCGGTGTAGAGCTTGGTGTCGATGGCCATGCGATTACTCCTTGTGTTGGGCGGGCATGTTGTCCCGGCACAAATCAATATAGGCGATAGCTCCTTCAAGCTGGTACTCGTGACAGTTTTCAGACCTCGGCAGTGATCGCCTCGATTGCTGTCTGCAATTCCAGCCAACGCTCTTCCAGCGTCACCACTTCGGCGGCGATGTGGTTCAGCCGCCGGCCGATGTCGGCAATCTCGCCAGCCGGCAGCTTGCCGCGCGCCATCTGGCTTTCCAGCGTTGTCTTTTCGGTCGCAATGGCCGTCAGCCGTACGTCTATCTGTTGAACTTCGGTGCGCAGCGGGCGGGTGCGGTTGGCCAGTTGCGAACGTGTTTGCGCGCCTTGTTTGCGGTCGTCGCGAGTGGCGGGTTTGTTTTCGGGTTTCGACTTGCCCGGCGCTGACGCAGCCGCCGGGCTGGCCGCAGCGGCAGCCAGGGCACTGCCCGGCACCGGAGGGGGTTCCTGGCCTTTGGACAGCGCGCGTGAAACTTCCAGCAGCCACTTCTGGTAGTCGTCCAGGTCGCCGTCAAACGGCCCCACGCCGCCGCGTGTGACGAGCCAGAACTCGTCGCACACTTCGCGCAGCAAGGCGCGGTCGTGGCTCACCAGCATCACCGTACCTTCGAATTCGTTCAGCGCAATGGAAAGCGCCTCTCGCGTGGTCAGGTCCAGGTGGTTGGTGGGCTCGTCCATCAACAGCAGGTTGGGGCGCTGCCACACCAGCATGGCCAGCACCAGGCGCGCTTTTTCGCCGCCTGAAAGCGAACCCACGGCTTGATTGACCATGGCGCCGGTGAAGCGGAAGGTGCCCAGAAAGTCGCGCAGTTCCTGTTCGCGCCCCGCAGGGCCCACATCGCGCGCCAGGCGCACCATGTGCATCAGCGGGCCGTCGTCCATCGACAGCACGTCCAGTTCCTGCTGCGCGAAGTAGCCGATCGACAGTCCCTTGCCTTCGGTCATCACCCCGGCCAGCGGCGTCAGCGCCTTGGCGATGGTTTTCACCAGCGTCGATTTGCCCTGGCCGTTGGCACCCAGGATGCCGATGCGTTGCCCGGCCAGTACGGAGCGGCTGATGTTGCCGACGATCTGCGTGTCACCGTAACCACAGGTGAGGCCGTCGAAAGACAGCATCGGGTTGGGCAGGCTCAGCGGTTCGCGGAACTCGAAATTGAAGTCGCTGGCAGTCAGCACAGGCGCCAGCTTTTCCATACGCGCCAGCGCTTTCACCCGGCTTTGCGCCTGCTTGGCCTTGCTGGCCTTGGCCTTGAAGCGGTCGATGAATTTCTGCAGGTGGGCGATGCGCTCCTGCTGTTTGCCGAAAGCCGCTGAGGCCTGCGACAGGCGCTCTGCGCGCATTTCCTCGAAGGCGCTGTAGTTGCCGGTGTAGCGCGTCAGCGTGCACTCGTCCAGGTGGACGATGACGCGGGTGATGGCGTCCAGAAACTCGCGGTCGTGGCTGATGACGACCATCAAACCTTCGAAGCGCTTCAGCCAGGCTTCCAGCCACACCAGCGCGTCCAGGTCCAGGTGGTTGGTGGGCTCGTCCAGCAGCAGCAGGTCAGCCGGGCACATTAGCGCGCGCGCCAGTTGCAGCCGCATGCGCCAGCCGCCTGAAAAGCTGTTCACGGGCTGGTCGAGTTCGTCGCCCTTGAAGCCCAGCCCCAGCAGCAAAGCCTGGGCACGGGCGCGGGCGTCGAAAGCGCCGGCTTCGTCCAGCGCCACATGGGCGTGGGCCATGGCGTTGCCGTCGTCGGCGGCTTCGGCGGCGGTCAGTTCAGCTTGCGCGGCCATCAGCGGGGTGTCGCCCTGCAGCACGAATTCGGTGGCGCCGTCTTCGGTTTCGGGCATGTCCTGCGCCACTTCACCCACCCGCCAGCGCGGGGGAATCTCCACATCGCCCGCGTCTGCTTGCAAACGATGTGTGAGCAAGCTGAACAAGCTGGACTTGCCGGCGCCGTTGCGGCCGATCAGGCCCACCTTCTCGCCCGGCTGCATCACCACGCTGGCATTTTTCAGCACGACCTTGACGCCGCGGCGCAAGGTGATGTCGCGGATGGTGATCACGACAATTGGTCCTTGGTCAGCAGCAACACTTGGTCATCGCCCGCGCTGGTGGGCAACCAGATGGCCGGCAGATTCTTGAAGGCAGCTTCGAAATGGGCGCGTTCGTTGCCCACTTCCAGCACCAGCACGCCGTCTTCGGTCAGGTGCTGCGCTGCGCCTTTGCGGTTGTTCATCAGGCGGCGGATGAAGTCCATGCCGTCTTGGCCGCCTTCGGTGTTGCCGTCCAGCGCCATCGCGGGCTCGGCTTGGTATTCAGGGGGCAGGGCGGTCATGGATTCGCGGTTCACGTAAGGCGGGTTGCACAGGATCAGATCGTAAGTGCCGCGTGCTGCCGCCAGGCCATTGCCCTGGCGCAGGTTGATGCGGTCTTGCAGGCCGTGGCGTTCGATGTTGCGCGCTGCAACAGCCAGCGCATCGGCGCTCAGGTCGGTGGCGTCCACGGTCACGTCGGGCCAGGCCAGCGCGGCCAGCACGGCCAGGCTGGCGTTGCCCGTGCACAGGTCCAGCACGCGGCGCGTGTTAACGGACAACCAACTGTCCAGCGTGCCGTCTGCCAGTGGCTCGGCAATCAAAGAGCGCGGCACGATAACGCGTTCGTCGACGAAGAAGGGCACACCTTGCAGCCAGGCTTCGCCGGTCAGGTAGGCGGCGGGGCGGCGCGTGCTGATGCGTTCTGCGATGAGCGCGTGGACGCTGGTGAGCTGTTCAGCGCTGACAGCCTGTTCAGCCGCCTCGTCCAGCGCGTCCAGCGGCAGGCCCAGGCGCCACAGCACCAGCCAGGCGGCTTCGTCGAAGGCGTTGGTGGTGCCGTGGCCGAAAGCCACACCGGCGTCTTCCAGCCGTTGCGTCATCGACTCGATCAGGGACAGGACGTTGCCGCTCATTGCAGAAAGCGTTTCAAAGTGCCCAGGTACACGCGCATCAACGGTTCGATGGCCTCTACGTCAACCCACTCGTCGACCTGGTGGATGCTGGCGTTGACAACGCCAAATTCCATCACCTGCGGCGCCAGGCGCGCGATGAAGCGTCCGTCTGAGGTACCGCCTGTCGTTGACAGTTCAGGCGTGCAGCCGCATTCGGCCTCGATGGCAGCCACCAAGGCCGCACTCAGCGTACCCGGCGGCGTGAGGAAAGGCTCGCCGCCCAACGTCCAGGTGATGTCGTGCGGCACCGCATGCCGGTCGAGCACGGCATGCACGCGTTGCTTCAGCGCCTCGGGTGTGCTTTCGGTGCTGAAGCGGAAGTTGAAGTCCAGCACCAGCTCGCCCGGAATCACGTTGAAAGCGCCTGTGCCGCTGTGCACATTGCTCACCTGCCAGCTCGTGGGCGGGAAGAAGGCATTGCCCTCGTCCCAGCGCGTGGCCACCAGTTCTGCCAGGGCAGGTGCCAGCAGGTGCAGCGGGTTGCTGGCCAGGTGCGGGTAGGCGATATGACCCTGCTTGCCGGTGACGGTGAGGCGGCCTGACAGCGTGCCGCGGCGGCCGTTCTTCACCATGTCGCCGAGCTTGTCCACCGACGTGGGCTCACCGACGATGCAGGCGTCTATGCGTTCCCCGCGCGCTTGCAGCCGGTCCACGACCAGGCGCGTACCGTGCAAGGCCGGGCCTTCTTCGTCGCTGGTGATGAGCAGGGCCACGCGGCCGGCGTGCATGGGATGGTCGCGCACGAAGCTGCAGGCGGCCAGGGTCATGGCTGCCACGGCGGCCTTCATGTCGGCCGCGCCTCGGCCGTAGAGGCGGCCTTCACGGTGGCTGGGCACGAAGGGGTCGCTGGTCCAGCGCGCCAGCGGGCCGGTAGGAACCACGTCGGTGTGGCCAGCAAAGGCCAGCGTGGGGCCGGGCAGGCCGGCGTCGTGCACGGCCCAGACGTTGGACACCCGCGCGTCGTCAGGCCCGGCGTCCATTTGTTCGATCTCGAACCCTGCTTCCAGCAGCGCCTGGCTCAGCAGTGCCTGGCAGCCGGCGTCTGCCGGCGTGACCGAGCGGCAGGCGATGAGTCGTTCCGTCAGGCGCAGTGTGTGCATCAGGCCCGGGTACTACGAAGAATGGCAGCGCAGGCCGCGCCACATCATTTGCGCACGCTCCATGGCGTCTCGTTCGCCGGCTTGGCGTCTTCGGCATGCGATTCGATGGTGATTTCGGTGAAGGTGGGCGTCTCGGGTTCTTCGCGCTTGGGGCTCACTCGAGAAACCGGCGCCTGGTCGTTCTGCAACCGCCACAGCAGGTTGGTGGGCGAATCGGCATGCGACAGGCCTTCGTCGCGTGAGATCACGCCTTCCTCGATCAAGCGCGCGATGTCTTGCTCGAAAGTCTGCGAGCCTTCGGCCAGGCTCTTTTCCATCGCCGCCTTGACGTCGCTGATGTCGCCTTTTTCGATCATTTCCGACACCAGCTGCGAATTCAGCAGCACTTCCACGGCCGCCACGCGGCCGCCGCTGTTGGCGCGCAGCAGTCGCTGGCTGACGATGGCGCGCAAGCCGCTGGCCAGGTCGGAAAGCAGCGTCGAACGCGCTTCTGGCGCATAGAAAGACAAGATGCGGCCCAGCGCGTGGTAGCTGTTGTTGGCATGCAGGGTGGCCAGCACCAGGTGGCCAGAGAGCGAATAGCTGATGGCCGCCGTCATCGTTTCGCGATCGCGGATCTCGCCGATCAGGATGCAGTCCGGCGCCTGACGCAGCGCGTTCTTCAGTGCCACCTGCAGCGTTTGCGTGTCGCGGCCCACTTCGCGCTGGTTGACGATGCTTTTCTTGTTGGTGAACAAGAACTCGATCGGGTCTTCGATGGTCAGGATGTGGCCCGTCATCTGCTGGTTGCGGAACTCCAGCATCGACGCCAGCGTGGTGCTTTTGCCCGTGCCGGTGGCGCCCACCATCAGGATCAGGCCGCGCTTTTCCATCACCAGCTGGCGCAGCATGTCGGGCACGCCCAGGCTGTCCAGAGCCGGGATGACGAAGGGAATGCAGCGGAAGACCGCAGCGATCGAGCCGCGCTGCTTGAAGGCGCTCAAGCGGAAGCTGCCCACACGCGGGATGCCGATGCCCACGTTGAGCTCGCCCGTGTCGTCCAGCTCTTCCAGTTGCTGTGGCGTCAGCAGCTCGGCCAGCAACTGGCGCGTCTGCGTGGTGCTGAGTATCTGGTCGGACAACTGCAGGATCTGGCCGTGAATCTTGATCAGGATAGGCGTGTTGACCGACATGTAGACGTCGGACGCGTTCTTTTCCGCCATCAGGCGCAACACGCGTTCCAGATTGTTTGACATCGCCGCTCCGCTGCTATGAACTCAACCGCTCATCATGCCCGGAGGAGCTCGTTGATACTGGTCTTGGCGCGGGTCTGTGCATCCACTTTTTTCACGATCACGGCGCAATAAAGGCTGTGCGTGCCGTCGGCGCTGGGCAGATTGCCTGAAACCACCACGCTGCCGGCAGGAACGCGGCCATAGCTCACGGTGCCCGTGGCCCGGTCGTAAATCTTCGTGCTCTGGCCGATGTAGACACCCATGCTGATGACGCTGTTTTCTTCGACGATGACGCCTTCCACCACCTCGCTGCGCGCGCCGATGAAGCAGTTGTCTTCGATGATGGTCGGGTTGGCCTGCAGCGGTTCCAGCACACCGCCGATGCCCACGCCACCCGACAAGTGCACGTTCTTGCCGATCTGCGCGCAGCTGCCCACGGTGGCCCAGGTGTCGACCATGGTGCCTTCGTCCACATACGCGCCGATGTTCACGTAGCTGGGCATCAGCACCACGTTCTTGCCGATGAAGCTGCCG
>JBBQXN010000017.1:0-57478 GCA_038209585.1 Burkholderiales bacterium
CAGCCCGCGGCACGCAGTTGCGGGTAGACGGCCTGGGTGTAGTCGCCGCCCTGGCAGGTGATGACGATGTCGCAGCGCCGGAGTGCGGCGATGTCGTTCGCGTCCTGCAGGGTGGTCTCGTTCTTCGCCAGCCCGGCGATCGCCGCCGAAAGCGCGCCGCCGCCGCTGGCGGACAGGTAGGTGGTGGCCGTCATCCTTTCCACCAGGTCCGCCTTGAACAGCGCGCCCACGCCCATCAACATGCAGCTGACGGTGCAGTTGCCGCCAATGAAGTCACGCGCACCGCGCGCCAGCGCGGCTTCGATGACGTTCAGGTTGACCGGGTCCAGCACGATGACGGCGTCATCGTTCATGCGCAGGGTCTTGGCCGCGTCGATCCAGTAGCCTTTCCAGCCGGCAGCCCGCAAGAGGGGATAAACAGCGGTGGTGTATTCGCCGCCCTGGCAGGTGATGACGATGTCGCAGCGCTTCAGTGCGGCGATGTCATTCGCGTCCTGCAGCGTGGTCTCGTTCTTCGCCAGCCCGGCAATCGCGGCCGGCAGCGCGCCGCTGGCGTTGCTGGTGCTGAAGAACATGGGCTCGATGAGCGCGAAGTCACCTTCGGTCTGCATGCGGTCCATGAGCACGCTGCCGACCATGCCGCGCCAACCTACGAGTCCAACCAGAGCCATTTGTCTTCTCCCTCAGTTCTTCTGCAGTTCAGCCACGACGGCACTGCCCATCTCGGCGGTACCGACACGGCGCGTACCTTCGCTGTAGATATCGGCGGTGCGCAGGCCGGCGCTGAGCACGCGGTCTACCGCGGCTTCCACGCGCGCAGCCGCCTCGGGCTGGCGCAGGCTGAAGCGGAGCATCATCGCCAGGCTCAGGATGGTGGCCAGCGGGTTGGCCACGCCCTGCCCCGCGATGTCGGGCGCGCTGCCGTGGCTGGGTTCGTACAGGCCCTTGTTGTTGGCATCCAGGCTGGCGCTGGGCAGCATGCCGATGCTGCCGGTGAGCATGGCGGCTTCATCGCTCAGGATGTCGCCGAACATATTGCCGGTGAAGACCACGTCGAAAGACTTGGGCGCCTTCACCAGCTGCATGGCGGCGTTGTCGACATACATGTGCTGCAGCTCAACGTCGGCGTAATGTTGGGCATGCACTTCGGTCACCACATCTTTCCAGAACTGGAAGGTTTCCAGCACATTGGCCTTGTCGACACTGGTCACGCGTCGGCTGCGCTTGCGTGCGGCCTGGAAGGCCACATGCGCGATGCGCTCGATCTCCGGGCGGCTGTAGCGCATGGTGTCGAACGCTTCTTCAGCGCCCGGGAAGTGCCCGTCGCTGGCGGTGCGGCGGCCGCGCGGCTGGCCGAAATAGATGTCGCCAGTGAGTTCACGGATGATCAGGATGTCCAGGCCGGCCACCAGCTCAGGTTTCAGCGACGACGCATGCGTGAGCTGCGGATAGCACAGCGCTGGCCGCAGGTTGGCGAACAAGCCCAGGTGCTTGCGCAAGCCCAAAATGGCTTGTTCAGGGCGCAGTGCGCGCTCGAGCTTGTCGTACTTCCAGTCGCCCACAGCACCAAAGAGGATGGCGTCTGCAGCCTGCGCCAGCTTCAGCGTGGCGTCAGGCAGCGGGTGGCCATGGGCCTCGTACGCGGCACCGCCGACGAGCGCGGTTTCTGTCTCGAAATGCAGGTCCAGCGCGTGAAGCACCTTCACGGCTTCATCGACGATTTCCGTGCCGATGCCGTCGCCCGGGAGGATGGCGATCTTCATCAATGGCTCTTCGAGGTGATGTCTTGCGTGGCCAGCCAGGGCATGCGCGCCAGGCGCTCGTCCTCGAACGCCTTGATTTTCTCGGCATGGCGCAAGGTCAGGCCGATGTCGTCGAAGCCGTTCACCAGGCAGTATTTGCGGAAAGGCTCGACGTCGAACGCCAGTTCGGTGCCATCGGGCTTGACGACCACCTGACGCGGGAGGTCCAGCGTCAGGCTGTAGCCAGGAAACGCGAAAGTCTCGTCAAACAGCTGCGCTACCTGGAAGGCCGGCAAGATCACCGGCAACACGCCGTTCTTGAAACAGTTGTTGAAGAAGATGTCGGCGTAGCTGGGCGCGATCAGCGCGCGAAAGCCATATTGCTCCAGCGCCCATGGCGCATGTTCGCGGCTGGACCCGCAACCGAAGTTGCTGCGCGCCAGCAGCACCGAGGCACCGCGATAACGCGGTTGGTTCAGCACGAAATCGGGGTTGGGTTTCCGCGTGCTCAGGTCCTGACCAGGTTCACCCGGGTCCAGGTAGCGCCAGGCGTCGAACAGGTTCGGGCCGAAGCCGGAACGCGTGATCGATTTCAAAAACTGCTTGGGGATGATGGCGTCGGTGTCGACGTTGTCCCGGTCCATGGGCGCTACCAGGCCCCTGTGCACGGTGAAGGCTTGCATGGCGGCGCGCTTACTTGTTTTTCTTGGCCGCGTCTTCGATCTTGTCACCGGCCTTGCTGATGTCGCGACCCGCGCCTTCGATGGTGTTGCACGCAGACAGGCTGACAACGAAAGCGGCCGCGAAAACGCCGAGGATAAATTTGCGCATGGTGGGTTTCTCCAAAAAAGTGTGAATGCCGAGGTTCAGAACCCGAGCGCTGGCAGGGAACCGGCTCCGCCGGTCTTCGCAAGAGCCCCGCTGGGGGGTAGCGAACGCAAGTGATCTTGGGGGTCAATTGATCCGGCGGATGTCGACGAAATGACCGTGCAGCGCAGCAGCGGCAGCCATGGCCGGGCTGACCAGGTGCGTGCGCCCCCCTGCGCCTTGACGGCCTTCGAAATTGCGGTTGCTGGTACTGGCGCAACGCTCGCCCGGCTCCAGGCGGTCGGCGTTCATGGCCAGGCACATGCTGCAGCCGGGTTCGCGCCACTGGAAGCCGGCGGCGCGAAAGATCACGTCCAGCCCTTCGGCTTCTGCCTGCGCTTTCACGCGGCCTGAGCCCGGCACGACCATGGCCAGGCGCACATTCGGCGCCACGCGCTGGCCGGCGTTCTTCACGACGGCGGCCGCCTCGCGCAGGTCTTCGATGCGGCTGTTGGTGCAGCTGCCGATGAAGACCTTGTCGATGCGGATGTCGGCCATGGCCTTGTTCGGCTCCAGGCCCATGTAGGCCAGCGCGCGCTCGATGGCGCCGCGCTTGACGGGGTCGCGTTCCTTGTCGGGGTCGGGCACGCGTCCTTCGATGCCGGTGACCATTTCAGGGCTGGTGCCCCAGGTCACTTGCGGCTGAATCTGTGCGGCATCCAGTTCAACGACGGTGTCGAAATGCGCGCCAGGGTCGCTGTGCAGCGTGCGCCAGTGGGACACGGCGTGTTCCCATTCCCCGCCCGTCGGCGCGAACAGGCGTCCTTTGCCGCCGTTGTGGATGTAGGCGATGGTCTTGTCATCTACCGCCACCAAACCCGCGCGGGCACCAGCCTCGATGGCCATGTTGCACACCGTCATGCGGCCTTCCATGCTCAGGCCGCGGATGGCGCTGCCGGCGAATTCGATGGTGTGGCCGTTGCCCCCGGCCGTGCCGATTCGGCCGATGATGGCCAGCACCACGTCCTTGGCCGTGACACCCCGGCCCAGCTGACCTTCGACTCTAACCAGCAGGTTCTTCGCTTTCTTCGCCAGCAAGGTCTGCGTGGCCAGCACATGCTCTACCTCACTGGTACCGATGCCGTGGGCCAGCGCGCCGAACGCACCGTGCGTGCTGGTATGGCTGTCGCCGCAAACCACCGTCATGCCTGGCAGCGTGGCGCCGTTTTCAGGCCCGATCACGTGCACGATGCCCTGGCGCTTGTCCAGAAATGGGAAATACGCGGCTGCGCCGCTGGCCGCGATGTTGGCGTCCAGGGTGGTGATCTGCAACTTGCTGATGGGGTCGCGGATGCCGTCGTAGCCATCTTCCCAGCCCGTGGTGGGCGTGTTGTGATCGGCGGTGGCGACGATGGAACTGGTGCGCCATACCTTGCGCCCAGCCAACCGCAAACCTTCGAAAGCCTGCGGGCTGGTCACTTCATGAACCAGATGGCGGTCGATGTAGAGCGTGGCGGTGCCGTCTTCCTCGGTGTGGACGACATGCTCGTCCCACAGTTTGTCGTACAAGGTTCTGGGCTTCATGGCGGGGGCTCTGGGTTTGCCGATCGCCGATTGTCGGCGATGGCTCACCGGATTATCCCGCTCCTACCGCTTCCGACCGCCAGGCACACAGCCGGCGACCGCGCCGGCGTCTCGCCCCATCATTCCGTGAAGGGCTGGCGACCGGAGTTCAAGGTGCCGACAGGCGCAATTTCTGCCCCACCTGAATCATGCCTGGGTCGGCGATGTCATTCCACTTCGCTAGATCGGCTGCACTCACGCCCTGCTGCATGGCAATGCCGTACAGCGTTTCACCGCGAACCACCACGTGGTCGGTCCCCGCAGCGCTCGTCGGCGCAGCCATGGGTGCGGGAGCAATTTGCGCCATGGGCGCAGGTGCTGGCGTATCCATCGTGGGCGTGGAGGGTGCGGGCTCAGCCATTTGCGCGGGCTCGGCTGAAACCACGGGAGCTGGAGCGGGCGCCGGTGCAGGCGACATGGCAGGCGTTGGCGCAACTGGCGTCTCGTTCTTGTCACACGCTGTCAGAAAGACGGTTGTGAACAAGACGGCGATCCAAGGGGTTTGACGCATGGCAGATCCTTTATGCAGGGCCGCCTTCGACAGGTATCTGCCACATGAGCAACCCTTGAAAACAATTTAAGTCCGCATGCTGATCGCTCACGTAGGACAGCGCCGGTCATTCCGCCTCCCTGAACGCGCCGCTTGAAGCTGCTGCTGCTTGAAGCTGCTAGTGCTTGAAGCTGCTAGTTAGATAGCCCCAAACTTCACGTTGATACCCGTGAACAGCAGCGTGTCTGTCGACTTCTGCCCTGCCGGGGGCGCGCTGTTGTGCTTGGCGGTGAAACCCACCTCCAAGCTGAGCGTGCGCGTCATGGCCACGTTCAGACCGGCGCTGAAATCGGTCAGGTTGGCTTTGTCGCCCGACACGCCAGCCGAGTATTCCAGGCGCTGCTTGAAGCGCGTGTTTTCAGAAATCTTGTGCGTGGACTCTTCGCCCAGCACCAGGCTGCTGCGGGAAAACCGCGTGCCGATGCGGCTGTCGATGAGCTGGGGCGCGCTGTAGCGGTCGGTGGAATAGGACGCACCGCCGAAAACGTTGAAGCTGGTGTCGGTGCTGTCGATGAGCTTGTAGCCCAGACCAGCCGAGAGCGTGGCGCGCAGGTCCAGCTCGGCCAGTTCGTCGGCTTCACCGCCCAGACGACCGAAACCGTACAGGCGCGGGCCCAGGTTGTAGTCGTACTGGCCGAAGAGGTTCCACTTGTTGGTGTTGGTGGTGCTGACCCCTTCGGACTTGCTGCGCCCATAGTTGAAAGCGCCGCCCAGCGTGGTCTTGTCGCGCAACGTGGCGTTGGTGGCGTTCGCAGTGATGGCAGCGCTGGTGGACTCGCTGTTGCCACTGGTCTGCGACAGAGCCGCACCGCCGCTGCCGCGCCACAGGCCGTCGGTCTTGGTTTCAGCATGCGCCAGGGACAACATGCTGGCCAGGGTGCTGGCAATGACGACCTTAGCGGCGCTTGGGCGGGTGATTTGCGATGTCAACATGAACTCCATCAAATGGTTGGGAAGGGTCTTGGATGATCCCCACCCCCTGTTGAAGTTCAATCAACGACGTCTAGTTCGACTCGGCCCGCGCCTTGCGCCTGTCCACCCAGGCCAGCAGTTCGCCGACGACCCCCTTGCGGAAGGCCAGTACGCACAGCACGAAGATGACGCCGATGATCACGGTCACCCAGCTGCCCACGCGGTCGGCGAGGAAGTTCTGCAAGCCGATGATGATGGAGGCCCCCACCACCGGGCCGGCGAATGTGCCCAAGCCACCCAGCAAGGTCATCAGGATGACTTCGCCCGACAGCGACCAGTGCACGTCGGACAAGGTGGCGAATCCCAGCACCAGGGTCTTCAGTGAACCCGCCAGCCCGGCGATGGCGGCAGACAGCACGAAAGCCAGCAGCTTGTAGCGGTCGACGTCGTAGCCCAGCGAAATGGCGCGCGGTTCGTTTTCACGAATGGCCTTGAGCACCTGGCCGAACGGCGAATGCACGATGCGGATGATGGCCAGGAACACGGCCACGAACACGGCCAGCACGATGTAGTAAAGCAGCAGATCGTTCTTCAGCGAAATCAAGCCGAACAGCATGCCGCGCGGCACGCCTTGCAGACCGTCTTCACCGCCTGTGAACGGTGCTTGTAGGCAGATGAAATAGATCATCTGTGCCAGCGCCAGCGTGATCATGGCGAAGTAGATGCCCTGCCTGCGAATGGCGATCAGGCCCACGCCCAGTCCCAGCACCGCAGCCACCCCCACGCCCGCCAGCACGCCCAGTTCCGGCGTCAGCCCGGCACTGCGTACCAGCCAGCCCGTGGCATAGGCAGCGGTGCCCAGAAATGCGGCATGACCGAACGACAGCAGCCCGGTGAACCCCAGCAGCAGGTTGAAGGCGCAAGCGAAGATGGCAAAGCACAGCGCCTTCATCGCGAAGATGGGGTAGACGCCGAGTGCCGGCGCCGCCAGCAGGAAGAGGAAGATCAGCACCCAGAGCGTGCGCGCAGTGTTCTTCGAATTCATGCGCTCTTCCCGAACAAGCCCGCAGGCCGCAAGACCAGGACGATGGCCATGATGACGAAGACGACGATGCTCGACGCTTCGGGGTAGAACACCTTGGTCAACCCTTCGATCAGGCCCAACATGACGCCGGTGATGATCGAGCCCAGGATCGAACCCATGCCGCCGATGACGACCACGGCGAAGACGATGATGATGAGATTGCTGCCCATCAGGGGCGTGATCTGGATGATGGGTGCAGCCAGCACACCCGCCAGCGCCGCCAGCGCAGCACCACCCGCATACGTCAGCGTCACCAGACGCGGCACATTGATGCCGAAGGCCTGCACCAGGGCCGGGTTCTCGGTGCCGGCGCGCAGCGTGGCACCCAGGCTGGTTTTTTCGATGACGAACCACACAGCCAGGCAAACGCTGAGCGAAGCCACCACCACCCAGGCCCGGTAGTTCGGCAGGATCATGAAGCCCAGGTCAGTGGCGCCTTGAAGCAATTCAGGCACCGCATATTGCTGGCCCGACACGCCGAACTGGTCGCGGAATACGCCCTCGGCAATCAAGGCCAGGCCGAAGGTCAGCAAGAGCCCGTAGATCGGGTCGATCTTGTACAGCGGCTTGAGCATCGTGCGCTCGATGAGCGCGCCCAGGCCGCCCACGATCAGCGGCGCCAGGATCAAGGCGAACCAGTAGTTGAGGCCGAACTTCTCCAGCGCCAGCCAGGCCACGTAAGCACCGATCATGTACAGCGCCCCGTGGGCGAAATTGACGATGCCCAGCAGCCCGAAGATGACCGCCAGCCCCAAACTGAGCATGGCGTAGAAAGACCCGTTGACCAGGCCCAGCAAAAGCTGCCCCGCGAACGCCTGAATCGGAATGCCGAAGATTTCAATCATGAAGAGCAGGCATTAAAAGCAGGCAGACCAAAGAAAACCAAACAGAAGCCGCGGATCCGGCTCTGCCGGTCCGCTGGCTTCCGCCCCCTTGAGGGGGAGCGGCGCAGCCGCTGCGGGGGTGGACAACTACTTCCAAGCCGCACACTTGCTCTCGGCCTTGGTCGTCCAGGCCTCTTCGCCCTTGATCGTCGTCACCACGTTGTAGTAGTCCCAGGGCTCGACCGACTGCGCGGGCGTCTTCACCTGCATCAGATACATGTCGTGCACCATGCGGCCGTCGCCACGGATGAAGCCGCCGGTGGCGAAGATGTCGTTGATCTTGGTCTTGCGCATGTGCGCCAGCACCTTGTCGCTGTCGTCAGACCCCGTGGCTTTCACGGCGTTCAGGAACTGCAGGCTGGCCGAGTAGTCAGCGGCCTGCAGGCTGCTGGGCATGCGCTTCATCTTGTCGAAGAACTTGCGGCTCCAGGCGCGCGTTTGCGCGTCGCGGTTCCAGTACCAGCTGTCGGTCAGGTACATGCCCTGCGTGGTCTTCAATCCCAGCGAATGGATGTCGTTGATGAAGATCAGCAGGCCGGCCAGCTGCATCGTCTTGGTGACGCCGAACTCGTTGGCCGCCTTGATCGAATTGACGGTGTCGCCACCGGCATTGGCCAGGCCCAGGATCTGCGCCTTGCTGCCTTGCGCCTGCAGCAGGAAAGACGAGAAGTCGCTGGCCGACAGCGGGTGCCGAACCGAACCGACGATGTTGCCGCCGGCGGCCTTGACCACCGCCGAGGTGTCGTTCTGCAACTGGCTGCCGAAGGTGTAGTCGGCGGTCAGGAAGAACCAGCTCTTGCCGCCGGCCTTGACCACGGCATTGCCCGTGCCCTTGGCCAGCGCCACGGTGTCGTAGGCCCAGTGCACCGTGTAAGGGTTGCACTGCTCGTTGGTCAGTGCCGCCGTGGCCGCGCCGATGGCGATGAACAGCTTCTTCTTCTCTGCCGCCACCTTGGCCATGGCCAGTGCCGTGCCTGAATTGGTGCCGCCGATCAGCATGTCCACGCCTTGCGTGTCGAACCACTCGCGCGCCTTGGAAGCGGCCACGTCGGCCTTGTTCTGGTGGTCGGCGAACAACACTTCGATCTTCTTGCCGTTGACGGCACCGCCCATGTCGGCAATGGCCATCTTGATGGCTTCGACGCCGCCCTGGCCGTCGATGTCGGAATACAGGCCCGACATGTCGGTGATGATGCCGATGCGGATCACGTCACCGGAAATTTGCGCTTGCGCAGGGGCCAGTGCCGTCAGGCCCAGGGCCACGGTGGTGCCGCAGGCGGCTGCGAGTTTGGTCAGTTTCATAAGGGTCTCCTTGGGTGTTGCAGGGGGCAGATCAAACCGTCGGTTCAAACCGTCAGCTCACACGCCCAGATAGTCGCGCAACTGATCGGTTTGTTCGGGCAGTTCTGCCTGAGTGAATTCGCGCAGAACGCGACCGTGCTCGATGAGAAAAAAGCGGTCGGCCAGAGGTGCCGCGAAGCGGAAGTTCTGTTCGACCATGACGATGGTGTAACCGCGCTTGCGCAATGCCATCACCGCTTCGGCCAGCTTCTGCACGATGACGGGGGCCAGGCCCTCGGAAATCTCGTCCAGCAGCAGCAGCCTGGCGCCGCTGCGCAGAATGCGCGCCACGGCCAGCATCTGCTGTTCACCACCCGACAAGCGCGTGCCGGGGCTGCTGGCGCGTTCTTTCAGGTTCGGGAACATGGTGTAAATCTCGTCCACGCTCATGCCACCTTCGGCCAGCACGGGCGGCAGGAGCAGGTTTTCTTCGGCCGTCAGGCTGGCGAAGATGCCGCGCTCTTCCGGGCAATAGCCGATGCCCATTCGCGCGATACGGTGCGTGGCCATGTCGATGACTTCTTCGCCGCGCACCTTGACCGAACCTTTGCGCGTGCCGATGAGGCCCAGGATGGCGCGCAGCGTGCTGGTGCGCCCGGCGCCATTGCGGCCCAACAGGGTCACCACTTCGCCTTCGCGCACATCGAAGTTCACGCCGTGCAGCACATGGCTTTCGCCGTACCAGCCTTCCAGGTTGCGCACTTCCAGCATGGGTGCGGCCGGGCTCATACGTGCGCGCCCTGCAATTCGACCGTCGCACTGCCCATGTAGGCTTCGACCACGGCCGGGTTTTTCGACACCTCTTCGTAGGGCCCTTCGGCCAGCGTGGCGCCGCGCTGCAGCACGGTGATGGTGTCGGCGATGCTGGCGACCACGCTCATGTTGTGTTCCACCATCAGCACGGTGCGCGAAGCCGCCACCTTCTTGATCAGCTTGCGGATGCGGTCCACGTCTTCCAGGCCCATGCCCTGCGTGGGCTCGTCGAGCAACATGAGTTCGGGGTCCATCGCCAGGGTGGTGGCGATCTCGAGTGCGCGCTTGCGGCCGTAGCTCAGCTCCACTGTCGTCAGCGCAGCGTATTCCTCCAGATCGACAGCACGCAGCAACTGCATCGCACGCTCGTTCAGCGGCATCAGGCTTTTCTCGCTGCGCCAGAAATGGAAGCTGGTGCCGAGTTGCCGCTGCAGCGCCACGCGCACGTTTTCCAGCACGCTCAGGTGCGGGAAAACGGCCGAGATCTGAAACGAACGAATGATTCCGCGCCTGGCGATCTGGGCCGGCGCATCGCGCGTGATGTCCTTACCGTTGAACAGAATCTGCCCGGACGTGGGCTGCAGAAACTTCGTCAGCAGGTTGAAGCAGGTGGTCTTGCCGGCGCCGTTGGGGCCGATCAAGGCGTGGATGCTGCCTTTGCGCACCTTCAGGTCGACATGGTCCACGGCCACGAAGCCTTTGAACTCTTTCGTCAGCGCGCGCGTTTCTAGAATGATGGGGTCTGCCATTGCGTCTCAGTCTATGGCAATGCTGCACCTGCACAAACGGGGCGAATACTTATGGCCTCCCGTTGAGTGCTCATGATGTCAGCGCCGCCACCACCTCGGGCGGTGCCTGCACCAGTTCAATCAAGACGCCTTCGCCGCCAATCGGGAAGTCGTCGCTGGCCTTGGGATGGATGAAGCAGATGTCAAAGCCGGCCGCGCCCTGGCGGATGCCGCCGGGGGCGAAGCGCACGCCTTGCGCCATCATCCAGGCCACCGCGGCGGGCAAGTCGTCCACCCACAGGCCCACATGGTTCAGCGGCGTGCTGTGAACAGCCGGCTTCTTGTCCGGGTCCAGCGGCTGCATCAGGTCGACCTCGACGGCATGCGCGCCCTGCCCCAGCGCACAGATGTCTTCGTCGACGTTCTCGCGTTCGCTGACGAAATGGCCTTTCACCGTCAGGCCCAGGATGTCCACCCACAAAGCGCGCAAACGCGCCTTGTCGGGCCCGCCGATGGCCACCTGCTGCAGACCCAGAATGCGGAAAGGTTTGTCGGAAGCACTCATGCCGAGTTCACCTTGACAGGCAGGTCCAGCCTGGCCAGCAGCGCGCGGTCGGCCTCTGCGTCGGGGTTGCCGGTGACCAGCAGCTTGTCGCCATAGAAGATGCTGTTGGCACCGGCCATGAAGCACAGCGCCTGGATGCCGTCGCCCAGTTCGCGCCTGCCAGCCGACAAGCGCACGCGTGCGCCAGGCATGGTGATGCGCGCCACGGCCACCATGCGCACCATCTCGAATGGATCGACCGGCTCGCTGTCGGCCAGCGGTGTGCCGGGGACGCGAACCAGGTTGTTGATGGGCACCGATTCAGGCGCGGGCTGCAGACTGGCCAGCTCGGCGATCAGCCCGGCGCGCTGATCGCGCGTCTCGCCCATGCCGATGATGCCGCCGCAGCACACCTTCACGCCAGCGTCGCGCACGTTGCGCAAGGTGTCCAGCCGGTCTTCATAAACGCGGGTGCCTATCACCTGCGGATAGAAGTCTTCAGAACTGTCCAGGTTGTGGTTGTAGAAATCCAGACCAGCGCGGGCCAGGGTCTGCGCTTGCGCCGGTGCCAGCATGCCCAGCGTAGCGCAGGTCTGCAGGCCCAGGGCACGCACGCCGGCCACCAGTTCAGCCACCTTGGCCACGTCGCGGTCGTTGGGGCTGCGCCAGGCGGCACCCATGCAAAAGCGCGTGGCGCCAGCGGCTTGCGCGGCGCGTGCTGCTGCCAGAACAGCGTCTGGCGCCATCAGCTTGCCGGCCTCCAGGCCTGTGTCGTAGTGAACGCTCTGCGGGCAGTAGCTGCAGTCTTCAGGACAGCCACCGGTTTTCACGCTCAGCAAGGATGCCAGTTCGATGTCGCCCAGCGGGAAATGCTGGCGATGAACGGCATGCGCTTGCTGTACCAGCGCCATGAAGGGCTGGGCCATCAGCGCCAGCACGTCCTGGCGGGACCAACTCGCCATGGGCACACCGGCTGGCTTGCTGCGTGGTTTGTGGAAGCTCAGGGTTTGATCGGTCGTCATGTTCATGTGAAGCTCAGGATGGGTTGGTCGACCGCCAGACTGGCGCCGGCCTGGGCCAGCAATTCGCCGACCACGCCGTCGGCGGTGGCCACGAGGATGTTCTCCATCTTCATGGCTTCGATGACGGCCAGCCGCTCGCCCGCCAGCACTTTCTGCCCGGGCTGCACCGTCACCTGCGCCAGCAGGCCCGGCATGGGCGAGAGCAGGAACTTGCTCATGTCCGGCGGCGCCTTGTAGGGCATCAGGCGCAGCAATTCCGCTGCACGCGGCGCCATCATCTGCACGTCGATGCGCAAGCCATCGTGGGCGATGCGCAGCCACAGGCCTTCGCGTTCGATCTGTGCCGTGAAGGGGCGGCCGTTGCTGTGCCCACTGGCGCGGATGCTGCCGAAGGCCCAGTCCATCGTCACGGCGTAGGGGTTGCCGTCGACGTTGATGTCCAGCAGCCCAGAGCCATCAGCTGCTCGGCGCAGGTCGATGCTGACGGGCAAGTGGCGATGCTGCCCCTGCTCACCCATGACCACCGCCGCGAATTCGCGGCCGACCACCACGCCATGCCCGTCCAGCTGCCCGTTGATGCCCATGGCGCGCGCCAGCAACCGGCGCTGTGCTGCGGCAGCCAACGCCACCAGCAGGTTCGGGTCGTCGTGCGGCACATCCTGGGCGCGGAAACCATGCGCGTAGTGCTGGGCGATGAAACCGGTGTTGAAGTCACCGCTCTGGAAACTGGGGTGCGCCAGCAAGGCAGCCTGGAATGGGATGTTGCTGGCCACGCCGCGAATGACGAAGCCGTTCAGCGCCTCGCGCATGCGCGCCATGGCTTCGGTACGCGTGGGCGCGTGCACGATCAGCTTGGCGATCATCGAGTCGTAGAACATCGGGATCGAGCCGCCTTCTGCAACGCCCGTGTCCACCCGCACGCCGCCACCTTCGGGCACGGGTTCTGCTGCGTGCATGGTCTGCACCGGCGGCTGAAAGCGCACCAGCCGGCCGGTGGAAGGCAGGAAGCCGCGAAACGGGTCCTCGGCATTGATGCGGCATTCCATGGCCCAGCCCTGGCGTGGAATATCCGCTTGGGTGAATGCCAGAGGCTCACCGGCGGCCACGCGCAGCATCTGTTCAACGAGGTCGATGCCAGTGATGCTTTCCGTCACCGGGTGCTCGACCTGCAGCCGCGTGTTCATTTCCAGAAAGTAAAAGCTCTGGTCCTTGCCGACGACGAATTCCACCGTGCCCGCGCTCTGGTAGTTCACTGCTTTGGCCAGGCGCACCGCCTGTTCGCCCATGGCTGCGCGCGTGGCTTCGCTGATGAAAGGCGAAGGCGCTTCTTCGATGACCTTCTGGTGGCGGCGCTGGATGCTGCATTCACGCTCGTGCAGGAAAACGATATGGCCGTGCGCATCACCCAGCACCTGAATCTCGATGTGGCGCGGGCTCTCGACGAATTTTTCGATGAAGACCCGGTCGTCGCCAAAGCTGGCTTGGGCTTCGTTGCGGCAACTGCTGAAGCCTTCGAACGCTTCCTTGTCGTTGAAGGCCACGCGCAGGCCCTTGCCACCGCCGCCGGCACTGGCCTTGATCATCACCGGATAGCCGATCCCGGCTGCGATTTCCACCGCGCGCTCGGGCGACTCGATGGCCTCGTTCCAGCCCGGGATGGTGGTGACGCCCGCCTCTTTCGCCAGCCGTTTGGAGGCGATCTTGTCGCCCATGGCGGCGATGCTGGCGTGCTTGGGGCCGATGAAGACGATGCCGGCTTCTTCGACCCTGCGCGCGAAATCTTCGTTCTCACTCAGGAAGCCGTAGCCGGGATGCACCGCTTGGGCGCCCGTGGCCAGGCAGGCTTCGATGATCTTGTCGATCAGCAGATAGCTCTCGCGCGAAGGCGCGGGCCCCAGGCGCACGGCCTCGTCGGCCAGGGCCACATGGCGGGCGTTGCGGTCGGCGTCGGAATACACCGCCACCGTGGCCACGCCCAGCTTGCGCGCCGTGGTGATGACGCGGCAGGCGATTTCGCCGCGGTTGGCAATCAGGATTTTTTTGAACATCGGAAGCCTACAGAAGTAAAGCCAAGCACCTGGCGTGGAACCGGCTCTGCCGGGCCGCTGTCAGAGCCCCCGCGGGGGGTGGCGACCGAAGGAAGCCTGGGGGCCCCATTCACAACGGAATGTTGCCGTGCTTGCGCCAGGGATTCGCCAGCGCCTTGTCTTTCAGCATCGCCAGGCTGCGGCAGATGCGCTTGCGCGTTTCATGCGGCTGGATCACGTCGTCGATGTAGCCGCGTGCGCCGGCCACGAAGGGGTTGGCGAAGCGCGCCTTGTATTCGGCCTCGCGCGCCGCCAGTTTCTCGGGCTGACCTTTGTCTTCGCGGAAGATGATCTCGACCGCGCCCTTCGCACCCATGACCGCAATCTCGGCATGCGGCCAGGCGAAATTGACGTCGCCGCGCAGGTGCTTGCTGCTCATCACGTCGTAGGCGCCGCCGTAGGCCTTGCGCGTGATCACCGTGACCTTGGGCACCGTGCATTCGGCATAGGCATACAGCAGCTTGGCACCGTGCTTGATGATGCCGCCGTATTCCTGGCGGGGGCCCGGCATGACGCCGGGCACGTCGACGAAGGTGACCACGGGGATGTTGAAGGCGTCGCAAAAGCGCACGAAACGCGCGGCCTTGATGCTGCTCTTGATGTCCAGGCAGCCGGCCAGCACCTGCGGGTTGTTGGCGACGATGCCCACGCTGCGCCCGTCCATGCGCGCGAAGCCGACGATGATGTTCTTCGCGTGTTCGGGCTGCACTTCGAAAAAGTCACCGCCGTCCACGACTTTCAGGATCAGCTCGCCCATGTCGTACGGCTGATTGGGGTTGTCGGGGATCAGGGTGTCCAGCGACATGTCCAGCCGCTCAGCCGCGTCGCCGCTGGGCCGCAGTGGCGGCTTGTCGCGGTTGTTCAGCGGCAGGTAGTTGAAGAAGCGCCGCGTCATCAGGATGGCCTCGACATCGTTGTCGAAAGCCAGGTCGGCCACACCGCTGCGGCCGGTGTGGGTGGCCGCACCACCCAGCTGTTCGGCTGTCACTTCCTCGTGCGTGACCGTCTTCACCACTTCGGGGCCGGTGACGAACATGTAGCTGCTGTCTTTGACCATGAAGATGAAGTCGGTCATGGCCGGTGAATAGACAGCGCCGCCGGCGCAGGGGCCCATGATCAGGCTGATCTGCGGCACCACGCCGCTGGCCAGCACATTGCGCTGGAAGACCTCGGCATAGCCACCCAGGCTGGCCACGCCTTCCTGGATGCGCGCGCCACCGCTGTCGTTGATGCCGATCACAGGCGCGCCCACCTTCATTGCCTGGTCCATCACCTTGCAGATCTTCTCTGCATGCGCTTCGCTCAAGGCGCCGCCGAAGACGGTGAAGTCCTGACTGAAGACGAACACCAGGCGGCCATTGATCATGCCGTAGCCGGTGACGACGCCGTCGCCCGGTGGCTTGTTGGCTTGCATGCCGAAGTCGTTGCACCGGTGCTCGACGAACATGTCCCACTCTTCGAAGCTGCCTTCGTCCAGCAGCAGTTCCAGCCGCTCGCGCGCGGTGAGCTTGCCTTTGGCGTGCTGGGCTGCAATGCGTTTTTCGCCACCGCCCAGGCGGGCGAGTGCGCGCTTGGCTTCCAGTTGTTCCAGGATGTCGTGCATGGATTGTTCTCTCTTCAATTCGTGTCAAGCAGATCGAGCAGGCGGCGAGCCGCCACCGAAGGCGCCAAGGTTCCGGCTTCGACTTCAGCCTGCGCTGGCGCCAGTGCAGCGCGTACGGCCAGGTGGCGGCTGAAGCGCTGGCGCAGCCCGGCCTCGATGCGCTCCCACATCCAGGCGCGGGCCTGCTGTTGCCTGCGCTGCGCAAACTGACCGCTGGTCTTGCGCTGCGCTTGAAAGTCGCTGATCACTTGCCAAAAGCCTGCCAGACCCGCGCCTTTGGGCCCTTCCAGCGCACTGAGCTGCAGCACCTGCGTTCCGGCATGTGCATGGGCGCCCAGGAAACGCAGGGCACCCGCAATCTGCGCTTGCGCGCGCATGGCCGCAGCGGGGTCGATGTCGGCTTTGTTGATGACCACCAGATCGGCCAGCTCCATCACACCCTTCTTGATGGCTTGCAGGTCGTCGCCGGCGTTGGGCAACTGCAGCAGCACAAACAGATCGGTCATGCCGGCGACAGCGGTTTCGCTTTGCCCCACGCCCACGGTTTCGACGATGACGATGTCAAAGCCAGCCGCTTCGCACAGCAGCAAGGACTCGCGCGTTTTCTCAGCCACGCCACCCAGCTTGCCGCTGGCAGGGCTGGGGCGGATGAAGGCCCTCGTGTCCATCGACAGAAGCTCCATGCGCGTCTTGTCGCCCAGGATGCTGCCACCGCCGACGCTGCTGCTGGGGTCTACGGCGAGCACCGCCACGCGGTGGCCTTGACCGATCATGAACAGACCCAAAGCTTCGATGAAGGTGCTTTTGCCCACACCGGGCACGCCGCTGATGCCCAGGCGCAAGGCCTGGCCGGTGTGCGGCAGCAGCGCACTGAGCAATTCATCGGCCTGCTCGCGGTGGTCGGCACGCGTGCTTTCCAGCAAGGTGATGGCTTTGGCCAGGGCGCGGCGCTGTGTGGGGCTTTCGGGGCCCCGCAGGGCCTCTACAAGATTCACGCCGGCACCACCGCCGCCTTGATCTGCTCCAGCACGTCTTTGGCGCTCACCGGAATGGGCGTGCCCGGGCCGTAGATGCCTTTCACGCCAGCGTCGTATAGAAAGCCGTAATCCTGCTGCGGAACGACGCCACCGACGAAGACGATGATGTCGTCTGCACCTTGCGCACGCAGCGATTCGATGATGGCCGGCACCAGGGTCTTGTGGCCGGCAGCCAGGGTGCTCACGCCGACTGCATGCACATCGTTTTCAATGGCTTGGCGGGCGCATTCCTCGGGCGTCTGGAACAGCGGGCCGATGTCCACGTCGTAACCCAAGTCGGCGAAGGCCGTGGCCACGACCTTGGCGCCACGGTCGTGCCCGTCCTGCCCCAGCTTGGCGATCATCACGCGCGGGCGGCGGCCATGTTCGTCACCAAAGGCGGCGATCTCGGCCTGCAGCCTGGCCCAGCCTTCGGCGCTGTCATAGGCTGCAGCGTAGGTGGCCGAATAGACACCGGTGACGGTCTGGATGTCGGCGCGGTGGCGGCCGAAAGCAGCTTCCAGCGCGTCGCTGACCTCGCCCACCGTGGCGCGCAACCGCATGGCGTTGATGCTCATCTCCAGCAGGTTGCCCTGGCCAGAACTGGCCGCCTCGGTCAAGGCTTTCAGCGCCGCTTGCACCTTGTCGGTCTGGCGCGTGGCGCGAATCTGCGCCAGCCGTGCAATCTGTCCGTCACGTACCTTGACGTTGTCGACCTCGCGCACTTCGATCGCGTCTTCCTTGTCCAGCCGGTACTTGTTGACGCCGACGATGACGTCCACGCCGGCGTCGATGCGCGCCTGCTTTTCAGCCGCGCTGGCCTCGATCTTCAACTTGGCCCAGCCGCTGCCCACGGCTTGCGTCATGCCGCCCTGGGCCTTGACTTCTTCGATGATGGACCAGGCTTTGTCGGCCATCTGCTGGGTCAGCGTTTCCATCATGTAGCTGCCGGCCCAGGGGTCGACGACGCTGGTGATGTGCGTTTCTTCCTGCAGGATCAACTGCGTGTTGCGCGCAATGCGGCTGCTGGTCTCGGTGGGCAGGGCAATGGCTTCGTCGAAGCTGTTGGTGTGCAGGCTTTGCGTGCCACCAAACACGGCGGCCATGGCCTCGACCGTGGTGCGCACGATGTTGTTGTACGGGTCTTGTTCGGCCAGGCTCCAGCCGCTGGTCTGGCAATGCGTGCGCAGCATCAGGCTCTTGGGCTGGGTCGCGCCGAAGCCTTGCATGATGCGGGTCCACAACATGCGCGCTGCGCGCATCTTGGCAATCTCCAGGTAGAAGTTCATGCCGATGGCCCAGAAGAACGACAGGCGGGGCGCGAAGTCGTCCACGTCCAGGCCGCGTTCATTGGCAACACGAACGTACTCGGCGCCGTCGGCCAGGGTCAAGCCCAGTTCCAGTGCCTGGTTGGCGCCCGCTTCCTGCATGTGATAACCGCTGATGCTGATCGAATTGAACTTCGGCATCTGCCTGGCTGTGTATTCGATGATGTCGGCCACGATGCGCATGCTGGGCGCAGGCGGGTAGATGTAGGTATTGCGAACCATGAACTCCTTCAAGATGTCGTTCTGGATGGTGCCGCTCAGCTTGTCCTGTGCCACGCCCTGCTCTTCAGCCGCCACCACGTAGCCGGCCAGCACCGGCAAGACGGCGCCGTTCATCGTCATGCTGACGCTGACCTTGTCCAGTGGAATGCCGTCGAACAGGATCTTCATGTCCTCGACGCTGTCGATGGCTACGCCGGCCTTGCCCACGTCGCCTGTCACGCGCGGGTGGTCGCTGTCGTAGCCACGGTGCGTGGCCAGATCGAAGGCCACGCTGACACCCTGTCCGCCGGCTGCCAGAGCCTGGCGATAGAACGCATTGCTGTCTTCGGCGGTGGAGAACCCGGCGTACTGCCGGATGGTCCAGGGTCGCACGCTGTACATCGTGGCCTGCGGGCCGCGGATGAAAGGTGCGAAGCCCGGCAGCGTGTCGGCCAGTGCCGGGTCGGGCAGGTTGGCCACGTCTGCCGCCGTGTACAGCGGCTTGACGACCAAGCCCTCGGGCGTGACCCAGTTCAAGGCTGCCACGTCGCCGCCAGGGGCTGACTTGGCGGCGGCTTTCTGCCACTTTTCCAGCGCTTCAGCGCTGGCTTGGGTGGGCGTGTTCGGGCGGGTGTTCATGCGGGGGCTCCTGGCGCACCACGGAGCCGCAGGCCCTGGTCGGAAGACACAAAGGGTCGAGGGCTTCGCCGCGCGCGTTGTTTGCCATAATTATAAATTCAGAACTCAGCGTTTGCGCATCGAATTGGCTGCTACTCACACCCCCAGCGCTCCCGCTGCACCACCTGCGCCACTGGCACCACGCGCCCTGTACCAAGAGGTGGCAGAGCGTTTGCGCCAGCAGATCTACACCCGGGAACTGGCACCCGGCAGCTGGATCGATGAACAGGCGCTTGCGGCCGGCTACGGCATCAGCCGCACGCCGCTGCGCGAAGCACTCAAGGTACTCGCCGCTGAAGGGCTGGTGACGATGAAGCTGCGGCGCGGTGCTTACGTCACCGAAGTTTCGGCGCAAGACGTGGCGCAGGTCTATCACCTGCTGGCCTTGCTGGAAAGCGACGCCGCACGCAGCGTGGCAGCTCACGCAGCACCCGAAGCCCTGGCCACGCTGACGGCTCTGCATCAAAAACTGGAAAAGCAAGTGCGCCAGCGCGATGCCTTTTTTGCCACCAACGAGGCTTTTCACCTGGCGCTGCTGGAGCTAGCGGGCAACCGCTGGGCACTGCAAATGGTGGGTGACCTGCGCAAGGTGATGAAGCTCAACCGCCACCATTCCTTGTTCCAGCAGGGCCGCCTAGTCGATTCACTGGCCGAGCACCGGCTGCTGATGCAGGCGTTGCTGCAACGTCAGCCCGACGAGGCAGCGCGGCTGATGCAGGCTCACTTTGCCAGCGGGCTGACGGCGGCTCTGTAGCGATCTGCAACCATCGTCTACCAGCCAAGGGCGGCAGGTTTCAGCTCGGCATCGGCCCGCCTCGACACGCGGGTCTGGCCCAGCGCAAAGAGCACAAAGAGCGCGACGAGAGCAAAGAGCGCAAAGGCATCGTCGGCCACGCCCAGCCTGGCACACGCCAGGGGCAGGCTTCTTAACGTCCGGATGAATCTGTCCCTGGCGGGCACGCTGCCACAACGCCGTAGCACGACCTGCTGTCTCGACGCCGCAAAAGCGAGCCGGTTCAGCGCTGGGCGATCGGCACCACATCGCGGTGCGGCGAGCCCACGAACAACTGCCGCGGCCGACCGATCTTGTATTCCGGGTCGCCGATCATTTCATTCAGCTGCGCGATCCAGCCCACCGTACGCGCCAGCGCGAACACGGCCGTGAACAGGCTGACAGGGATGCCAATCGCGCGTTGCACGATGCCGCTGTAGAAGTCGACGTTCGGGTAGAGCTTGCGGCTGACGAAGTAATCGTCTTCCAGCGCGATCTTCTCCAGCGCCATCGCCAGCTTGAACAAGGGGTCGTCGCCCAGACCGGTGGCGGCCAGCACTTCGTGGCAGGTCTCGCGCATCAGCTTGGCGCGCGGGTCATAGTTCTTATAGACGCGGTGGCCGAAACCCATCAGCTTGACGCTGCTGTTCTTGTCTTTCACGTTCTTGATGAACTCGCCGATCTTTTCCACGCCGCCATTGCGCTGGATTTCTTCCAGCATATTCAGTGCCGCTTCGTTGGCGCCACCGTGAGCCGGCCCCCATAGGCAGGCCACGCCCGCTGCGACCGCTGCAAACGGGTTGGTGCCACTGCTGCCGCACAAGCGCACAGTGCTGGTGCTGGCGTTCTGCTCGTGGTCGGCGTGCAGGATGAAGATGCGGTCCATGGCACGCACGAGCACCTCGTTGGGCACATATTCCTCGCAAGGCGTGCCGAACATCATGCGCATGAAGTTGGCGCTGTAGGACAGGCTGTTCTGCGGGTAGATGTAGGGCTGGCCGATGCCGTACTTGTAGGCCATCGACACCAGCGTGGGCATCTTGGCGATCAGGCGAATGGCCGAGATCTCACGGTGCACGGGGTTATTGATGTCGGTGCTGTCGTGATAGAAGGCCGACATGCCGCCCACCAGGCCCGTCATCACGGCCATCGGGTGCGCGTCGCGGCGGAAGCCACGCAAGAAAAACTGCATCTGCTCGTTGACCATCGTGTGCACGCTCACGAGACGGTCGAAATCTTCTCGTTGCTTCACGTTGGGCAACTCGCCGTGCAGCAGCAGGTAACAGGTTTCCATGAAATCGCACTGCGTGGCCAACTGCTCGATGGGGTAGCCGCGATACAGCAACTCGCCCTTGTCGCCGTCGATGTAGGTGATGGAACTGTTGCAAGAAGCCGTCGACAGAAAGCCCGGGTCGTAAGTGAACTTGCCGGTCTGCGCGTAGAGCTTGCGGATGTCGATCACGTCCGGCCCGACAGTGCCTTTGTAAAGTGGCATTTCCATGCTCGGGCTGCCATCGGAAAACGACAGGGTGGCTTTGACGTCGGATGCAATCATCGCAAGTGCCTTTCAGTAGGGTGCGGTGTCGGTTCAGGGCTGCTGCTGGGGCGCAGGAGTGCGAGCACTTCGTGCACCTGCGCAGAGTCGCTGAGATCGGGAATGCCCTGCACTTCCTTGCGCCGCAGCAGCAAGTCGAGCAGGTCGTTGTCGGCCAGGGCCATCAGGGCTTCCATCCCCTGGGCCTGGCCGGTGGTCAGGGTCTGTTGGTGCCGGTTGAAGAAGCGCTCGATAAAAAGGTCGTTTTCCAGCAACCCGCGCCGGCAACGCCAGCGCAGTTTGCTCAGTTCACGTTCTCCTATCAGCGTATCCATGCTGGCTTTATTTGACAAGTCTGAATCGTTCAGACGGTCCGGCGGACCATCAACTCTTTGATCTTGCCGATCGCCCGCGTCGGGTTCAGGCCCTTGGGACAGACATCGACGCAATTCATGATGGTGTGGCAGCGAAACAGACGGTACGGATCTTCCAGGTTGTCCAGCCTGCCACCGGTGTCCTGATCGCGGCTGTCGGCGATGAAGCGGTAAGCCTGCAGCAGGCCAGCCGGGCCGACAAACTTGTCCGGGTTCCACCAAAAGCTGGGGCAGGCGGTCGAGCAAGAAGCGCACAGGATGCATTCGTACAGGCCGTTCAGTTCATCGCGTTCTTCCGGGCTTTGCAGTCGCTCCTTTTCAGGCGGCTGCGTTTCGTTCACCAGGTAGGGCTTGATGCTGTGGTACTGCTTGAAGAACAGCGTCATGTCGACGATCAAGTCGCGCACCACAGGCAGGCCGGGCAGCGGCTTGAGCACGATGGTGCTGGGCAGCGTGCGCATGTTCGTCAAGCAAGCGAGACCGTTCTTGCCGTTGATGTTCATCGCGTCGCTGCCGCACACGCCTTCACGACAACTGCGGCGAAAGCTCAGCGTGGGGTCCACGGCCTTGAGCTTGTTCAGCGCGTCCAGCAGCATGCGTTCACTGCCGTCGAGTTCGACCTGCAGTGTCTGCATGCGCGGTTTGGCGTCGGTATCGGGGTCGTAGCGGTAAATCTGGAATGTACGAAGGCTCATGGCTTGACTCTTTCCTTTGCTTTCGTTCAGAAGGTGCGGACCTTGGGCGGAACGCTTTCCACCGACAGAGGCTTCAGCACCACGGGCTTGTAGTCCATGCGGTTGCCTTCGGAATACCAAAGGCTGTGCTTCATCCAATGCTCGTCGTTGCGGCCGTTGGGGTGCTCTGGCGTGTCGCTGTAGTCGTCTACGGAATGCGCGCCACGGCTTTCCCTGCGGGCAGCGGCAGAAACGATGGTGGCCTGCGCCGCTTCGATGAGGTTGTCCACTTCCAGCGCTTCGATGCGCGCGGTGTTGAAAACCTTGCTTTTGTCTTTCAAGGTGATGCGTTTCACGCGCTCGGCCAGGGCAGCAATTTGCGTCACGCCTTCATCCAGCATGGCCTGGGTGCGGAACACGCCGGCATGCTTCTGCATCGACGTGCGGATCTCGCCAGCCACGTCTTGCGCGTATTCGCCGTCGGTGCTGGCGTCCAGACGCGCCAGGCGCGCCAGGCTCTTGTCTGCAGCATCGGCAGGCAGCGGCTTGTGCGGCGCCATCTTGGCCACGTTGTCGACGATGTGCAGGCCCGCCGCGCGGCCAAACACCAGCAGGTCGAGCAAGGAATTGGTGCCCAGCCGGTTGGCGCCGTGCACGCTGACACAAGCGCATTCGCCTACGGCGTAAAAGCCGCCCACGATGGCGTTCGGGTTGCCGTTCTTCGGCGTGACCACCTGGCCGTGAATGTTGGTGGGGATGCCGCCCATCTGGTAATGGATGGTGGGCACCACCGGGATCGACTCTTTGGTGATGTCGACGTTGGCGAAGTTGTGACCGATCTCGAACACGCTGGGCAGACGCTTCATGATCGTCTCTGCGCCCAGATGGGTCATGTCGAGGTTGATGTAATCCTTGTTCGGTCCACAGCCCCGGCCTTCCTTGATTTCCTGATCCATGCAGCGGCTGACGAAGTCGCGCGGGGCCAGATCTTTCAGCGTAGGGGCGTAGCGTTCCATGAAGCGCTCGCCTTCGCTGTTGCGCAGAATGGCGCCTTCGCCACGGCAGCCTTCAGTCAGCAACACCCCAGCGTTATGAACACCCGTGGGGTGAAACTGCCAGAACTCCATGTCTTCCAGCGGCACACCGGCGCGCGCCGCCATGCCCAGGCCGTCGCCGGTGTTGATGAAGGCATTCGTGCTGGCGGCATAGATGCGGCCCGCGCCGCCTGTGGCAAGCAGCGTGATCTTGCCTTCCAGGATGTGCACGTCGCCGGTTTCCATTTCCAGCGCGGTGACACCCAATACGTCGCCGTCAGCATCACGAATCAGGTCCAGCGCCATCCATTCAACGAAAAAGTTCGTGCGCGCCTTCACGTTCTGCTGATACAGCGTGTGGAGCATGGCGTGGCCGGTGCGGTCGGCCGCAGCGCAGGCGCGTTGCACGGGCTTTTCACCGTAATTGGCGGTGTGACCGCCGAAGGGGCGCTGGTAGATGGTGCCGTCTGGATTGCGGTCGAAAGGCATGCCGAAGTGCTCGAGCTCGTACACCACTTTCGGCGCCTCGCGGCACATGTATTCGATGGCGTCCTGGTCGCCCAGCCAGTCGCTGCCCTTGACGGTGTCGTAGAAGTGGTAATGCCAGTTGTCTTCGGACATGTTGCCCAGGCTGGCTCCGATGCCGCCTTGCGCGGCCACAGTGTGGCTGCGCGTGGGGAAGACCTTGGACAGCACGGCCACGTTCAAGCCTGCCTGCGCCAGGCGCAACGAAGCCTGCATGCCCGAGCCGCCGGCACCAACGATGACGACGTCGAACTTGCGACGGGGAAGTGAGGAAGAACCGATGTTTGCCATGAGCAGAAATTCAGTAAGGATGTTCTGGCGAGATAGCTTTAAACGATCAAAGGCGCCACAAGACCTGGATGGCCCAGCCCGTGCAGCCCAACAACCACACCAGGGTAGCCACTTGCAGCACCAGGCGTGTGGCCACGGGTTTGACGTAGTCCATGAGGATGTCGCGAACGCCCACCCAGGCGTGCCAGCCCAGGGCGATGAACGTCACGAGCGTCAGCAACTTCATCCACTGCGCAGAGAAGATTGCGGCCCAGCGGTCGTAACCCAAAGCGCCGGGCATCAGCAACTGCGCCAGCAGAACCGCCGTGAAGATGGCCATGAGGCTGGCCGTGACGCGCTGGCTGAGCCAGTCACGCATGCCGTAGTGCGCGCCGACGACGACGCGTTTGGAACCGTAATTGACTGCCATGGGGGCCTCTTTCAGTACAGACCGAACATCTTGGCGCCCAGTGCCGCTGTCAGCCCCAGGCTGGAGATGAGGGTGGAAACAGCCGACATGCGGCCCAGTTCCAGGGTCACGCTGTGCGTCATGTCCATCCACAAATGGCGGATGCCGGCTGCGAAGTGATGCAGGAAAGCCCAGATCAGCGCCAGCACGACCAGCTTGATGAACCAGCCAGGAAGAAAGCCTATGCCCGCCACGAAAGCGCTGGTGAAGCTGGCATAGCTGATCTCGGACGTGACACTGACGTCGAACATCCAGATGATGAACGGCAACAGCAAAAACATCGTCGCGCCGCTGACGCGATGCAGGATGGACACCAACCCCGCCAGGGGCAGCCGGTACTTCAGGGCATCCACCAGGCGCATGGTGCCGGGTCTCGGCCTTTTCATTTCTTTCGTCGTCAGTGTCATATCTTCTTCAACCTCGCCTTGTCAATCCTGCTAACAACTTACTAAGTTTATTGCAACGGGCTCCGCTTACGTGAACCTGCAAGGGCGCAAGCGACCTTCAGTTGAGCTCGTTTCGATAGTGGTGAGCGTGGGTGTGGTACAGGCCACGACGGAGTTCCACGGGCTGGTCGCCGTAGGTGAACGACAAGCGCTCGACAGAAAGCAAAGGCGTGCCTGCCACCACACCCAGCAGCGCTGCATCTTCCCCTCCTGCAGCCACGGCACGCAGCTTTTCTTCGGCGCGGATCATGCGAACTGAAAACTCGGCCTCGAATAAACGGTACATGGCACCGCGCCAGGCCGCCAGGCGCTCGGTTGTCAAGCCTTTGAAGAGGTTGCCGGGCAGCCAGATGTCGTCCAGCACCACAGGCTGGGCCTGACCGCCCTGCCCCTGGTCACCCGGCGCCAGCAGCAGGCGGCGCACCTGAACTGCCGCTTCGCCCGCAGTCAAGGCCAGCAGGCGCGCTACCTCGGCCGGCGCGCGCATGCGGCGGCAGTCGAGAAGGCGGCGTTGCAGGCCTGGCGCCGTACCGTCGTCAGGTGCCAGGCGCAGAAATCGGTACTGCGTGCCAGCTTCCGCATGCGTGGCCACGAAAGTGCCTTTGCCCTGCCGGCGCACGAGCAGGTTATCGGTGGCCATCTCGTCGATGGCTTTACGCACGGTGCCCTGGCTGACCTTGAAGCGGGCGGCCAGATCCATCTCGCTGGGAATCGATTGGCCGGGCTGCCATTCGCCGGCTTGCAAGCCCGCCACCAGCAGCGACTTGATCTGCTGGTACAGCGGGCTGAAGGCCGGAACTGACTCCACAGCGCCGAGGGCGCGGTCTGAGGCCTCGGCAGCAGGTGATGTTTCTGACATTTGCTTATTGTCTTACATAAGACATAAGACCTCGGCGCTCCGTCGGCCTTTAGAATCTGTCTATCCCTTCTTTCCCTGTCTGCTAGGAGATTTCCCCATGACCAAGAAGCCCGTTCGCGTGGCCGTCACCGGTGCTGCCGGCCAAATCGGCTATGCCTTGCTGTTCCGCATCGCCTCAGGCGAAATGCTGGGCAAAGACCAGCCCGTGATCCTGCAGCTGCTGGAAGTACCTGTCGACAAGGCCCAGGAAGCGCTGAAGGGCGTGATGATGGAGCTTGAAGACTGCGCCTTCCCGCTACTGGCCGGGATGGAAGCGCACAGCGACCCCGCGGCCGCTTTCAAGGACACCGACTACGCCTTGCTCGTGGGCGCCCGCCCACGCGGCCCCGGCATGGAGCGCGCGGATTTGCTGGCTGCCAACGCCCAGATATTCACGGCCCAGGGCAAGGCGCTGAACGCCAGCGCCAGCCGCAACGTCAAAGTGCTGGTGGTGGGCAACCCCGCCAATACCAACGCCTACATCGCCATGAAGAGCGCGCCCGACCTGCCGCGCGAAAACTTCACTGCCATGCTGCGCCTGGACCACAACCGCGCTTTGAGCCAGATTGCCGCCAAGACTGGCAAGCCCGTGGCCGCCATCAAAAAGTTGGCGGTGTGGGGCAACCACAGCCCGACCATGTATGCCGACTACCGCTTCGCCACCATCGAAGGCGCCAGCGTCAAGGACATGATCAACGACCAGGTCTGGAACGCCGAGTCCTTCCTGCCCACGGTGGGCAAGCGCGGCGCGGCCATCATCGCCGCCCGCGGCGTGTCTTCAGCCGCCAGCGCGGCCAACGCCGCCATCGACCACATGCGCGACTGGGCGCTGGGCACGGGCGCCGACTGGGTGACGATGGGCGTGCCTAGCAATGGCGAGTACGGCATTCCGAAGGACGTGATATTCGGCTACCCCGTCACCTGCGAAGGCGGCAAGTACAGCATCGTCAAAGACCTGCCCATCGACGCTTTCAGCCAGACTTGCATCGACAAGACTTTGGCTGAGCTGACGGGTGAACAAGACGGCGTGAAGCACTTGCTTTAACTGCACATTGCCTTCAGGCAAAAGCGGGCCGGCCTACACTGCGCCGGCCTTTTTTATTTGCCGGTGCCGCTGTGTCCATATCCGTGTCGATGTCCTTGTCCACGCCCATGTCCAACCCCCAAACCATCGCCAGCGCATCTGCCTTGCCAGTCTGCGACCACCATTCGCACCTGGAAGTCGACATGTGGGTTAGCCTGCAGCAGCAGATAGCGACGGCGCACCAAGGTGCCCCCGTCTTTGACCTGACGCTAGACATCGAGGGTTGTGCTTCGCCAGGCGCCGAGATAGAGCAAGCACAGGTGATCTGCACATTGCTGGATTCGCCCAGCAACCGCTTCGGCCGCGTCGGCGTGCGCCTGTTGCCAACAGGCCACCGGCTCTTTGCAGACACGGCTGGCATCGTGCTGCGCGCCGCCAACAGACCCGCCTATTTGATATGCCCCCAGCCGCGCAACCTGGCCGATGTGCAACGAGCCGCCGCC
The DNA here is from genome assembly GCA_038209585.1 of Burkholderiales bacterium. Classification (GTDB taxonomy): domain Bacteria; phylum Pseudomonadota; class Gammaproteobacteria; order Burkholderiales; family Burkholderiaceae_C; genus Rubrivivax. The sequence goes on from JBBQXN010000017.1 coordinate 27,427, forward strand.
ACACTGGACGCGCTGGGTGCCTGCACGCCACTGCACGCCGTCATCGAAACCCATGGCGCATTGCACGAGGTGTTCGACATCGCCGCACATCCGCGTATCGAATCGCTGTCATTCGGCTTGGCGGGTTTCGTCGCTGCGCACCGCGGCGCCATTCCTGCCAGCGCCCTGACGGGTGCCGGTCAGTTCGACCACCCGCTGGTGGTGCGCGCCAAGCTGGAAATCGCCGCGGCCTGCCATGCCGCAGGCAAGACGCCGACGCACTGCGCTTTCACCGATCTGGACGACCCCGAGGCCTTGCAGGCGGCGGCAGAAATGGCTTGCAAGCTGCTGGGCTACACGCGCATGCAAAGCGCCCACCTGGCGCAGATTGGCGCCATCGTGCAGGCATTCAGGGCCACAGAGGCTGAACTGGCGGTTGCTGCTGACCTGCCGGCCATCCGTTTCTAGGTTGACTCCACGCTACCCCACTCCAAGCCATCACCGCATGCGAAATTCCCTTGCCACACTGGCCCTGACGGCTGCCATCTCCACGGTCTCCATTTTCATTGCCGGCACCGGTTTCAGCACCACGGCTATGGCGCAGGCTGCTGGCGCAAAACCTGCGGCGGCCAAGGCACCCGCGTCCAAAGCCAAGCCTGCGCCACGCAGGCCTGCACGCGCCACTGCCCAGCCCGCGCCGCCGCCACCGCCAGTAGCCATGGACCTGCCCGAAGCCAGCGGCGAACAAATCGCCGCAGCCGCGCTGGCCCATGTGGGGCCTTACGACTGCGACTTCGGCCAGAAGGTCAGCGTCACGCAAAGCACCTTCCACAGTGGCTACATCGACGTCGTCTTCGGCAAGCAAAGCTGGGTCATGAAGCCGGTGCTTTCCAGCACCGGTGCGCTGCGCCTGGAAGACGTGCGCGGGCGCACTCTGATGCTGCAGATCGCCAACAAGTCGATGCTGATGGACGTGGCCGCCGGCCGCCGCCTGGTCGACGAATGCGTGCATGAAAACCAGCGCCTGGCGATGAGTGGCGCCAATGCGCCTGTGGCCGCCGGCATCCTGGCCGGGCCAGGTGCAGCGCCTGCAGACTTGAAGCTGCGCATCCTGGAGACCACCGACATCCATGTCAACCTGGTGAACTACGACTATTACCAGGACAAGCCCACCGACGAGTACGGCCTGGTGAAGACAGCCACCTTGATCCGCCAGGCGCGCGCCGAGAACAGCAACAACTTGCTGTTCGACAACGGCGACCTGCTGCAAGGCAGCCCCATGGGCGACTGGGTGGCGCGCAAAAGTCCACCAGGACCGGGGAATCCGCACCCGGCGCACAAGCTGATGAAGGCCCTGGGCTACGACGCCGCCAACGTCGGCAACCACGAATTCAACTACGGCCTGCCCTTTCTGGGCCAGGCACTGGCAACAGCGGGCATCCCGTACGTCAACGCCAACATCGTCATCGACGACGGCAGCGGCAAGCCCGAAGGCATGAAGAACGCCTTCACGCCCTACCTGATGCTTGAACGCCAGTTCACCGACGCGGCTGGCCGCGCGGTGAAGCTGAACGTGGGCGTGATCGGCTTCGTGCCCCCGCAGGTGATGCTGTGGGACCGGCAGAACCTCCAGGGCAAGGTGGTCGCCCTGGACATCTTGGAAACAGCGCGCGACCTGATCCCGCGCATCAGATCCGCAGGCGCAGACGTGATCGTCGTCATTGCGCATTCTGGCTTCGAGCTGGGCGAGACCGTGCGCTTCGCCGAGAACACCGTGGCGCGGCTGGCAGAAATTCCTGGTGTCGACGCCATCCTGTTCGGCCATTCGCACGGCGAATTTCCGGGCCGCTTCTTCAACGCTCACCCGAAGGTGAATCTGGAGCGCGGCACCATCAACGGCGTGGCCGCCGTGATGGCCGGTCGCTGGGGCGACCACTTGGGCGTCATCGACCTGGTACTGCGCCAGGAAGCCGGTCGCTGGAAGGTCGCAGAGAGCCGAGCCGAATTGCGCCCCATCCTGAACCGCGAAACGCGCCAGCCCCTGGTGGCAGCCGACCCCGAGCTGATGCGCCTGATCCAGCCTGAACACGAAGCCACGCTGGCTTATGTGCGAAGCCCCGTGGCCCAGTTGGCCGCGCCTTTGAACAGCTTCTTCGCCCAGGTGGCTGACGACCCTTCGGTGCAGATCGTCTCGCAGGCGCAGCTCGGTTATGCCCGGCGCGCGCTGGCCAACACGCCTTTCGCGGGGCTACCGCTGTTGTCGGCCGCAGCACCCTTCAAGACCGGCGGTCGCCAGGGCTGGGCGAACTACACCGACATCCCCGCCGGCCCGCTGGCGGTGCGTCACGTGGCCGATCTTTACGTCTTCCCCAACACCCTGAAAGTGGTGAGGCTGAGCGGCGCACAGGTGCGCGAATGGCTGGAATTTTCAGCCGGCGCCTTCAACCGCATCGACCCCGCAGGCGCGGCCGAGCAAGACCTGATCAACACCAGCTTCCCAGGTTTCAACTTCGACACGCTGGACGGTGTGAGCTACCGCGTAGACGTCACCCAACCTGCGCGTTACGAGCGCAGCGGCAAGCTCGCAGCGCCTGAGGCACGTCGCATTCGCGACCTGCAGTTCAACGGCAAGCCGGTGAATGACACCGACAGCTTTGCCGTCGTCACCAACAACTACCGCGCATCGGGCGGCGGCAACTTCCCCGGCCTGGACGGCAGCAACATCATCCTGGACGCGCCCGACGAGAACCGTGAGGTACTGATGCAGTTTCTGCAGGCACAAGGCACGGTGCAACCGGCGGCAGACAACAACTGGCGGCTGCTGCCCGTGCCCGGCGTGAAGCTGCGCTTCGTTTCCAGCGCTGCTGCTCGCACGCAACTGGGTGCGCAGCCGCAGGTGAAGTGGCTGCGCGACAACGGCGACGGCTCGGCCGTGTACGAGGTTCAGCCCTGAACACGCCAGCACCACGCCCGCGCGGGCTGGTGCTGATTGGGGCACTGTTGCTCGCCGGCTTGGTAGCCATGGTGCTGATGGTGGCCGCTATCGTGGCCGCTGTAGTGGCCTGGCATGCGCACGACCTGCCGCCGCTGGACAAGGCCACGCAATACCGGCCCAACCAGCACTTGCAGGTATTCACCGCCGACGGCGTGGAAATGGCGCAGTTCGGCAGTGAACGGCGCATCTTCGTGCCCATCGCGCAGATACCCCTGGCTTTGCGCCAGGCGGTGCTGGCAGTGGAAGACCGGCAGTTCTACGAACACGGCGGCATCAGCTGGCGCGGCCTGGCGCGGGCGGTGGTGGCCAACCTGTCTGGCGGCGTGCCACAAGGCGCTTCCACCATCACGCAGCAGGTGGCGCGCACCTTCTTCCTGAGCACGCGGCGCACCGCAGAACGCAAGATCAAGGAAGCGCTGCTGGCGTTTCAACTCGAAGGCCAGCTGAGCAAGGACCAGATCTTCGAGCTGTACCTGAACCAGATCTACCTGGGCCAGCGGACCTACGGCTTTGGCGCTGCCGCGCAGCAGTACTTCGGCAAGCCGCTAGACACGCTGAGCCTGGGCGAAAACGCCTTGCTTGCCGGCCTGCCTCAAAACCCCGTCCACGCCAACCCGGTGGCCAATCTGGCGCGGGCCGTGAAACGGCAGCAGTGGGTGATTTCGCGCATGGTGGTGGCGGGCGTCATCACTGCAGAACAGGCGCAAGCGGCCTTGGCCGAGCCGCTGCTCATCCGCCAGGCCACGGGCAACGAACTGCAGGCGCAATACGCCGCCGAGATGGCGCGCCGCGTCGTCGTCGAACGCCTGGGCGAGCAGGCCTACACCGAAGGCATACGCGTGCACACCGCCTTGCGGGCCAACGACCAGCGCGCGGCGCATGACGCGGTACGCCGGGCGCTGATCAACCGTGAACGCCAGCAGCCGTGGCGCGGCCCGGAAGACTTCGAGGCTCTGCCTGAAGAGGCGGAAGAGCGCACTGTTCGAATCCGAATCGAGCGCGCTGCCATGCAAGCCCTGCGCGACGCGCGCGACGATGAAGACCTGCGCGCAGCCATCGTGCTGGCCGCCAGCCCCACCGAAGTACGCGCTTTACTGGCCAGCGGCGAAACCGTGGTGCTGGAAGGAGCGGCGCTGAAGGCTGAAGCCCCGCGCGGCCTGGCCGCGGCACTGGGCCCCAATGCAAAGGCCGAACTGGCCCTGAAGCGCGGCGCCATCATTCGCTTGCAAGTTCAGCCTGGTCAGCCTGGGCAGCCCGGGCCCACCTGGCGCATCAGCCAATGGCCGCAAACAGAAGCGGCCTATGTGGCGCTGGACCCGGCCACCGGCCGCATCCAGGCCCTGGTAGGCGGCTTCGACTTCGGCCGCCAGCAGTTCAACCGTGCCACCAGTGCGCAGCGCCAGCCAGGCTCGGCCTTCAAGCCTTTTCTGTACTCGGCCGCTTTCGAGCATGGCGTGATGCCAGAAACACGGGTCGACGACGCGCCCCTGCTGAGCCCGGACGGCACACCCGGGCGCTGGAACCCGCAAAACAGCGACGGCCGCTTCGACGGCGAGATCACGGTACGCGAAGCCCTGGTGCGATCGAAGAATCTGGTCAGCATCCGGCTCTTGCAGCAGGTGGGCCTGGCAGCGGCCAGCGAATGGATTGGCCGCTTCGGCTTCAACCGCAGCCAGCAGCCAGACAACCTGACCTTTGCTCTGGGCGCAGGCAGCGCCACGCCGCTGCAGATGGCGCTGGCCTATGCCGTGCTGGCCAATGGAGGGCACCGGGTAGAGCCGGTCTTGATCGAACGCATTGTCGATGCACAAGGTCAAGTGCTGTTCCAGGCTGACGCCCCGACGCCACTGACACAGGCTACCCGCGTGGTGCCGGCGCGCAACGTGGCGCTGATCAATTCATTGCTCAACGACGTGACCCTGCGCGGCACCGCAGCACGCGCGCAAGCCACGCTGAAGAGGCGCGATTTGTACGGCAAGACTGGCACCACCAATGACGCGGTGGATGCCTGGTTTGCAGGCTTCCGGCCGGTGAGTGATGCCAGCTCGAATGCCGGCATTGCGACCCACGGCCCAGGCGTGGTGGGCGTGGCCTGGGTGGGCTACGACGAGCCCAAGAGTCTGGGCGAACGCGAATCAGGCGGTGGCTTGGCATTGCCGATCTGGATCGACGCCATGCGCCCGGTGCTGCGCGGCCAGCTGGTACAACCCAAACCCGGGCCGGTGCCTGGGCTGGTGGCCGTGGAGGACGACTGGCTATATGAAGAATGGGCCGAAGGCGGCTTCATCGACCGCGTGGACCCACCGCGGCTGGATGACACGGTGGCATTTCCCCGCTGATTTTCACGCTGATTTTCACGCTGATTGCCGAGCTGCTTTCCGAGCTGCTTTCCGAACTGAAGCCGCCGGCCGATCAGAACGCAGGCTGGACACCACCCTGGAGCAAGCGCCCGCACGTCAATCCAATTCCGGCGCAATGCTCTGCGCGTAATCCACCAACTGCTCCAACAGTTCCTGCGCGCGCTCGTCATCACGCTCAATGGCCGCTTCGGCCAGCGTATCCACGCGCTCGAACCAATCTTGCAGGCCGCAAGCTGCACCATGCCCGCGAATCAGCCGGTCCACGCGGTGCTGCTCCCAACGCGCCTGTTCTGCGTCGGTCAGCGTATCGGCAAAGTTGCGTGCGCGGTAGCGAAATACCAGCTCTTCCAGCCGGCCGTCGCTGAAAGCGGTGCGTTTGGCCGCCAGAGCGCTGGGCGACAATTCGCGCAGGCGTTGCAAAGCGCGGCGGTCTTCGTTGCCGACGAAGCCGCCATACAGGTCTTCGTCCACGTCAGGCGCGCCTGAGGGCGCATCGCGTTCAAACATGGCGGGCCACAGCACGTCCAGGCTGCTGCCCAGGGCTGCAGCCTGCTCGGCGTGGCGCTGCGCCAAGGCCAGGTCCAGTCCCCAGCGTTCAGCGACAGGCTCCACCGTGCGCAGGTTGCCGATCACGATGGGCGACTTGTTGATGTGAATGGTCTTGACGGGCAGGCGGGTCTCGCCTTCAGGCAAGTCGTCTTGCCGCGTGAACATGCGCCGGCGCAAGGTCTGCGCGTCCAGCGACAGCAACTCGCGCGGGTCGTGCGCCAAGTCCCAGACGATGACTTCGTTCTTGTTCTTGGGGTGCGGTGCCAGGGCCCACACCACGGCCAGGCAGCCGCGTTCTGCCGCGTACATGCCCGACAGGTGCACGAAAGGCCGCCCGCTGCCGATCTCGGCCAGCACCGCATCCTTCTTGCGCAGCTTCAGGCAGAAATCCCACAAGCGCGGTTGCTTCGACTTGATCAGGCGCGCCACGGCGATGGTGGCGCGCACGTCTGAAAGCGCGTCGTGCGCGGCTTCGTGCGCCAAGCCGTTGGCGCGCGTCAGATGTTCCAGCTTGAAGCTGGGGCGGCCGGCCATCGGGCCTTCGGTGTGCTGCGGCCATTCGATGCCTTCCGGCCGCAGCGCCCAGGTAGCGCGCACGACATCCAGCAGGTCCCAGCGACTGCAGCCGTTTTGCCATTCGCGGGCATACGGGTCGATCAGGTTGCGCCAGAAAAGGAACCGCGTGACCTCGTCGTCGAAGCGGATGCTGTTGTAACCCACCCCGACAGTGCCGTCACGCGCCAGCTCGGCTTCGATGAGCGCGGCGAAGGCGTGTTCCGGCAAGCCTTGCTGCAGCGCCTGCTGGGGCAGGATGCCGGTCAACAGCACGCTTTCGGGGTCGGGCAGGGTATCGGGCGCCGGCTGGCAATAGACCATCGTGGGCTCGCCGATTTCGTTCAGGTCCGCGTCGGTGCGCACGCCGGCAAACTGCGCCGGCCGATCGCGGCGCGGCTGGATGCCGAAGGTTTCGTAGTCGTGCCAGTAAAAGCTCAGATCCGCCATGCGCGGCACGATAGCGCATGGCCGGTGCAACTTCGGTGCAACTTCGGCGGCGTCGCGTTACGCTTGCAGGCTTTGCCGCTTTCTGTCCTTCCCCCCACCCCCGCCATGATCCAGCCAACCTGCAAAAAACTCAGCATCCTGTGCCTGTTGCTGGCCTGCGCATTCAGCTCGCACGCCAGCAGCGACCAAGCTGCAGAGCCCACCGCCTGCAACGACTTCGACAGCTACGTCAACGGCCGCTGGCAAGCGACGACCGAACTGCCACCCAACCGCAGCCGCATCGGCAGTTTCGACACGCTGCGCCTGGCCAACGACAAGCTGCTGGAAGCCGCGCTGGTCGAGCTGGCAGCCGACCCTGCACGCCAAACCACGCCGGGCCTGAAGCTGCTGGCCGCGTACTACCGCAGCGGCATGAATGAGGCGGCGATCGAACGCCGTGGCCTGACGGCCGTGCAGCCATTGCTGACGCTGGCGACAAATGCGCAGCGCGAAGAGATCCCCGTATTGCTGGGCAATTTCGCCAGGCTGCGGATCAGCGCGCCGCTGGCCATGGGCGTGGGTACCGATGCCAAAGACGCCACGCGTCACGTGCTGTCGCTGGGCCAGGACGGCCTGGGCCTGCCCGACCGCGACGACTACACCAAGACCGATGCCAACACCCTGCGCGTGAAGGCCGCCTACCGCGTGTACGCGGCCAAGCTGCTGCAGGCCGCTGGCGCGCCAGCGGACGAGGTCACCGTCGACAACTTGCTGGCTTTCGAAGCACAGTTGGCAGAAGCCTCGATGACCCGCGTGCAGCGCCGCGACCCCAACGCTGTCTACAACCCCGTCACGGCAGCCAGCCTGCAAGCCGATGCTCCGGGCCTGGACTGGCGAGCGCTGCTGGGCAGCTACACCGGGCAACGCGACATCTCTGCTGGCAAGCCAGGGCAAACCACCATCGTGCTGGGTCAGCCCGAATTTGCCCGGCAACTGGCCAGGCTGGTTGAAACAGCACCTGTGGAAACCTGGCGCACTTATTTGCGCGTGCGCTTGCTGGACGGCGTGGCCGAACACGGCCCCAAAGCACTGGCGCAGGCGCATTTCGACTACTACAAGGGCGCGCAGCGCGGGCTCAAAGCCGCGCCACCGCGGGTTGAAGATGTGATCATGGCCATCGGCGGCCAATATGGCGGTGCGCCTTTGTCGCAGGCGCTGGGCGAGTTGTTTGCAGCGAAGGCTTTCTCACCCCTGGCGCAGCAGCGCGCTTTGCAGATGGTGGCCGACATCAGGGCTGGCATGCGCCAGCGCGTGGCGGCTTCACCCTGGATGAGCGTGCCCACGCAGAAGCTGGCTCTGCAAAAGCTGGAAGCCATGACGACGAAGATCGGCGTACCCGATGCATGGCGCAGTTACGAAGGCCTGGCTTTGGAAAGCGACGACTACATCGGCAACCTGATGAAGGTCAACGCCTGGGCCACCGCAGAACGCCTGTCCGACCTGAACAAGCCGGTGGACCGCACGCGCTGGAATACCAGCCCGCACATCGTCAACGCTTTCGCTGCGGGGGGCAATCAGATCGTCTTCCCGGCAGGCATCCTGCAGCCGCCGTTTTTTGACCCGCAGGCCGACGATGCCAGCAATTACGGCGCCATCGGCATGGTCATCGGCCATGAAATCACGCACCACTTCGACGACCGCGGCCGCCAGTTCGACGCCGTGGGTAACCTGCGTGATTGGTGGCAGCCGGCCGATGCCACTGCCTACCAGGCGCGCGCCGACCGTGTGGCAGCGCTGTACAGCGACTACGAGCCTTTGCCCGGCGAACGCATCAACGGGCGGCAGACACTGGGGGAGAACCTGTCAGACATCGGCGGCATGCAGATCGCCTTCGCTGGCCTGCAGATCGCGCTGCAGCGGCAGCAGCAGCAGTCCGGCAAGCCTGCGTCGCTCATTCAGGGCCACACCGCCGAGCAGCGCTTTTTCATGGCCAATGGGGTGGTGTGGCGCACCAAGTCCCGGCCCGAAGCGCTGGTCAATCAGTTGCGCACTGGCAGCCATTCGCCGGGACGATACCGCGTGCTGGGCCCGATGAGCCAGATGAGCGCTTTTGCTCAAGCCTTCAACTGCAAATCCGGCGACGCCATGGTTGCCGACCAGCCGATCATCGTTTGGTAGGTAAACGACGGCCGAAACCCTGGGCCTGCACTTGCCGGTTCGCGCGCTGATATAGCTGCCAGCCCAACCAGGCACGGCGGCCCCAGCGCCAAGCCCAGCGAAGTGCGCGGCGCGGTCGCAGCAACGCCATCCCGATGGCCAGGCCGGCAGGCACTTCAGGGTGCCGCCGCAGCCAGTTCCAGCTGTCCTCCATGAGGCGACGCACCTCATCCACGCGGCCCAGCAGGCGCTGGCACGGGAGCAAGTCGTCGCCCAGTCGGGCACGAAGCTCGGCGCTGCGAGCCACCAGCCGCTGTTGGCGCAAGGCCAGCTCGAGCTGCTGCGAATTCATTTACCGTGAGGCGCGGGCGAAGGTGCTGTCGTGGTTGCGGTCGCGGGAGAGGGCGCGGGCACCATCTCGGATGCGGGTCGCAAACCTTCCCGGTCGCGCTGCAGTTCGCCTATCGTCAAGGCGAAGGGCCCACCCGCCGACCCGCGCAGCAAATTGCGTGCTCTAAACAGCAAGCCCGCACCGCAGGCGGCGAAGATGATGGTGAGCGCGCCCACCGCTACCAGGCGGTAACCTTCCCAGAACAGCAGCACGGCGAATCCCATGACACCCACCAGCGCCAGGCCCAGCAGCACCAGGCCCAGCGTGGCTTGAAGCAACGCGTCGAAGACACGCATCTTCTCGCCCGCTATCTCGCTGGTGAACAATTCCAGCCGGACCAATGCCAGCTCGACGATCGAATCGACCGCGCGCTTGCCGCTTTCGAACAGCCCGCCCGATTGGCTGGAAGAGCCTCTGCTCATGTTTTGCCGCTCAACGGCGGCTCATCAACAGCCCAACGATCATGCCCACGCCAGCGCCAATGGCCACCGATCGCCAGGGGTTCTCATGCACGTAGTCGTCGGCAACATGGCCGGCGGCCTTGACCTTTTCGGTGGCTGTGGCCTGGAGGTCCAGCAGCGTGTGCTTGGATTGCGACAGACGTTCCTGCAAGCGTGCGCGCAAGCTCGCGGTACCTTCGCTGACATCACCTGCAGTGAGCTTGAGCAGTTCTTCGGCGTCTGACACGACGACCTTCAGGTCGTTCATGAGTTTGTCGCGCTGCGCCATGGTGATTTCGGACATATCGGTTCCTCTTTTGAGTTCATCTACGCCTCACACACTAACACCGGGCCCATGAGGCCCTTGTAGGCGAAGGCCTCAAGACTTCGCGGCTTGCCGTGGCTTCTTTGCCGGGCTGGCGGGCGATGCAGGCTGGGCTTGCATGACCTCGCTCATGCCCAGCAGCACGCCGCTGACCATGGCGGTGTAGCTCTCGGCCATGGCCTTGGCCGCGCGCAGTGAAGCAGCGCGCGTGTTGCGCATGGCGTCCTGCATCTGCTGCGTCAGCTGCTCTGCCGTGTTGGCGGCCTGCGCGCCGGTCAGCGTGCTGCCCGCAGGCATCTTGTCCAGCACCTGGCCCCAGGCGGCGGCCATGGGTGTGCTGGCGGTGGCTGCCGTCTTCTTCAGCGCCGCAAACATCGTGTCTTCGAAGCGGTCCAGCTCGTCCATGGCCTTCTTCAAGTGTTTGTCGTGCAGGTCGGCACCTTGGGCCACCAGCGTTTCCAGGGCCACGCGGTTGGCGTCCACGGCTTTCAGCAAGGCCGCGTCCATGCCGGCCACGGCTTGCTCCAGCAGGGCCTCGGGGTCAACGTTGGGCAGCGCGTTCTTTGCCGCACCCGTGCTGGCGGCTTCGGACACGGATTTGAGCGTGCCGCGTATGTTCTTCAGCGACAGCTCACGCGCCTGCAGTGCGGCCAGCGTGGCCTCGGTCACGCCTTTCTTCAGCTGGGCGCCTTGCCTGGCGGTGGCGTTCTCGAACATCGAAATCAGGGCTTCTGGGTCGATCAGCGGCTTGGCCATGGCTTGTTCTCCGACGGTTTTTGTCTTCCCGATGCTCTCACCAGCAGGCGGGCAGGGCAAGGCGCCACGGATAATCGGCTTCATGACCCGTGTCTACAACTTCAGCGCCGGCCCTGCCGCCCTGCCAGAACCCGTGCTGACCCAGGCCGCAGAAGAAATGCTGGACTGGCAGGGTTCAGGCATGTCGGTGATGGAGATGAGCCACCGCGGCCCGCAATTCACCAGCATCATGGCGGACGCGATCGCGCGATTGCGCAATCTGCTGCAGGTGCCGGCGGGCTATGAAGTGCTGTTCATGCAGGGCGGGGCCCTGGGCGAAAACGCCGTGGTGCCGATGAACCTGCTGGGTGGCAAAACCAGCATCGATTTCATCGACACTGGCGAATGGTCGAAGAAGTCGATGCTGGAAGCCGCCAAGTACGCGCAGGTGAATGTGGCTGCCAGCGCGGCGGATGGCGGCTACACGCGGGTTCCCCCACTGCAGAGCTGGCGGCTGGACCCGCAAGCCGCTTATGTCCACATCTGCAGCAACGAAACCATCGGCGGCGTGGAATATTCGTTCACCCCCGATGCTTCTCATTTGGGCGAAGTGCCGTTGGTGGCCGACATGTCCAGCAACATCCTCAGCCAGCCCTTGGACGTATCCCAATACGGGCTGATCTACGCCGGCGCGCAGAAGAACATCGGCCCGGCGGGCCTGACCATCGTCATCGTGCGCGCCGACCTGCTGGGCCATGCCCTGCCCTTCACGCCCACGGCCTTCAACTACCAGGTGGTGGCGGCCAACGGCAGCATGTACAACACGCCGCCCACGTATGCCATCTACATCGCCGGCTTGGTCTTCAAGTGGATAGATGAGCAAGGCGGATTGCCCGCCATCGCCGCACGCAACGCCGAAAAAGCCGCCCTGCTGTACGACGCGCTGGAACGCAGCGGTCTGTTCGTCACCCGCGTGGCGCGAGACAGCCGCAGCCGCATGAACGTCACTTTTCACTTGCGCGACGATGCGCTGACCGCGCCCTTCCTGGCCGGCGCGCAGGCACGCGGCATGGTGCAACTGAAGGGCCACCGCGTGGTGGGTGGCGTGCGGGCGTCGATCTACAACGCCATGCCACTGGCCGGTGTGCAGACCCTGGTGGCGTGGATGGCAGAGTTCGAGGCACTGCACGGCTGATGAACGCGGCCAAGAGCGTGCCCATGACCGTACCCATGACCGTGCCCAAAAGCACGTGGCGCAGCGGCACCTGAGACAATCTGCAGCCTGTTGTTATTCGAAAGCGCGCCGTGGACCTGAAAGTGCCCATCGTCATCACCGACGAGCTGAGCGAAGAAGTCATTACCGCCAAAGGCCTGCTCGACTTGGCCAGTGGCGAGATTTTCCGTATCGAATACGAGGACTGGGACGTTGAAGAACGTGGCCTGCCCTGGGAGGGGCAAGACTACGAATTCACCAGCGGCACGCTGTCCAACAACGGCAAAGACGTGGAATTCAAGGTCGACGTCAACCAGGTGACGGGCTCCTACAGCGTCAGCGCCACCGAACTGCTGGAAGTCAAGGTGCGCGCGGCGCAGCTTTTCGCCGGCATCAGCGGGCCGGACCTGGCGCGCAGTGCCGGCACGGGCGTGGCTTCCACCCCCGTGCCCGCGGCCAAACCAGCGCCCGGGCGCAAGACAGGCGGCTCGCGCTACCACTGACCCAGGTCATGGCCCTGCGCGCAGGGCATGTCATTGCAGCGCCGGTGTTCTTTTGCATGCTGCTGCTGGCCGGGTTGGGTGCTTTTCGCGAAACCCATTTCGTGAACATGATTCCGCCGTAGCAGATCGAACCAGTTGACCTGGTGACGGCGACGCTGGAATACCTCGATGATCCGCGCACCCAGGGCCCGTCACGCGGGTGTGGATCGAAGCGCCAGACCACTCTGCAGCCAGGTGCTGGGCGCCGCGCTCAACGATCGATCCCGTGCAGCGTGGCGGGCCGCCTAGGTACGTGGCCGGCGCCGCAAACCCAGCCAGACCACGGTGGCCACCACCACCATCGCGCCCAGTACCTGCAGGGGCGCGATGGTCTGGCCCAGCAGGGCCCAGGCCAGCGCCAGGGCAAACACCGGTTCAACGTTCATGATGGCCGAATTGCCCACCACGCCCAGCTTGGGCAGCACGGTGAACATGATGGTGAAGGCCGTGCCGTAAAGCGCCGTCAGCGCCAGCAGGCCCCACCAACCCGCAGGTGCTTGCGGCAAGTGAAAGCCACCCTGGCTGGCTACCCCGGCCAAAGCCACGACGCCGACGATGGCCATGGTGCTGGCGGTGCGAACGCGGCCGTCCAGGGTGCCGGCTTCATGCTGCGTCCACACCAGGGCCAGGCCGAAGGTGGCGGCTGCGGCCAGCGCAAAGGCCACGCCCACACCGATGCGGGCCCATTGCGCCGTCGCACCCACGCCCGAAGCGGCGCCGAAGACATCCAGCGCCAGCGCCAGTCCGATCAACAACACCGGCATGGCGCGCAGCACGCGCGCTTCAGCACGGTGGCGGTAAATGAGCCGTGCCCACAGCGCCGTCCAAAGCGGGTAGGTGTTGAAAGCCAGCAGCGCCAGCGCCACGGGCAGGCGAGCCACGGCGGAATACAGACACAAGCTCTGCACGGCGATGAGCAAACCGATCGCGGGCAGCGCGCGCCTGTGGCTGGGTAGCAGCCGCAGCGGCACCCGCTGCAGCGCAATGATGGCCGAGACCACCACCGCTGTGACGATGCTGCGAAAGCTCACGGCCGTGGCCACATCCACCCCGTGGTTGAAAGCCAGGCGGGCCGCCACATGATTGGCAGCCATCATCAGCGCGATCAGCAAGAGCGCGGCGAAGGCCGCGCCCGATAAAGCAGGGGTGGAGGATGTGGCGGAATCAGACATGACCGGGTGGCTGCAGCGACACCCCCGATGATGGCCGCGAATCAGGCCCTGTCTGTGATCAGAGCGCCGCGCCCACAGGTTCCAGCCTGAACACAGCCACCACCTCGGCCAGCTTCACAGCCTGGCTGCGCAGCGACTCGGCAGCGGCGCTGGACTCCTCTACCAGCGCAGCGTTTTGCTGCGTGACCGCGTCCAACTGCGAGACAGCGCGGTTGATCTCGCTCAAGCCGTGGCTTTGTTCAGACACAGCCAGGCTGATGCTGCCGATGACCTGGTTGAAACGCTTCACCGAATCCAGGATCTCGGTCATGGTCTGGCCTGCGCGGCCGACCAGGGCAGTGCCTGATTCCACTTTTTCCACGCTGGCACTGATCAGCGATTTGATCTCACGTGCGGCAGAGGCGCTGCGCTGCGCCAGGGCCCGTACTTCGCTGGCCACCACGGCAAAACCACGGCCCTGCTCGCCAGCGCGGGCGGCTTCCACGGCCGCGTTCAGCGCCAGGATGTTGGTCTGAAAAGCGATGCCGTCGATGGTGCCGATGATCTCGGCAATGCGCCTGGATGACTGCTGGATGTCGTCCATCGTGGCCACCACACTGGCCACCACCTCGCCGCCGCGCTGCGCCACGGCAGCCGCGTTGGCAGCCAGCGCATCGGCGTCTCTGGCAGCACTGGCCGACTGCAGCGAATTGGCCGTGATCTGCTCCATCGAACTGGCGGTTTCCTGCAGATTGGCAGCGGTTTGCTCGGTACGGCTGGACAGGTCCACATTGCCCTGCGCAATTTCTGCGCTGGCGGTGTTGATGTTTTCGCTGCTGCCACGCACCTGCGCCACGGTGGCACGCATGTTCTCGAACACCGACTGCAGCGCCAGCGCGCCGGGCGTGGACACGGGCACATGGGAGATGGCCAACGTGATGTGTCCGTCAGTGCGCACGGCGTCCAGCAAGCTCTGCAGTTCATCGCCCTGCCGCGCCAACGCACCCAGCTTGACGGCCAAGAAGATTTCCAGACTGGTCTGTACGACAACGTAGCCGGCGTGCATCAGCACCTTGAAGACGTCGGGTTCCGGCATGCAATACACGGCAAAGCCAGCGGCCTGCAACCTGTCGAACAGCAGGTGGTGAACGGCAAAGAACAGCGCCACGGCCAGGATGGGCCGCCAATCCCGGTACACCAGCAGCAGGGCCAGGGTGACGAACACACCGAAGTGAAATTCCAGCGTGCCGCGGCCCAGGTCGATGTGCAGCGCCACCATCGCCGCCAGGCACAAGCCCAGCGTGATGCGGCTGAACAAGGTGCCGCAGGCCAGCTTCAACGTGGCCGCCCCGATGGCCAGCAACACGGAAGCTCCGACGAAGCCGATGGTGGCTTGGTTGTAGTGCACGCCAATGGCGCAAGCCGCCAGCGCAGCCACAAAGAGCGCGGCGAACAAGGCGCGGTCGCCAGTGACGCCGATGGACGAGGGGGTCGAATTGGAGATGGACATGGCCCGGGGAACTGCGTGGAAGAGTGCATTGCACGATAGCGAAAACGGCTCCACGCCAGCCCCAGGAACTGATGCCTAAGTCGGGTGCTTATCCAGTGCTGCTTTGCAGCAATTGCGCGACCGCGGCGATGGCAATCAGCTCGGGCTCCTTGCCACCGATCCCAGGCAGGCCGATGGGGCAATGCATGCGCGCCAGCTGCGCTGGGCCAAAGCCGCGCTCGCGCAGCCGGGCCTCGAAGCGGGCGCGTTTGGTTTGGCTGCCGATCAGGCCGAAGAAGCGGAAATCGCTGCGCGCCAGTACGGCCTGGGTGATGGTCAGGTCGGTGGCGTGGCTGTGCGTCAGCACCAGGAAACAAGCGTCAGGCGGTGCTTGCGCCACTTCGGCTTCCACCCCGTCCACGCACAGCGGGCGGATGTGCGGCGGCAAGGGCTCGGCAGGGAATTCGCTTTCGCGTTCGTCGATCCACTGCACCGTGCAAGGCAGGTCGGCCAGCAGGCGCACGATGGCGCGGCCCACGTGGCCTGCGCCGTAGAGCTGCAGGTGAAACAGCGGCGGGGGCGACGGCCATGCCGTCGGCGGCGTGTCTGCCAACAGAGAATGGTGCAGGTCCACTGCACCACCGCAGCACTGGCCCAGGCTGGGGCCCAGGGCGACATGGCGCTCAAACTGCCGCTCACTGCGCAGCAGCAGCGCGCGCGCGTCAGCGATGGCCTGCAATTCCAGCTGGCCGCCGCCGATGGTGCCCAGCACGGCATCAGCCGCCACCAGCATGCGTGTGCCGGCCTCACGCGGCACGGAACCACGCGTGGCGCGCACTTCCACCACCACGGCAGCGCGGCCGGCAGTGGCCCAGGCAGCGGCTTGCTGCTGCAGGCGGTGAAAACTCAAAGCGCGTGTGCCCGCTGGTCGGCTGTCAAAGACGTGCCAGCCATGACGGCCGTCACCGCGCGCAATATCGCCTCTGGCGTGGCCGGCGCCTGCAGCGGCGGGT
Organism: Burkholderiales bacterium; assembly: GCA_038209585.1. Taxonomy (GTDB): domain Bacteria; phylum Pseudomonadota; class Gammaproteobacteria; order Burkholderiales; family Burkholderiaceae_C; genus Rubrivivax. Next base: position 43,747 of record JBBQXN010000017.1, read on the forward strand.
CCACACGGTGGCCGCCAGCGGCCGAGACAGCGTCGCGGATGGCGAAGAACACGCTGAAGGGCAGCAGCATCGGCGGCTCACCCACGGCTTTGCTGCGGTGGATGCTGTCTTGCACATTGGCGCGGTCGAACAGGTGCGTGTTCAGCACCTTGGGCAAGTCGTTGGCCGTGGGAATCTTGTAGGTGCTGGGCGCATGCGTGGCCAGCAGTCCGGCGCGTGGGCTGCCATCGGCCGGGTGCCACACCAGCTCCTCGCTGGTAAGCCAGCCCATGCCCTGAACGAAAGCACCTTCGATCTGGCCGATATCGATGGCCGGGTTCAGCGATTGGCCCGCGTCGTGCAGCAAATCGGCGCGCAACAGCTTCCATTCGCCTGTCAGCGTATCGACCAGCACCTCGCTGCAGGCCGCGCCGTAAGCGAAGTAGTAAAAGGGCTTGCCCTGCAGCGTGGCCTTGTCCCAGCTCAGGTCGGGCGTAGCGTAGAAGCCGTCGCTCCACAACTGCACCCGCGCCAGATAAGCCTGCTGCACCACTTCAGCGAAGGGCAGGCTGTGGCCGGCCACGCTGACCTGGCCATGGGCAAAGCCGACCTCTCCCGCCTGGCCGCCGTATTTCTGCGCCGCAAAGACCGCCAGCCTGGCGCGCACCTGGCGCGCCGCGTCTTGCGCGGCCTTGCCGTTCAAGTCGCTGCCGGTGCTGGCAGCCGTGGCCGAGGTGTTGGCCACCTTGTGCGTGTCGGTGGCGCTGCAGCGCACGGCCTCGAAAGGCAGGCCCAGTTCATGCGCCACCACCTGCGCCACCTTGGTATTCAGACCCTGGCCCATTTCTGTGCCGCCGTGGTTCACCAGCACACTGCCGTCGGTGTACACATGCACCAGCGCGCCGGCCTGGTTCAGGTGTACGACGTTGAAGCTGATGCCGAATTTGGCCGGTGTCAGCGCCAGGCCTTTTTTCAGCACCGGGCTGCTGGCGTTGTATTCGACGATCGCCAAGCGGCGACGGGCGTAATCGCAGCTGGCTTCCAGCTCGCTCACCAGCGGGTGAATGATGTTGTCGCGCAACTTCTGGCCGTAAGGCGTGACGTTGCGCAGCTCGCGGCCGTAGAAATTGGTGCGCCGCACATCCAGCGGGTCCAGGCCCAGATGGCGCGCGATGCTGTCAAGGGCGTACTCGATCGCCAGCGCGCCTTGCGGGCCCCCAAAGCCGCGGAACGCGGTGTTGCTTTGCGTGTTCGTTCGCGCTGAATAGCCATGCACGGCCACATGGGGCAGCCAGTAGGCGTTGTCGAAGTGACACAGCGCACGCGTCATCACCGGGCCCGACAAATCCGCCGCGTGCCCGGCGCGCGACACCATGGTGGCTTCCGCGCCCATGATGCGCCCGTTGTCCTCGAAGCCGACTTCGATGCTGTGGCTGAAGCAATGGCGCCGGCCAGTGATGAGAAAGTCGTCGTCGCGGTCCAGCCGCAGCTTCACAGGCTTGCCGGTGCGCACGGCCGCCACGGCGGCGATGCAGGCGAACTGCGCGCTCTGCGTTTCTTTGCCGCCGAAGCCGCCGCCCATGCGCCGGCACTGCACCTGCACGGCATGCGCCGGCCGGCCCAGCGCGTGGGCCACCAGGTGCTGCATCTCGCTGGGGTGCTGGGTGCTGCAGTGCACCGTCATGCCGCCGTTCTCAGCAGGCACGGCATAGCTGATCTGGCCTTCCAGATAAAACTGCTCTTGCCCACCCAGCTCGAACTGCAGCTTCAGGCGATGCGGTGCCTGGGCGATGGCCAGCTTGGCGTCACCGCGCAGCAGATGCATGGGCGGCACGACGTAGTCACCTGCAGCATGCGCTTCGATGTGCGACAGCACGGGCTGCAGCGTTTCAGCTTGAATCGCTCCAGCTGCCAGCGCCGCCGCCCGACGCGCAGCCTGGCGCGTGCGTGCCACCACGGCAAACACCGGCTGGCCGCGGTAGCGCAGGGTGTCGCCGGCCTCGCCCGCGAGGATGGGCTCGTCGTGCACCAGGCTGCCGCAGTCGTTGATGGCCGGCAAGTCGCGGGCAGTGAACACGTCCACGACTTCTGGCATGGACCGAACGCGGGAAAGATCGATGGCAAGAATGCGGCCATGCGCCAGCGGCGACAAGCCCAGCGCCACATGCAAGGTGCCCACCACTTCAGGAATGTCGTCGGTGTAGGGCGCCGTGCCAGCCACATGCAGGTGCGCCGATTCGTGCGGCCGGCTCACGCCCACCTGCGTGAACAGGCCGGGCACGTTGATGATTTCGGTCAGCTTGGGTGGCAGGTCTGAAGGGCGGTTCACAGCAAGGCTTCCCACACGTTGACGGCCGTGGTGGGCAGCGCGTCCACGCTGCGGGTTTCCAGCCAGAAGCGGCGAAGCAGGTTCTGCGCCACTTGCAGGCGATAGCCGGCGCTGGCGCGCAGGTCGGTCATCGGGCTGAAGTCGCCCACCAGCGCGGCTTGCGCGGCTTGCAGCGCGGCCTCGTTCCAGGGCTGGGCCAGCAAGGCGTTCTCGGCGTTGTAGGCGCGGCGCACCGTGCCCGCCATGCCACCAAAGGCCAGGTGCACACCGCGCACCATGTCGCCTTCCAGACGTATCCACAAGCCGGCACACACCGCAGAGATGTCGCAGTCGAAACGCTTGCTGATCTTGTAAGCGCGCAAACTGCCACCCTGCCCGCGCGGCACAGACAGGCCGCTGACGAATTCGCCGGGCAGCAGCGCGTTTTGCATGTAGCCCGTGTAGAAATCCTTCAGCGGCAGGCGGCGTACACGCTGGCCCTGCTGCAGTTCGATCTCTGCGCCCAGGGCGATGAGCACCGGCGCGCTGTCGCCGATGGGCGAGCCGTTGGCCACGTTGCCGCCCATGGTGCCGCTGCCGCGAATGGGCGGGCTGGCGAAGCGCAGCCACACGTCGCGCAGCGCCGGCCAGTCGTTGGCCAGCGCCCGCCAGGCCGCTTCCAGCGGCACGGCCGCGCCGATGTACAGGCTGTCGGCATACAGATCTATACGTTGCAGCTGCGCCACGCGGCCGATGTAGATCAGTTCGGGCAGCTCGCGAAATTGCTTGTTCACCCACAGGCCGATGTCGGTGCTGCCAGCCAGCACATGCGCCTGCGGCAATTCCTGGCGCAGCTTGGCGAATTCATTACGCGTGCGCGGCGCATGAAAGCCCTGGGCGGTGTGCAGAGGGGGGTCGGATGCCAGCGTTTGCAACGCGTCCACCACGGCCTGGCGCGGCAGCGCGACCGGCGCATGCTGGAACATCTGCTGTGCAGCGTCCAGGATGGGCCGGTAGCCGGTGCAGCGGCACAGGTTGCCTGACAGATCGTCAGCCAGCTGCTGCCGCGCAGGCACGGTGCCGGCCGCCTGGTGGCGTTCGTAACTGGCCCACAGCGCCATGACGAAGCCAGGCGTGCAAAAACCGCACTGCGTGCCGTGGCAGTCGACCAGGCTTTGCTGCACGGGATGCAGATTCGCGGGTGCGGCCAGCGCGGCGATGTCTTCCACCGTGAACAGCGCCCGGCCGTCCAGCGTGGGCACGAACTGAATGCATGAGTTCACCGGCTTCAGTTGCAGCGCGCCCTGCGCGTCCAGTTCGCCCAGCACGACGGTGCAGGCGCCGCAATCGCCCTCGGCGCAGCCTTCCTTGGTGCCGGTGCAATGCTGGTCTTCACGCAACCAGTCGAGCACGCTGCGCGTGGACGCCACATCAGCGACTTCAGTGATGGCACCACGGTGGAAGAAACGGATGGGACGGGTGGACATGGGCGTTTAGGCAGAAGGATCGGGGGCGGTCATGAATCGCCAGGCACAGCCTGTGCGATGCTCAACTGAACACCATAGCAAAGGCGTAGATTCTCGCGCCCTGCTGAAAAGCCACGATGACCCAACATGCCCTGCGCGCCGACCTGCTGGATTTCAGCCACGCCCCCACCTGGGGAAGCACGGCGATGGAAGGCGTGCGCTGGCGACCAGACCACTGGCTTTTGATCGACGGCCAGCGCATCGCCGGCATCCTGCCCGGCAGCCAGCCACCCGGACCCGACTGGGAACAACACGACCACCGAGGCCGGCTCTTGATGCCTGGCTTCATCGACACCCATGTGCATGCCCCGCAGCTGGATGTGATGGCCAGCTACGGCACGGGCCTGCTCGACTGGTTGAATACCTACACCTTCCCGGCCGAGCTGCGTTTCGCCGACCCTGCGGTGGCGACCGAGGGCGCTGCGCGCTTTCTGGACGCCTTGCTGGCCCACGGCACGACCACGGCCGTGGTGTTTCCCACGGTGCACAAGGTGTCGGCTGAAGCCTTGTTCGAGGCCGCGGCCGCGCGCGGCATGGCCCTGGTGACGGGCAAAGTGCTGATGGACCGCCACGCGCCACCCGCGCTGCTGGACGACGTGGCGGGCGCAGAAGCAGATTGCGAAGACCTGATCCAGCGCTTTCACGCCCAGGGCCGCAACCACTTTGCGGTCACGGTGCGCTTTGCCGCCACCAGCACGCCGGCGCAGCTGGCCATGGCTGGCGTGCTGTGCCGCCGCCACCCCGGCGTGTTCATGCAGACGCACGTGGCCGAGAACACCGACGAAGTGCGCTGGGTAGCCGAGCTGTTCCCAGAAGCGCGCAGCTACCTGGACGTCTACCACCGCCACGGCCTGCTGTTCGAGCGCGCCGTGCTGGCGCACGGCATCTGGCTGGACGACACCGACCGCACCCTGCTGCGCGACACCGGCGCGCAGATTGCGCATTGCCCCAGCAGCAACCTGTTTCTGGGCAGCGGCTTGTTCGACTGGCAGGCGGCAGTGGACACGCCCCACCGTGTCAGCCTGGCCAGCGACGTGGGCGGCGGCACCAGCCTGTGCCAGCTGCGCACCCTGGGAGACGGCTACAAGGTGCAGGCGCTGCGCGGCACGCGCCTGACGGCCTGGTCGGCGCTGTACGCCGCCACGCGCGGCGCGGCAGACAACCTGGGCCTGGCGCATGAGATCGGGCACCTGGACACCGGCGCCATGGCCGATGTGGTGCTGTGGGACTGGGCCCTCGGCCCCGTGGCAGTGCACCGCGACAGCCTCGCCCGTGGCGCGGTGCCCGGCGTGCCGGCGCAAACGCTGCATGCGCGCGTGTTCGCCTTCCTCACGCTGGCCGATGAGCGCAACCTCGTGGCCACCTGGGTGGCAGGCCGGCCAGCGACCAGGGGGACGTGAGCGACAAGTTCGCCGGGCGCAGCGGCTCATCCGTCACACTCGCTGAACCTTCAACCAACGACGCCACTGCGGCGGCACCCAAGTGCTTCGACTGGAGCTCGCCGGCATCACCAAGCAATACCCTTTAGTGCGTGCCGTCGATGACGTGAATCTGCAGGTGGCACCGGGCGAGATCCATGCCGTGCTGGGCGAAAACGGCGCCGGCAAGAGCACGCTGATGAAGGTGATCTATGGCGCCGTGCAGCCCGACGCCGGCAGCCTGCGCTTCAACGGCGAGTTGCTGCGCCTGGCCAGCCCGGCGCAGGCGCGCGCCTTGGGCATCAGCATGGTTTATCAGCACTTTTCGCTGTTCGACACGCTCACCGCGGCAGAAAACGTGTGGCTGGGGCTGGATAAATCGCTCAAGCTTCAGCAAGTATCCGCACGCATTGAAGAAGTCGCCCACACCTACGGCCTGGACATCGACCCCGCGCGGCCCGTGCACAGCTTGAGCGTGGGCGAAAAACAGCGCGTGGAGATCGTGCGTGCCCTGCTCACCCAGCCGCAGTTGCTGATCCTGGACGAACCCACCTCGGTGCTGACACCGCAGGCCGTGGACAAGCTGTTCCACACCCTGCGCGCGCTGGCCGCAGGCGGCTGCAGCATCCTCTACATCAGCCACAAGCTCGACGAGATTCGCGCCCTGTGCCACCGCTGCACGGTGCTTCGCGCTGGCCGCGTCATGGGCGTGGTGAACCCGGCTGAGGAGACGGGCGCCAGCCTGTCGCGGCTGATGATCGGCGCCGACCCGCCGGCCCTGCCGCCGCGCGCGCAGGCCGCAGGTGCTGTGGTGCTGCGCGTGCAGGGCTTGACTCTGGCGCGCAGCGACCCTTTCGGCACCGACCTGCAGGACATAGGCTTCGACCTGCACGCCGGCGAGGTGCTGGGCGTGGCCGGCGTTTCAGGCAACGGCCAGCAAGAGCTGCTGGCGGCACTGTCGGGCGAAGACCCGCGCGGCAGGCACGGCAACATCACCCTGCTGGGCCAGGACATGGCCGGCCAAGGCCCGCGCCAGCGTCGTGCGCTGGGCCTGCATTTCGTGCCTGAAGAACGGCTGGGCCGCGGCGCGGTGCCGCAGCTGAGCCTGGCGCAGAACACGCTGCTGACGCGCACGGAAGCGGTCGCACCGCGTGGCTGGGTGGCGCCGGGGCGCGTGCAGCGGCTGGCTGCTGAGCTGATCGCGCGCTTTGGCGTCAAGGCCAGCGGGCCGGCGGCGCTGGCCAGCAGCCTGTCGGGCGGCAACCTGCAGAAATTCATCGTCGGGCGCGAGATCGACGCGCGGCCACGCTTGTTCATCGTCGCCCAGCCCACCTGGGGCGTAGACGTGGGCGCGGCGGCGCAGATTCGCCATGAACTGATCGCGCTGCGCGACGCCGGCTGCGCCGTGCTGCTGGTGAGCGAGGAACTGGAAGAGCTGTTCGCGCTGGCCGACCGTTTGGTCGTCATCTCCAAAGGCCGCTTGTCGCCGGCCCTGCCGATCTCTGAAGCGCGCATCGAAACGCTGGGGCAGTGGATGAGCGGGCTGTGGTCGCAGGCCGCGGCGTCACCGTGCTGAGCATGTTGAACAGGCTGAAGCTGGAAGCCCGCCCCGCGCCTTCGCGCTGGATGAGCCTGGCCAGCCCGCTGCTGGCGCTGCTGATCACGGTGCTGATAGGCGTGGGACTGTTCGTGCTGCTGGGCAAAGACCCCGTGCGCGGCTTGCAGGTGTTTTTCGTCGAGCCGCTGAAAAACGCCTACGGCTGGTCTGAACTGTCGGTGAAGGCCACACCGCTGATCCTGATCGCACTCGGCCTGGCGGTTTGCTTCCGTTCGAACGTGTGGAACATCGGCGCCGAAGGCCAGTTCGTGCTGGGCGCGCTGTGCGCGGGCTGGGTGGCCATGCAGGCTGGTCCGGGCAGCGCGTGGGGCAGCTTGGGCCGGGGCATCGTCGTGCCCATCCTGCTGGCCGGCGTGCTGGGCGGCATGGCCTGGGCGGCCATCGTGGCGCTGCTGCGCGACCGCTTCCAGGCCAACGAGATTCTGGTCAGCCTGATGCTGGTCTATGTCGCCGAATACTTGCTGAGTTGGCTGGTCTACGGGCCCTGGAAAGACCCGAACGGCTTCAACTTTCCGCAAAGCATCACTTTCCTGCCAGAGACACGCATTCCGCGCCTGGTGGACGGCTTGCGCGCGCATGTGGGCGTCGTCATCGCTGCGCTGGCCGTGGGCGTGCTGTGGTTGTTTCTGTTTCGCAGCCTCAAGGGATTCGCGCTGCAGGTGGGCGGGCTGGCGCCGGCGGCGGCGCGTTATGCCGGTTTCTCGTCGCGCCAGGCCTTGTGGACGGCTTTGCTGGTGTCGGGCGGCATGGCCGGCCTGGCGGGAGCGCTGGAAGTGGCCGGGCCACTGGGGCAGCTGACGCCGTATGTGCCGGCCGGCTATGGCTTTGCCGCCATCATCGTGGCCTATGTCGGGCGGCTGCACCCGGTGGGCATCGTGTTCTCGGGGCTGTTGATGAGCCTGTTCTACATCGGCGGCGAGCTGGCGCAAACGCGCATGGGGCTGCCGAAATCGCTGACCGGCGTGTTCCAGGGGCTGCTGCTGTTTTCGCTGCTGGCCTGCGACACCCTGATTTACCGGCGCTTGCGCTGGCAGCCGCGCCGTTCAGCGCCACCGACACCACTGAACGAGGTACCGGCATGGAAGGCCTGAGCCTGCTGCTGGCAGCCACGCTGAGTGCCGGCACGGTGCTGGCGCTGGCGGGCCTGGGCCTGCTCATCAACGAACGTGCTGGCGTCGTCAACCTGGGTGCTGAAGGGATGATGCTGGTGGCCGCCATCGCCGGTTTCGCCACAGGCGTGCAGACGGGCAGCGACGTACTGGCTTTTGTTGCCGGGGCCGCCGCCGGCGCGGCCATGGCCGGCGCCTTCGGGCTGCTGACCATCTATCTGGGTACCAACCAGGTGGCCACCGGGCTGGCGCTGAGCCTGTTCGGCGGCGGTTTTTCTGCTTTCGTTGGCGCCGGCTACGTGCAGGCGCGGCTGGGCGAGCGGCCGCGATTTGCCGTGCCGCTGCTGTCGGACCTGCCCTTCGTCGGCCCGGCACTGTTCCGCCAGCACCCGATGGTTTACCTGGCCATCTTGGCGGCTGTGGGCATGGCCTGGTTTTTGTACCGCAGCCGCGCCGGGCTGGTGCTGCGCTCGGTGGGTGAGTCGCCCGAGGCTGCACATGCGCTGGGCTACCCCGTGCAGCGCATCCGCATGGCGGCTGTCTTGGCCGGCGGGGCACTGTGCGGCGTGGCCGGGGCTTACCTGTCGGTGGTGTATGCGCCGCTGTGGGTGGAAGGCATGGTCGCGGGCAAAGGCTGGATCGCCCTGGCGCTGACCACCTTCGCCACCTGGCGCCCGGCACGGGTGTTGCTCGGGGCCTATCTGTTCGGCGGCGTGACCATGCTGCAGTTCCATCTGCAAGGCCAGGGCGTGGACGTGCCCAGCCAGTTCTTGAGCATGTTGCCGTACCTGGCCACCATCGCGGTGCTGGTGCTGATCTCGCGCAACGCCAGCTTCATCCGCGCCAACCGGCCGGCAGCGCTGGGGCAGCCTTTCACGCCCGGCCATTGAGTTCACCCAGACCATCAACCACCAGGAGACCTGAAGATGCAAACTGACAACCGAAAACGCCGACTGCTGCAAGCCGCTGGCTGGGCCGTTCTGGCCGCCAGCGCCGCGCTGGTAGGCTGCGGCAAGAAGGAAGATGCCGCAGCCCCAGTGGCGGGCGCAGGCTCAGCCGCGCCCGCTTCAGCCGCGGTGGCCCAACCCGAACCGCTGAAGATCGCCTTCGCCTACGTCGGCCCCGTGGGCGACGGCGGTTGGACCTTTGCGCACGACAACGGTCGCAAGGCCATCGAAAAAGAATTCGGCGACAAGGTCGTCACCACCTTCGTCGAAAAAGTGCCTGAGGCGGCCGATGCAGAACGCGTTTTCCGCGACCTCGTGGGCCAGGGCAATCAGCTCGTCTTCGGCACCACCTTCGGCTACATGGAACCGATGCTGAAGGTGGCGGCCGACCACGCGGGCGTGAAATTCGAGCACGCCACCGGCTACAAGCAAGCGCCCAACATGCGCACCTATGACAGCCGGACCTACGAGGGCGCCTACATGGCAGGCGTGATTGCCGGGGCGATGACCAAGAGCAACACGCTGGGCGTGGTGGGCTCCATTCCCATCCCCGAGGTCATCCGCAACATCAACAGCTTCACGCTGGGCGCGCAAAGCGTGAACCCGAAGATCAAGACCAAGGTGGTCTGGGTCAACGAATGGTTCAACCCGCCCAAGGAAACCGAGGCCGCGCAAAGCCTGCTGAACCAGGGCGCCGACGTGTTGTTCCAGAACACCGACAGCTCAGCCGTGCTGCAAACGGCCGCCAAGAACGGCAAGCTGGCCTTCGGCTGGGACAGCGACATGACGGCCTACGCGCCTGAAGCCCACCTGGCCAGCGCCATCATCGACTGGGCCCCGTACTACATACAGGCCACGCGCCAGGCACTGGAAGGCAAGTGGGAAGGCGGCGGTGGCGTGTGGTGGGGCGTGAAGGAAGGCGCGATCGACCTCGTTTCCATCAGCGACAAGGTACCCGCCGATATCAAGGCCAAGGTCGAAACCATCAAGGCTGGACTGAAGGATGGCAGCTTCAGCATCTGGAAAGGCCCGCTGCTGGGCCAGGACGGCAAAGAGCTGCTGGCCAAGGACGTTGTAGCCGACGACGCCTTTCTGGGCGGTGTGAAGTTCTACGTCAAAGGCGTGGATGGCAAGGTGCCGGCGGGCAAGTGATGCGGCATGTGATGCGGCATGTGATGCGGCAAGTGAGGGCGTGAACAAGCACACAGGCAGGGGCCTGTCCCGCTTTTGAAGCCAATCTGTCCTAAAGGCCGGCACGGACACACCCGATAAGCGATGGAACGGACGTCCTGGGGATGGTGCTGATGGCACCCCACCCCCGGCGGCGGCCCAACCGACAACGCTCACGGGTGACCCATGCCTTCACTTATCTCGCCGCTTTCCACGTCGCAAATTGCCGGCCTGTCCACGCGCACCATCGCCAATCTGACGACTGAGGACTGGCTGGCATTTTCCAGCGACCAGATCGGGGCCTTGAGCGCGCAGCAGGTATTCGCCATCCCCACGCTGGGCTTGTCCGTGCTGACGACTGACCAGATGCCGTACTTCCAGACGCAGGCCCTGCGTGCGTTGGGTACCGCGCAACTCACGTCGCTGTCCACCGATCAGATCGATGCGCTGACCACCGACCAGATCGGTGCTTTCACCACCGGCCAGTTCCGCGCCTTCACCACGAACCAGGTCTCGTCGCTGTCGACGGAAGACTTCGCTGCCATCACCACGGCCCAGGCCGCCGTGCTGAGCAGCGCCCAGGCCGCCGCGCTGACGACCAGCCAACTGGCCGCCATCGAAACCGCCGACCTGGCTGCGTTGAACACCGCCGCGGTGCGTGCGCTGGCCAGCGACGCCATCACTGCGCTGGGCAGCGACCAGCTACGCGCCTTGAACACCGCACAGTTCGCCGTGCTGACCACGGCACAGGCCGCAGCCATCGGCACCGACGGCATGGTGGCACTCGAAACCGCAGACCTGCGTGCGCTGAGCACCGCTGCCGTGCGGGCCCTGAGTTCCGACCAGCTCAATGCCCTGGGCACGGAACAGTTCGCTGCGCTGGGTACCCAGCAAGTGGCGGCGCTGACGACCGACCGCTTCTCGGCCCTGTCCACGGACAACTTCAGCGCTCTGACGACGCAGCAAGTGCGCGCGCTGACCACGGCACAAATGGCCGCCATCAGCACCGACCAGGCTGCCGCGATGGAGACGGCCGACGTGGCCACGCTTTCCACCGCCCAAGTGCGCGCCCTGTCCAGCGACAACATCGTGGCCTTCGGCAGCGACCAGCTGCGCGCCATGACGACTGCGCAGTTCGCGGCGCTGTCCACCGCGCAAGTAGCGGCCATCGACACCGCCGACATGGCCGAGCTGGAAACGGCCGACCTGCGTGCCCTGGGCACGGCCGCCATTCGCGCGCTGTCGTCTGACCAGTTGAACGCCCTGGGCTCTGACCAGGTGGCCGCATTGGGCACGGCGCAAGTGGCTGCGCTGAGTACGGGCCAAGTCTCCAGCCTGAGCACCGATGACGTCGTTGCCCTGACTACCGCGCAGGTGCGTGCCCTGAACACCGCCCAGGTGGGCAGCCTGACGACAGAACAAGTCGCTGCCATGGAAACGGCCGATGTGGCCACGCTCAGTGCCGTACAAGTGCGCGCCCTGGGCACCGACGCCATCGTTGCACTGGGCAGCGACCAGCTGCGCGCGATGACCACGGCGCAGTTCGCTGCGCTGACCACCGCGCAGACAGCGGCGATCGACACCGACGACATCGCGGCGCTGGAAACGGCCGACCTGCGGGCCATGGGCACCGCCAACATCCGCACCATGAGCACCGACCAGCTCAACGCGCTGAGTTCTGACCAGGTGGCCGCGCTGAGCACCTCACAAGTCGCAGCGCTGGGTACCGACCAGATCAGCGCCTGGAGCACGGACGACTTCATCGCCCTGACCACCGCCCAGGTGCGCGTGCTGACCACCGCGCAGGTGGGTAGCCTGACGACCGAGCAGATTGCCGCCATGGAGACAGCCGATGTCGCCACTCTGAGCGCAGCCCAAGTGCGCGCCTTGAGCACCGATGCCGTCGTTGCCCTGGGCAGCGACCAACTGCAAGCCATGACGACGGCGCAGTTCGCCGCGCTGACGACCAACCAGGTAGCCGCCATCGAAGCCGCCGACATGGCGGCGCTGGAAACGGCCGACCTGCGTGCCTTTGCCAGCGCTGCAATGCGCGTACTCAGCAGCGATCAGCTCAATGCGCTGACTTCTGAACAGGTGGCTTCGCTGGGCACCCAGCAAGTGGCCGCCTTGACCACCGACCAATTCGCTGCCTGGAGTACCGACGACATCAACGCACTGGGCACCGCCCAGATACGCGCGCTGGGGACGCACCAGATTGCGGCGCTGACCACCGACCAGGCTGCCGCCATGGAAACCGCCGACGTGGCGGCCCTGAGCACGGCACAAGTGCGTGCCCTGTCTAGCGACGCCATCGTGGCTTTCGGCAGCGACCAGCTCCGCGCCATGACGACAGCGCAGTTTGCCGCACTGACCACCGCGCAAGTAGCCGCCATCCAGACCGACGACATGGCCGCGCTTGACACAGACGATCTGCGCGCACTGGGCAGCAGCGCATTGCGCGCGCTCAGCAGCGACCAGCTCAACGCACTGAGCACCGACCAGGTGGGCACCTTGGGTACCCAGCAAATCGCAGCATTCACCACGGACCAGGTGGCAGCGCTGTCCACCGACAACTTCGCCGCACTCACCACGGGCCAGATCCGCGCCCTGGGCACCGCCCAGATCGGCGCGCTGAGTACCGAACAAGTGGCGGCGATGGAAACCGCAGACGCCGCGGCGTTGTCAACCAGCCAGGTTCGCGCACTGACCACCGACGGCATCGTGGCACTGGGCAGCGACCAGTTGCGTGGCATGTCTACAGCGCAATTTGCAGCGCTGACGACCAACCAGGTGGCGGCCATCGAGACCGAGGACATCGGTGCGCTGGAAACCGCCGATGTGCGCGCCCTGGGCACCGCTGGCATCCGCGCGCTGAACAGCGACCAACTGGGCGCCATGGGCTCTGACCAGCTTGCCGCCCTGAGCACCGCCCAGGTGGCTGCGCTGACAACGGCCCCGCAACTGGCCGGCCTGAACACGGACAGCTTCAACGCGCTGACCACCGCACAGATTCGCGCGCTGACTTCGGCCCAGATTGCCGCCCTGAGCACCGACCAGATCGCCGGCATGCAGACCGACAACGTCGGCGCTTTCAGCACGACGCAAATGCGTGCACTCACCACCGACAGCATCGTGGCCTTGGGCAGTGACCAGATGCGCGCCATGAGTACAGCCCAGTTCGCCGCGCTGTCTACTGCGCAAGTTGCTGCGATCGAAACCGGCGACATGGCCGCGCTGGAAACGGCCGACTTGCGTGCGCTGAATACCGCTTCGATTCGCGCCTTGACGTCCGATCAATTAAATGCCCTGGACTCTGATCAGGTGGCCGCGCTGGGCACGCATCAGGTCGCAGCACTCACGACTGCCCAGTTCGCTGCCTGGAGCACCGACGACCTGAACGCGTTGACCACCGCGCAAGTGCGTGCGCTGACCACGGCACAGATCGCCGCGCTGACGACAGACCAGGCTGCGGCCATGGAAACGGCTGATGTCGCTGCGCTGAGCACGGTGCAAGTGCGCGCACTCAGCAGCGACAACATCGCGGCCCTGGGCAGCGACCAGCTGCAGGCCATGACCACCGCGCAGTTCGCTGCCATGACCACCGCGCAAGTGGCCGCCATCGACACCGCCGACATGGCCGCGCTGGAAACTGCCGAC